>NZ_LT670846.1:1025865-1367821 GCF_900142435.1 Thermocrinis minervae
GTGCTCTTTAAAACTCAAGAAGAGTGTAGGATAAAGGTAGCCTAAGGAAGATAAACTAAGGAGGATGCTCAGCATGAGGAAAGCTTGCAACATACTAGAAATTATTAAAATATATACGCGATGAAAAAACTGATCTTGCTCTCCCTCTTAGTCTTTGTGTTTGTACCTTTTGCCTTTCTCTTTACGCTTTCTCTTGACCTTCCCTCTGTGGAGAATCTCAAAAGATGGAAGCCCCCGGAAGCTACCGTCATATACGACTATAAGGGGAGAGTCTTTGGTGATGTGGGTATACAGAGGAGGTACTACGTTCCCTTGAGCGAAATTCCTCTGCACGTAAGACAAGCCTTTATAGCAGCAGAGGATAGAAACTTCTACATGCATCCAGGTGTGGATCCTATAGCAATAGTGAGGGCTGTAGTGGCTAACTTAAGACACAGAGAGGTAGTACAGGGAGCTTCTACAATAACCCAACAGCTTGCTAAAAACCTCTTTTTAACACCGGAGAGAAGCATAAAGAGAAAGATAAAAGAAGCCCTCTTAGCGTTGAAGATAGAAAGAACCTTTAGCAAGGACCAGATACTGGAAATGTACCTTAACTACATATACCTGGGACAAGGAGCCTACGGAGTAGAGGCAGCATCAAGGATATACTTTGGAAAACACGTCAAAGACCTGACCTTGGATGAGGCTGCTCTTCTTGCAGCTCTTCCAAAGGCTCCTTCCAAGTACAACCCTTTCAGAAATCCGGAAGGTGTTCTTGAAAGAAGGAACTATGTGCTTTACAGGATGTACGAAGATGGGTACATATCAAAGGAGGATTATGAAAGGTATACGAAAAAGCCAATACACGTAAAGTTGGAAAACAGATACTACGGCATGGATTACTTCTTAGACTACGTCAAAGACTACCTTGTGAATAAGTACGGAGAAGTAATACTGGCAGGCGGGTACAAGGTGTACACCACCGTGGACAAAGACCTCCAGATCCATGCCCAACAGGCTGTAAAAAGGGGCGTGCTGAGAGTTGCCAAGGCTAACGGCATACCATACCTTCCTGAGGATCCGTATGAGGTGCAAAAGATATACGACTCGCAGGAAACAGACTTAAAGCCTGGAAAAGTCTACATAGGAAAGGTTCAGAACGTGAGCGAGGATTCTATGGAAATAGCCATAAAGGACAAAGTTTTCCAGGTTAAAGATGTGAAGTTACCAGTGGAAAAGGGAGACTTTGTACTGGTAAGGGTCTATAGAAGGAAAGGAGAACTTCAGATCGAAGTCTTGCCAGACTTGCAGGGTGCCCTGGTAAGCCTTGACGTGAAAACTGGAGCTATCAGAGCCATGGTAGGGGGTTATTCTTATTTAAGGAGTCCTTACAACAGAGCGGTATACGCAAAGAGACAACCAGGTTCAGCTATCAAACCTATTATCTACCTAGCAGCTCTCATGAAAGGATACACCCAAGTATCCCAGATAGACGCCACGCCTAGGAGCTTCTACGATCCATCCAAAGGCAAAGAGTGGACACCATCCAACTACGAGGGTGAACAGTACGGTATGGTTACGCTGAGGACAGCCCTAGCTAAAAGCATAAACACGGCAACCGTAAACCTCTTGGCAGACATAGGCTTTGACCTTCCTATCGAAATAGGTAGAAAGTTAGGCATAGAGCTTAAACCCTACTACTCTATGGCCCTCGGTAGCATAGAAGTAACACCCTTAAAGCTAACTTCAGCTTTTCAGGCCTTCGCCAACCTCGGAACTTACTGCAAGCCATACTTTGTGGAGAAGATAGTAGCCCCCGATGGGACTATCCTAGAAGAGAACAAACCACAATGTCAACAGGTGCTTCCTCCACAAGAAACTAGAGTACTGGTAGACATGCTTAGGGCTGTAATTCTGGAAGGTACTGGTGTGGCCGCAAGCTCTATGGACAGGATTTTGGCAGGTAAGACGGGTACTACCAACGATTACATGGACGCTTGGTTTGTAGGCTTTTCACCCAACATAGTCGCAGGAGTATGGGTAGGCTTCGACGCGAAGAGGTCTATGGGTAAAGGTATGGCAGGTGCCAAGGTAGCACTACCCATATGGATGGACTACATGTCAGTGGCCGCCTTTATGTATCCTAAGGAAGACTTTCCCATACCTGATGGTGTAGTTGTAGTAAACTGTCCCACACCCATGCTCTTCGTGGCAGGTACCGAAGGTGTGTGCAGTCAGAACCAAAAGAGCACAGATCAGCAAACTCAAGACGAGCTTAAGGGTATAGTTAATCCGGACCTCTTGAAGGATCGAAAACCTTAACAAAAAGCTAATCTTATGCATATATTTTTTACCTTATCCTTAGGAGGAAAAGGATGGAGCGCAAAGGTGCAGATATAGTCATAGAAGTGTTAAAGGAAGAAGGGGTTGAGGTTATCTTTGGTCATCCTGGTGGAGCCATAATGGAAGTCTACGATGCCCTCTACAGGGATGGAAGCATAAGGCATATATTGGCAAGGCATGAACAGGGTGCTGGGCATATGGCGGAGGGGTACGCAAAGGCTACGGGGAAAGTAGGTGTAGCCATGTCCACATCCGGACCTGGTGCTACCAACCTTGTGACTGCCATAGCTGACGCTTACATGGATTCTGTACCCGTGGTCTTTATAACAGGTCAAGTCCCAACCCACCTTATAGGTAACGATGCTTTCCAAGAAGTAGACATAGTAGGTATAACAAGGCCTATAACAAAGCATAACTTCTTAGTCAAGAGAATAGAAGACTTACCATTGATACTCAGACAGGCCTTCTACATAGCCAGGACGGGAAGGCCTGGACCAGTACTCGTGGACATACCTAAGGACATAACCCAAAAGTTATCCTCTGTAGGTATACCTTCCCTTGAGGAGGTAAAAGAGTCGCTACCAGGATACAGGCCTCACATTGAGGGTAACCCTCAGCAGATAAAAAAGGCAGCCAAAGCCATACTTGAAGCAAAGAGGCCAGTCCTTTACGTAGGTGGTGGTGCTGTTCAGGCAGAGGCTCAGGCTGAGCTTGTAGAGCTAGCCGAAATGATGATGATACCAGTGACCACCACCAACATGGGTAAGGGGGCCTTTCCAGAACTTCACCCGCTTGCCCTCCACATGCTAGGTATGCACGGTACTTACTACGCCAACATGGCTGTTTACCACTGCGACCTTCTGATAGCAGTAGGGGCACGTTTTGATGACAGGGTGACTGGCAAAGTGGAAGAGTTTGCACCACAAGCTAAGATAATCCACATAGACATAGATCCAGCCTCCATATCAAAGAACATAGTGGTGGACATACCCATAGTAGGGGACGTCAAGATAGTTCTCAGGAAGCTGATAGAAGAACTAAAGAAGATGGGTGGAAAGCCACTGTTTGTAGAAGAGAGACAAAAGTGGCTTGAGCAGATAGAAAGGTGGAAAAAGCTACACCCTCTAAGGTACAACAAGTCTGATAAGGTAATAAAACCACAGTACGTAATAGAACAGATATGGGAGGCTACCAAAGGTGACGCCATAATAGCTACGGGCGTAGGTCAGCATCAAATGTGGGCTGCCATGTTCTACAAGTATTCCTTCCCACGACAGTTCATAAACTCCGGTGGTCTTGGTACCATGGGTTTTGGCCTCCCAGCCGGCATAGGAGCCAAGATAGGCAGGCCTGATAAAGAAGTCTTTGTCATAGACGGTGATGGCTCCTTTATGATGACCATGCAAGAGCTGGTTACTGCTGTTCAGTACAAAGTCCCAGTGAAGATAGCTATAATTAACAACGGTTACCTTGGTATGGTACGTCAATGGCAAGAGCTCTTCTACGAAAAGAGGTATTCAGAAGTAGATCTGAGCGTACAGCCAGATTTTGTAAAGCTTGCTGAGGCCTGTGGGGCTGTAGGTTTCAGGGCTGAAAAACCCTCAGACGTAAGGGAAATAATAGAGGAAGCACTGAAGATAGACGACAGGCCAGTGCTAATGGACTTCCATGTGGACAGAGAAGAGAACGTCTTGCCCATGGTACCAGCAGGAAAGTCTTACAGGGAGATGATACTAGACGATGGTAAAAAGAAAGTAGAAGCAGAAACCATGTATTTAGTGGGGTAAAAGATGGAAGATCTCAACCTTGTGAAGGCTCCTCTTTACAGGGAAACCAAGAAGGGTATAGTTAGAAAGCATTTAATAAGCCTTACAGTAAGGAACGAGCTTGGAGTATTAGCTAGGATAGCTACCCTGATAGCAGGTAAGGGATACAACATAGAAAGCCTGTCCGTTGGAGAGACACACGAAAAGGGTATATCCCGGATGACTCTAGAAGTAATAGGTGATGATGTAGTCATAGATCAGGTGGTAAAGCAGCTTCGGAAGCTCATAGACACGCTTAAGGTAAAGGATCTTACAGACATTCCTCATGTGGAAAGGGAGCTCATGCTTGTAAAGGTACATACAGCTACACCAAGGGCTAGAGATGAAGTTCTGAGGTTGGTAGAGATCTTTAGGGGTAAGGTGGTAGATGTTTCTCCAGAGACGTACACAGTTGAAATAACAGGCTCTGAAGACAAGCTAAACGCCTTCCTAGAGCTTATTAAACCCTTTGGCATAAAAGAAATGGCAAGGACTGGTAAGATAGCTCTTAAAAGAGAGTTAAACGCGCAGGAGGAGGAGTGATGGTAAAGTCTGGAAGCTTTACCCTAGACGGTCCGGTGGCCATCTTCTTGTTTGAAGATGACTTTTCTAACTTGGATGTTCTGGGAGAAAAGAGAAAGGTAGCCGAGGAGCTCCTTGGACTTGAGAACTTCAAGGGTAAAGAGGAAAGTTTGGTAAAGGTACATCTTCCTGTTGATGGAAAGGGTTTTATCCCCTTATACGCCGTAGGTCTCGGTAAAAAAGATAAAACTTCTTTGGATTCTTACAGAGTAGCAGGTGCCCTTCTAGTGAAAAGGCTCAAAAGGGACAAGGTGAGCTCTGTCTGCGTGTACGTAGGGGAAAGCCTTGACTACAAGCTCTCCAAGGCAATAACGGAGGGTGTGCTTCTGGGAAGTTACTCCTTTGACAAGTACAAAACCAAGAAGGAAGAAGAAGGTGTCAAAGTTGAAAAGGTTACACTCCATGGTGCGGACGAAGAAGGTATAAGGGTTGGAAGTATATTTGCAGAAGCCCAGAACTTTGCAAGGGACCTTGTAAACGAACCTGGGAACGTAATCAATCCCATAACCTTGGCAGAGATAGCTCAAAAGCTCGCCCAAGAGTATGGCCTGGAGTGCACCATATACGACGAGAAGCAAATACAGGAAATGGGTATGAATGCCTTGTGGAGCGTAGGAAAGGGTTCGGCTACACCACCAAGGTTTATACATCTGGTTTACAGGCCTCAGGGAGAACCTAAGGAGAAGATCGCGCTAGTGGGTAAGGGCCTTACCTTTGACTCTGGTGGTCTGAACATAAAGACAGGAGACTACATGAGGACCATGAAGATGGACAAATCGGGGGCCTGTGCCGTACTCGGTATAATGAAAGCCCTAGCCGAGCTAAAGCCACAGGTGGAAGTCCATGGCCTTATAGGTGCCGCTGAAAACATGCCAAGTGGTACTGCCTACAGACCCGATGATATAATCGTGGCTTTGAACGGTAAGACCATAGAGATAGACAACACAGACGCAGAGGGTAGAGTCACACTAGCAGATGTTCTTTCTTATGCCTCGAGACTAAAGCCTTCTAAGATAGTAGATATGGCTACGCTCACCGGTGCATGTATAGTAGCTTTAGGAGAGTACACGGCAGGGTTGTTTACCAACGACGATGAGTTTGGAGATGAAATCCTAAGACTCTCAAAAGAAACGGGAGAACGTATGTGGAAGCTACCCATGGACGACAAGAGGCTCAGAAAGAAGATAAAGAAAGGGGAGGCTGATGTCCTGAACTCAGGAGGAAGGTACGGTGGTGCTATTACTGCTGCCATGTTTCTGGAAGAGTTCGTGGATGAGGGTATAAAGTGGGTCCACTTAGATATAGCAGGGCCGGCCTATACCAAAGAAGAGTATGGTTACTACTCTAAAGGTGCCACTGGTTTTGGAGTTAGGACTCTGCTGGAGTATATACTTAGCCTTTAATTAATCAGTGCTTGAAGTGTCTAGTACCCGTGAAAATCATAGCTATGTGGTGCTCGTCCGCTGCCTCTATTACCTCTTTGTCTCTTATAGAACCTCCCGGCTGTATTATGGCCCTTATACCCACACTTGCAGCTATGTCCACACTATCCCTGAAGGGGAAAAAGGCTTCGGAGGCTAAGACGGCACCTTCCAGGTTAAAACCATACCTGTGAGCCCTGCTTATCGCACACCTAAGGCTATCCACCCTTGAAGTGTTGCCAGAACCTATGGCCAGTGTTCTTTCTCCTTTTGCTATTACTACAGCGTTAGACTTTACATGCTTACACACTTTGTAAGCAAATATAAGATCCTTAAGCTCCTCCTCCGTGGGTTCTCTTTTAGTAACTACCTTAAGTTCTCGGTAAAGCTCTGTGTCTTCTTCCTGCATAAGGTAACCGCCGGAAACCTTCTTTATGTCGTACCAGATGCTGTGGCCAAAGTACTGTATAACCCTTAGGTTTTTCTTCCTGCTTAGAATTTCCAGGGCCTGAGGTTCATACTCTGGAGCTATTACAACCTCCAGAAACATCTCCGTAAGCTCTTGGGCAAGTCTAGCATCGACGATGTCGTTAAAGGCTACTATACCACCAAAGGCAGACTCTGGATCAGTCTCCTTTGCCTTTAGAAAGGCATCCAGAAGGTCAGAACCTACAGCAGCACCGCATGGGTTGTTATGCTTGACTATGACGCATGCAGGACCTTGTAACTCGGAAACAGATCTAACAGCAGCATCTGCGTCCAGGTAGTTATTGAAAGACATTTCCTTTCCTTGGAGGATCTTTGCCTTGACTATACCCAAGCTCTCAAGGGGGTTCTCTAGCAAGAATCCTTTTTGGTGTGGATTCTCTCCGTACCTTAGGCTTCTAAGGTTCTTAAAGGGTAGCGAAAAGAAATTGGGAAAACCTTCTTCCTTCCAGAGATAGTTCCACACGAGAGCATCGTAGTAAGAGGTATAGGCGAAGGCTTTGGCGGCGAGTCTCCTTCTCTCCTCAAGGGTAAGCCCTCCTTCTCTTATCTTCTGGGACACCCATCCGTAGTCTTGTGGATCTACCACCACTACTACCCTGTAGAAGTTCTTAGCGGATGCCCTTAAGAGTGTCGGACCACCTATATCTATAAACTCTAACAGTTCTCTTTCTTCAAGGCCTTCTTTCAACTTCTCCTCAAAGGGATAGAGGTTTACCACTACCACGTCTATGGGAACTATGCCCAATTCTTTGGACTGCTTTAGGTCTTCCTCCACCCATTCCCTTAAAAGTATCCCCCCGTGGATGAGAGGATGGAGTGTCTTTACACGACCACCTAGGATCTCAGGAAAGCCAGTTATGTCCTCTATTTTCTTTACACTTATACCAAGCTCTTGCAGGTAAGTGGCCGTCTTTCCAGTAGAAACTATCTCATAACCTGCAGATTCAAGGGCCTTGGCTATCTCCTCTACACCTTCCTTGTAGTAGACAGAGATTAAAGCTCTTCTCACCTAAATCTATTATACATCACAGAAGCCTTATGTTTAAGATTTCTACGAGGGTAGGATGTGGTAAGGGTATCCTCTTGAGGAGGTTTATGTCAAACTCTCCAAAGAGGGATGAGGTCAGAAAGCCTATCACCTCCCAAGCAAAAGGAAAGAGAACCTCACCGCCAAGGAAAAAGCCCTTCTTATCAAAGTACAGGTAAGCGCTTGCCTCCTGAGCTGAATACATGCTTCCTACCGCGAAGGGTCTTAGGGTTATACCTTTCTCTGTGTACTCTACGCCAGTCTCCTGGAGGTCCTTCTTTGTGAAGCCTACCTTTGCGTAGGCCATGGGTATGGTGTAAAGCACATAAGGGATCTTGTGTGGTGGTATATAAAAACCTCTACCTTCCGACAGTCTTTTAGCCACACTTATGGCCTGAAGCCTACTAGCATGAGCGAGCTCACAAAGGCCGTTCACATCACCTATAGCAAAGTGGTCTTTGAGGGATGTCTCATAGCCCTTGTCTACCAGTACATGACCATACTTGTCCTTTGAAATATCCACTTTTAAGCAATCAGAGTTGGGTATCCTTCTTTTAGCGTAGATCTTTAGACTTGCATCATCCTTCTTCTCCTTTATCTTTATGCCAGACTCCTTAAGCATCTTCTCAAACCTGATCTTTAGACTAGGATGCATAAAGGAGAGATCTGCATCTAGGTTTAGAAAAACTTGACTGCCCAAAGCGTTGAAAAAGCAAGCAAACTCATAACCTATAGGATCATCACCCTCTATCAGGACAGAGTCGGGAACATCTTCCAGTTCAAAAACCTGGTCCGTAGTTATGTAACCTTCTGGGGGCCTTTCTTGCCTCTTTCCCGTGTTTATCCACACGTACCTACCCGAGATCTTTTTGCCTTCTACATCTACCAAGTTTGGCTCTACAAGCTCCCCATACCCGTAGAGTATGTCAGCACCCTTAAGAAGACTCAGTATACCTTTTCTCAACTCTTCGGAAAGTTCTTCCTTGTAGGCCTTGAGCCTTTTAAGGTCAATATGTTTCACCTCTCCCTCAAAGAGTCTTGAAGTTTTGAAATAAAGGAGCTTTTGGGCTTCTGCAAGGTACAGCTTTGTAGGCACACAACCTTCATGAAGGCAAACACCACCCAGATGATCAGGATCCTTTTCCACGAGAGCCAACTTCAAACCCTTGTTTTTTAAAATCTCTAGGCCTGTGTAGGAAAGCCCCCCACCCAACACCACAAGGTCGTAGTCCATAGGATGGATTATAAGGGCATTCACTCACCTCTTAACACCTGCACCACTTTTTCCTTACTGACCTTATAGGCAGGTAGGAGGCTTGACATACAAGAAAGGAGAAGAGCCCCTAAGAAGGTGAGCACCAGGTCCTGCGTCTGTATATAGCAGGGTACATGGTCCATGAGGTAAACGTCCGCCGGAACCCTTATAAGATCGTAGCGGTTTATGAGCCACTCACCCAAAAAGGCCAAGCTTACACCTAAGGACGCTCCCAAGAAGCCTAGGATGAAGCCTTGTAAGACGAAGAGAAGGAAAACTTGCCCGCTCTTCATCCCATAGGTCTTGAGGATAGCCACATCCTTTACCTTCTCCCTTGCTTTCATAAAAAGAAGGCTAGTGATGTTAAAGGAGGCTATGAGAATCATGAGAAGTAGGACGAAGAAGATTCCCCTCTTTTCCAGTTCGAGGGCGTTAAAAAGAGGCTGGTTGAAATCTACCCAAGAACGGACAAAGACAGAGCTTCCCAAAGATTTCTCTAGCTCTTTTTTTACATCCTGGGCCATGTAAGGATCTTTTAGGTACACTTCATAACCTGAAAGCTGCCAACTATCACCAAAAATAGAAATAGCTTGTTCCATGGGCATTACCACCGTAAGGTAGTCCTGGTCAAAGGTCCCCCTCCTGTAAATACCTCCCACCCTAACCCTCTCTATCTTAGGTAAGAAGCCCAAGGGAGTCCTTATACCCATGGGTGAGATAAGAGTTATCTGATCCCCCACCTTCACACCCAGTATGTCGGCCAAACCACTCCCTATCATGACACCACCTGGCTTTCCTTCAAGGATGGCACCCGCGTAAACTCCCATATCCTCAGGTCTTATAGCCTTTACGCTCACGCTCTGGAAAGTTCTGTCCTTTCCAATCACTGCCTGGAATACCATTATGGGAAAAGCCCTCTCTACCCATGGATTTTTCCGTATTATCGTCAGATGATGGTCATCTGGCTTTCCCTCTATAAGGCTCACTATCACGTGAGGCATGCTAGAGAGAATCTTTTCCTTTAGAGCCTTTTGAAAGCCTGAGAAAACACCCATGGTAAGAAGTAGTGCAACTACACCTATCATCACACCAAGGAATGCTACCGCTGTAACCAGATGTGTATAGCTCTTTCCCCCAAAGAGAAACCTAACGGCAAGCCTAAGCAGTAGTTTCATAAAGACTTAAGTTTATCTATTATTTCCTTCTGCCTTTTTAGTATGTAAGACCTGAGTAGCTTTTCATCTTTCGGTGAAAGCTTGATCAGAAAGCCTAGGCGTATGTAAGCACCTTCAACATCTTTTATTATGTTCCTTAGCTCACCCTTGGCCTCGAGCACATGCCCAGACGGAAGCTTTATATGTACATCAAAAGCCTTGTGGAGTAGATCCTCTGTTGGAAAGTTGAGCATCTTCATAAGCTCTTCAGAATAATCCGGTGATACGTGAATTCCAACACCAGATTCGCTTATGTCTACAGCTTTAGTGTTTACTATACACCTATCTTCCAAGCACAAGTCTACGTAAACAGGTTCTTCTTCCGAAGGCTCTACCCTTACGAACTCCCTCATAACCACTGGAGGAGGCGAGGTTAAGTTCAAAACCTCCAGCACAAGCTCATCCCGTATGTTGCTAAATATAACAGTCTCCAAGTACATATCCCCCACCTTCAAATATACATGGCCTTTCTGTATCACGTTCTTAAAAACGCACTCTCTATAATCAAAGCCTACAAGCATGTCGTTAGGAGATACCCACTTTAGCAGTAGTTTAGTCCTTATGGGTATCTCTTTCCACACAGTCAGCAACTCATACCTTTGACCTGGTTGCAACGTTCTCAGGACTTCTTTAACGTCCACGTTCTAAAGTTTAACACACCTGAAGGTTGTTTATGGCCTTTCAAAGTGCTTGACAAAATAGTAAAATTGTGTCTATGATATACATGCAGTCCTTAGGCATGGTCGCCGCAAATCAAAAAGGGGGAAAGTTCTATGCATACCAACAACCATAAAGGCAAGCTTGATATTAAAACTCTTGAAAACTGGCTGTGGGAAGCTGCTTGTAAGATCAGGGGTGAGATAGACGCACCTAAATACAAAGATTATATTTTGCCCTTGATTTTCATAAAAAGACTTTCCGATGTATTTGAAGATGAAGTTAAGCTGCTTTCGGAAAAGTATGGAAATATGGATCCTGAGTCTATCGAGGAACTTATTTCGGACGATCGCAAGCTTGTTCGTTTCTATTTGCCTAAAGAAGCCAGGTGGGAAGAAATACGCAAACATACAGAAAACATCGGTGAATATCTGACGGATGTAGTCAGGAAAATTGCAAAGGAAAACCCTGAACTACATGGTGTTGTTGATATGGTAGATTTTAATGCAACGGTTGCGGGACAAAGAATTATAAGCGACGAGAGTCTAAAAGCACTGATAGAAGTTCTAAGCAGGCATCGCCTTGGAATTGAGGATGTAGACCCGGACATTTTAGGTAGAGCTTACGAATACCTTATTAAGAAATTCGCCGAGGGTTCAGGCCAATCCGCCGGAGAGTTTTACACACCTGGAGAGGTGGCCACTCTGATGGCACTTATCTTAGACCCACAACCTGGTAACGAAATCTATGACCCGTGTTGTGGTTCTGGTGGATTGTTGATTAAATGCCACTTAAGATTCAAGGAAAAGTATGGTAATGACACTTCCATAGAACCTGTGAAATTCTACGGACAAGAAATTAACCCTACAACTTACGCCATGGCAAAGATGAACGTCTTCATTCACGATATGGAGGCGGAAATTGCCCTCGGTGATACGATGAAAAAGCCTGCTTTCCTCAATCCAGATGGTTCTCTAAAAAAGTTTGATCTCGTTGTTGCCAATCCCATGTGGAATCAGAATTTTGAGCAATCAGTTTACGAAAATGATCCATACGACAGGTTTACCTTTGGATATCCACCCTCCAATACAGCTGACTGGGGATGGATACAGCATATGTTTGCATCTTTGAAGGATAAGGGAAAAATGGCCGTTGTGTTGGATACCGGTGCCGTCTCCCGTGGTAGTGGAACAAGCGGCAAGAACAGAGAAAGGGATATTAGAAAGGCATTTGTCGATAACGACTATATCGAAGCAGTTATACTGCTTCCAGAAAACCTATTCTATAACACCACTGCACCGGGTATTATCATTGTTATCAACAAAGCAAAACCCGAGGAAAGGAAAAACCAAATACTGCTTATCAACGCATCCAAGTTGTTTGAAAAAGGAAGGCCAAAGAACTACCTACCAGAGGATAAAGTAAAACTAATTGCAGATTTATATTCAAACTGGAAAGAAGAAAACGGCATAAGCAAGATTATCTCAAAAGAAGAAGCCATAAGAAATGATTATAACCTTAGCCCTTCTCGTTACGTGGGGCACACCGAAGAAGACGATATATTACCATTGGAAGATGCCATAGTTCAGCTACGAGAATTAGAAGAAGAGAGGAAAGAAGTGGAAGAAAAGCTGGAAAAAATATTGAAGGAACTGGGACTAATTCATTAAATTTTTAGGATATGAGGAGTGTAGAATGATGGAGATTAACGAAAACAAAGGGTTTAAACAGACAGAGATAGGACCTATTCCAGAGGATTGGGAAGTGGTGAAGTTGGGGGAAGTGGTATATGAAGTACCTTTAAAAGAAAGACAAATTATAATTGAAAAAAATAAATATTATAAACGCATATTTACAAAATTATATGGCAAAGGTGTTGCAATAAAAGATATAATAATGGGAAGTCAAATTTCTACTAAAATTATGTTCATAGTTAAAAAAGATGATTTTATCTTTTCGAAAATAAATATCCGTAAAGGAGCTTATGGAGTTATTAATAATCATTTAGATGGTGCTGTCGTAACAAGTGAGCATCCCATACTCAGAGCAAGAACTGAAAGGCTTGACATAAATTTCCTTTCATTATATCTATTACAACCTAATGTATGGAATATAATTAAATCACATGCTAAAGGATTTAGTGGGAAAGAAAGGGTAAAAACTAGAGAGTTTTTATCACTCCTCATCCCCCTCCCCCCGCTTCAAGAGCAAAAGAATATTGCTTATGTGCTTTCTACTATTCAAGAAGCAATAGAAAAAACCGATGCTGTACTAAAAGCAACCAAAGAGCTTAAAAAATCCCTCATGAAACATCTTTTTACCTATGGACCTGTAAGCATCCATGAAATTGAAAAAGTAAAACTAAAAGAAACAGAAATAGGACCTATTCCAGAAGATTGGGAAGTGGTGAGATTGGGGGATTTAAAGAATAAAAATATGCTTAAGATTCAATTTGGTTTTCCGTGTGGCAAATGGAATGATATAGGAAGTGGAATACCTCAATTGAGACCCTTTAATATCAATGAGATGGGTTATATAGATTTAAATAATCTGAAGTATATCCAAACTGATAAAGATATAAGTAATTATTTAGTAAAGAAAGGAGATATTATTTTTAATAATACCAATAGCGAAGAACTAGTTGGTAAAACAGCATATTTTAATCATGATAATAAAAAATTTGTTATTTCAAATCATATGACAATCATAAGAGTAATTGATGAAAGGCTTTCTGCATATTTTATTGCAAAATACCTTCATAAGAAATGGTATGAAGGATACTATAAAATAATTTGCCGAAGACATGTTAATCAATGTAGTATAAATTTGGCTAGATTATCTAATATTCCCATCCCCCTCCCCCCGCTTCCCGTTCAGCAAAAGATTGCAGAGATTTTATCGGCTGTGGATGAAAAGATACAGGCGGAAGAAAATAAAAAGAAGGCATTGCAGGAGCTTTTTAAATCTATGCTTCATAACCTTATGAGTGGTAAAATTAGAGTAAAAGACTTAAAATGGGTTTCCAATGAGTAGAGGGTTTGGGGCTGAAAGGCATTCAGTTCAAGAACCGATCATTGAATACGCTAAAGAAATTGGCTGGCAGTATGTTCCTCCTGAAGAAGCTCTAAAACTGCGAGGCGACAACACTAAGCTAATATTTAAAGATATTTTTATAAAGAAAATCCTAGAATTAAATCCCTTCCTTACTGAAGATTTAGCCTATGAAGTGATCAAAAAACTTGAAAGACTACGTATCGACATTGAAGGAAATCTTACCGCATTGGAGTATCTCAAAGGTCTAAAAAATGAATACATAAAACAAGAAAGAAGAGAAAGAAATATTCGCCTTATTGATATCAAAAATATACACAACAACGTTTTTCATGTCACTGATGAGTTTGAATTTAACAACGGAAAGAAAACTATCCGTCCTGATATTGTTTTCCTGATAAATGGCATACCCATTGTTTTAGTTGAAACAAAGGCTACCTATGTGATTGAAGGAATGAACGAAGCATTGGACCAGATTAGAAGATATCACGAGGAATGTCCTGAACTTCTGGCAATTTCTCAGATTTATGTAATATCCAATCTTGTCAAATTCAGCTATGGTGCAACCTGGAACACATCAGCGAGATCCTTGTCAGACTGGAGGCTAGAAGAATCATCAGCTGAGCCTAACTTTGAACAGATAATAAAAACATTCTTCAATAAAGAGTACATAATCAAACTCATCACGGATTATATTCTTTTCACCAGAAAAGATGGTGAATTACAAAAAGTTGTCCTAAGACCACATCAAATCAGAGCAGTTGAAAAAATAATTCAAAGGGCAAAGGACCCAGAAAAACGAAGAGGACTCATATGGCACACTCAGGGTTCTGGCAAAACTTACACTATGATTGTAGCAGCTCAAAAGATTCTCAAAGATCCAGCCTTTGAAAATCCTACCGTCATAATGCTAGTAGATAGAAATGAACTTGAAGCACAATTATTCAACAATATCAAGGCAGTTGGAATTGAAAATGTAGAAGTCGCAGAAAGTAAAAAGCACCTCAAGGAACTACTTCAAAGTGACCGGAGAGGTCTAATTGTGACGATGATCCATAAATTTGACAATATGCCACCAGGTATTAATAAGCGGGAAAATATATTTGTACTTGTTGATGAGGCCCATCGTTCCACATCTGGAAAGCTTGGCAACCATCTAATGAGTGCCTTACCAAATGCTACCTATATTGGATTTACAGGAACACCCATCGATAAAACAAGTCATGGAAACAGTACGTTTATAACTTTTGGAATTAATGACCCGCCAAAAGGTTACCTTGATAAATACAGTATCGCCGAATCTATTAAGGATGGGACCACAGTACAACTCCATTACACTCTCGTACAAAACGATTTACGTGTCGATAAAGAAATACTAGAAAGAGAATTTTTAGCTCAAGTAGAAGCAGAAGGAATAAGCGATATTGAAACATTAAACAAGATTCTTAAAAGAGCTGTTACACTCAAAAACATGTTAAAGAATAAAGATAGAATTAAAAAAGTTGCAGAATATGTAGCCAAACATTATAAAGAGTTTGTAGCACCAATGGGATACAAAGCGTTTTTGGTGGCAGTTGATAGAGAAGCTTGTGCTCTGTACAAAGAGGAGCTTGATAAGCATCTACCGCCTGAGTATTCACAAGTTGTTTATAGCAAAAACAATAACGATCCTCCAGAATTAAAAAAATATCACCTTTCAAAAGAAAAGGAAAAGATTATAAGAAAAAACTTTACACAACCTGACAAAGACCCAAAAATCTTAATCGTTACAGACAAACTATTGACTGGTTTTGATGCTCCCATACTCTATTGTATGTACCTTGACAAACCAATGCGTGACCACGTTTTATTACAAGCGATAGCAAGAGTTAACAGACCTTACGAAGATAAAAATGGAATAAAGAAACCTTGTGGGCTTATTGTAGACTTTGTGGGCATCTTTGAAAACCTTGAAAAGGCTTTATTGTTTGACTCGTCTGATATTGAGGGTATGGTGAAGGACATTGAGCTCCTAAAGGAGGAGTTTGTAAAGAAGATGGAACAAGCAAGAAATGAATATATAGCTTTAATAAAAGAACATTCAAAAGATAAAGCCGTTGAAGCCGCAGTTGAGTATTTTAGGGATGAAGAGAGGCGTAATAAATATTACCAGTTCTTCAAGGAACTGCAAAGCATGTACGAGATACTTTCGCCTGACCCGTCCTTAGGAAACTATATTGATGATTACTATACGCTTTCAAAAATATACTGGACTTTAAAAGAAAAAGACGAATCACAAACTATGATAGATAAAGAACTTGCTCGAAAAACTGCAGAACTAGTTCGCAAACATACCAGCACCGATAAAATTGATCCTACCAATGAAATCTATAGATTAGATGGGAAAACTTTGACTAAATTACAGGAAAGCCAAACATCAGAAGAAGATATAGCAGACATCTTTAATATGATTAAATCTCAGATTGAACAAGAAAAGTTAGACTTGCCTTCTTCTATCAGAATTAGCATTAGTGAAAGAGCAGATGAGATTGCTAAACTCTTTGAGAGAAATCAAAAAGAATCTCTCGAAAAGCTAATAAAGCTCTATGAAGATGTTAATCAAATGAAAGTAATTCACCAGACATTAATACAGAAAAATATAGGAGAACCCGAGAATATAATCAGTGAAATAAAACGAATAATGGATAAATACCCTTACTGGGATAAAAGTGAAGATCAGGAAAGAAAATTGAGGAGAGAAATTTATGAAGTTTTATTTAACATAAAAACTCTCAATGAACAACAAATAAAGGACATTGTTTCAGAAATAATTAATAACTTGAAACAGATAAAGCAAAAACCGAAAAATGATTAGTGTAGAAAAGTTTAAAGAAGAAGTTCTTATGTTAGCCGAAGAGATTGGTGTCAAACCAAAGGAAATTCACCTAAGAACCATGAAAAGAAAGCTCGCAAGTTGCTCTAGCAAAGGCAGACTTACCTTTGATAAATCTATTTTAGAAGAACCAAAAGAAAGAAGGTACGAAATTATTCTGCATGAACTCCTTCATCTAAAATATCCCAACCATGGTAAGATTTTTAAACTTGTCTTGAAAGCTTACCTTTCAAAGATTTTAGACAGGAGTTTATAATACTCCCGTGGAAAGCTTGAAGAAGCTTTTAGAGGGAGTGAAACTAGAGGAAGGGATACTTAGGATCACCACTAGAAGTCCTGGTAGGTTTGCAGAGGAGGAAAACTGGACCCTTTGTATCAACAACAAAAGAGTGCTCTATGCCAAAGTCTTCTATGGGAGAAAACCATACTGGAAGGAATGGGTGGAACTTTTCCACATAGACCCTTCCTTTTTCGGAAGTAAGGCTGAGGATACACTTTACACGATCCTTTCTAAGGACTTTGGAAGGCTCTTTGTAGAGTACTACGAGGATAGCATAACCATGCAGCAACTAAGGAAGGCCCTTCCACCTGAGCAAACAAGGCTTGGGAGTCTTCTCCTCTCAAAAGGCTACAGGTACCTAAAAGACTGGTACTTTCCTGAAGGGTGGATGGAAGGAGGCTACAAACTGCAGGCAGAAAGGTAAAATATTTTTGTGATAATACTGTACACTAGCACACAACAAGGTATAAAAGAAGTCTCCATAGACGCTTTCGGAGAGATCCCCAAGGATAGGATAGTCTGGTTTGACGTAGTAAACCCCACCGAGGACGAGATAAACTGGATGAAGAGCGTCGTAGGCTTTGAGATGCCATCGAGGGAAGTCTTTGGAGACATAGAGATAAGCAGCAAGTACAAGGAAGAGGGTGAAGCTCTATACATAAACCTCTCCTTCGTTATACAGCAAAAAGATGACATACTCGTGGAGCCCGTTTTCTTCTTTCTAAAGGGAAGGTATATGGTAAGCCTTCGCTACAGAGATATACCCAGCTTGATGATATTCAAAAAAAGGCTTGAACTCAGCAACTATAATTTTCAAACACCTGATGCTATATTTTCACAGATAGTAAACATAGAAGTAGACAGGATTGGCGACAGGCTTGAGATACTTGGAAAGCGGATAAAAAACATAAGGAAAGAGGTCTTCACAGAACAGTCCGAAGAGATAATAAAAGAGCTATCTTACTACGATGAACTTAACATAACCTTGAGGGAAAGCATAAACGAGAAGATAAGAGTGCTTACTCATGTGATCAAAAGTCCAAAGATAAACGCTCAGACTAAAAGGGAGTTAAAGATAGCCCTTGATGACCTTATGACCCTCCACGACTACACTACCCTCTACATGGACAGGATAGACAGTATACAGAGTTCCCTCCTTGGCCTTATCTCCATGAAACAGAACGAAGCAGTAAAGGTTTTTACAGTCATAGCCACAGTGTTCCTGCCAGCAACGCTGATAGCTAGCATATTTGGGATGAACTTCAAACATATGCCAGAGCTAAACTGGAAGTACGGGTATGTGTACGCCCTTAGTCTCATGATCATAGTTACCTTCGTGATGATCTACTGGACTAGGAGGAAGGGTTGGCTCTGAGGTTAAAAGTGAGGTCTGAAGACCTTCTTCTGTACACAGCCCTTGCTCTGGTTCTTTTATACCCCCTTTTTGCAGCCTTGCTCATATGGTACGAGGATAGAAAGGATGAATATAAAGCCCTTGAGTACGCCATCCATGTGGGTAACTACATGGCAGGCCTTCAAGACTGTAAAGACGAAGAGTTTAAAGACCTTGAAGAAGATCTTAAAGCCCTGTGTTTTAAGAACTCTGGCAAAGGCTACAAGCTAAAGGATTACAAAATAGAGAAAACAGAAAAAGGTTATACTGCCCAACTCTTCTACTACAAAGAGGGAAGCTATCTAAAGGTTAAGGTTAAGATGGATAAGGATGAGGAAGGTTTTTCTATAGAGGACGTCACCTATGAAAAAGGGGATTGACGTAGGTGGGAGCTATGTAAAAGTCCTATGGGAAGACGGAAGAAGGGAAAAGTTTCCAGTTAGAGAATTCTCAAAAGACAGAGAAGCCTTCTTAAAAAGGATCCTTCAGATAATAAAGGAGGGAAACCCAGAGAAGGTAGGTGTATCCGTAGCCGGCTTTACTTCCACCGAAGGTGTGATCTACAGATCTCCCAACATACCAGCCTTGGACGGTGTAAAGCTCTTAGATCTCTTAAAGCACGAAGGCCTTGAAGCTGTAGTGATGAACGATGTGAGCTGTGGAGCTTTCGGTGAGTGGTTCTTTGAGGAAAGAAACAGCAAGGTCCTTTTGCTCGTGGCCGTGGGTACAGGGCTAGGTGCTGGCCTGGTAATAGAAGGAAGACCTTTCTTGGGTGCCAGGGGAAGCGCCCTAGAGCTGGGACATCACATAGTGGAGAAAGGTGGAAAGGTATGCAGCTGCGGCAGAAAAGGCTGCCTTGAGGCTTATTGCTCTTCCTATGGACTTGAGAGGATCTACAGAGAACTAAGCGGCAAGGAGCTAAAGGATTACGAGATAGTGAACTTGGCCAAGGAGGGGGAGAAAGAAGCCTTAGCAGCCGTAGAAGTGTTCAAAGAGTACCTGCTTGTAGGGCTCATGAACGCCGTCCATATACTAAACCCAGACCTTGTGGTGCTAGCCGGTGGGCTTATAGAAGGCATGAAGGAGTTCCTACATGACCTTGAAGAAAGGCTGATAAGCATGGTAGAAAGGCTGCCCGCAGAAGGTCTGAGGGTTAAGTTCTCTTCGTGCGGCGAATACTGTATGGCCAGGGGAGCCTTAGCCCTAGCTTTAACATAAGATACATGAATACACCAAGGGTTCAAAAGGAAAGGGTGTTCAAGATAAAGGACGGAGCAGTAGGAAGTGGACCCGTTGTCTACTGGATGAGTAGGGACCAAAGAGCTGTAGACAACTGGGCACTCATCTACGCACAGGACTTAGCCCTAGAGCTAAAGAGACCTTTAGTCGTAGTATTCTGTCTGGTTGAAAGGTTCTTGGAAGCCACCATAAGACAGTATGCCTTTATGCTGAAGGGCCTTAAGGAAGTGAAGAATACCCTAAAGGAAAAGAACGTAGGCTTTTACCTGCTTGTAGGGAACCCAGAGGAGGAAATACCCAAGTTCGTAGAGATGAACCATGTGGCCATACTCGTAACAGACTTCGATCCCCTAAGAATCAAACTAGCCTGGAAGGAAAGGGTGAAGGAGAGAGTAAAGGTACCCTTCTACGAGGTGGATGCACACAACATAATTCCATGCAGGTATATTTCAGACAGGTGCGAACCCTCTGCCTTTACCTTCAGGAAGAAGGTAAAGAAGTACCTTGACAAGTTCTTGGTAGACTTCCCTAACCTGGAGCATCATCCCTTTTCTGGCATCGTTAAAGCTCAAGAAATAGAACCAGATAGCGCCCTCACTTTTGTGAAAGTAGACAGAAGAGTGGGCGAGGTAGATTGGATAAAACCAGGCACGAGTGAAGGACTAAGAGTTTTAAAGGAGTTTATAGAAAATAAGCTAGAAATCTACCACCTAAAGCGCAACGATCCTAATGCCAACGTACAATCAAACCTCTCTCCTTATCTACACTTTGGTCAGGTATCCTCCCAGAGGGTTGCTCTTGAAGTCTTAAGGTCGGACAAAAGCCAAGAAGCAAAGGAAAGCTTCCTGGAAGAGCTAATAGTAAGAAAGGAGCTTTCGGACAACTTCTGTCTGTACAACAAAAACTACGACAGCTTTGAAGGCTTTCCCCAGTGGGCAAAAGAAAGTCTAAACAAGCACAGAAAGGACATAAGGAAGTATGTTTACTCTCTGGAAGAGTTTGAAGAGGCCAAAACCCACGACAAACTCTGGAATGCCTGCCAGATGCAGATGGTAAGGTTCGGCAAAATGCACGGTTACCTGAGGATGTACTGGGCAAAGAAGATATTAGAGTGGAGCGAAAGCCCAGAGGAAGCTCTCAGGATAGCCATATATTTAAACGACAAGTATGAGCTTGATGGGAGAGATCCTAATGGTTACACAGGCATAGCGTGGAGCATAGGGGGTGTACACGACAGACCTTTCAAGGAAAGAGAAATCATCGGAAAGCTAAGGTACATGAGCTATGAAGGATGTAGGAAGAAATTTAACGTTGAAGAGTACATAAGAAAGTTCCTTTCGGACGATATTAAACTTTATGGAGATAAGACGGGTTGAGGGTGTATACCTACAAAAAATCTCGGAAGAATTCCAGCCCATACTTACCGAGAGGTTGTCCGAATCACTACGGATAAAACTCCTTTCAAGCGTAGAAGAAGTACTCCCTTCACTGTTTGAACACTCTAAGACTGCAAAGGGATTTGTGTTAAGCGTAGAAGGCTCAAAAGCCCAAATACTTCTTCAGAAGGGTGTTTCCTTAGAGGTTGAAAACTTAAGCGGAGTCCCTTTAAAGGAAGGACAAATCATCTACTTAGAAAGGACAGAAAGCCCAAACCTTCTAAGACTAGTGGCCGTAGAAAGCCCAGTAAACGAAGAAAAGCTCCTGGTGGATATGTTTGAAGGTAAGGATGGGTTTGAATTGAACCTAGACCTTGAATCCTTTGTAAGGAACTCTGGCCTTTTTTACGAGAATAAACTGCTTAAGTTTCTTCAGGGGAAAATCTCTATAGAAGAGCTAGCCAAAGATGCAAAGTACCTACTCCTTAAAGATATTCAAGACCAGTTTCCAGAACTTAAAGACTTTGAAGGTTACAGCTTACTTGACAAGTTAAGTACATACGTAAACCTTTTAAAAACTATACGTGAGTGGAAAGATAGCCTAGATTACCTACTCTTAGAAAGACTATCTCATGAAGAATTTGCAAGATTGATAAAGTATCTTTCTGAAAACAAGCAAAGTACTCTGGTTACACTCATAGAAAAACAAGATAGGGCGCGTGTTCTTTTGGAACTATATAAAGCAGTTAACGAAGATGTTAATTTTCCATACAGAGATAACTTTATCCAAGCGTTTGAAAAACTCAAAGGTTCCCTTATTTATGAAGGGCTAAAAGAAGGAGATCCTATAAAGGTTGAGAAGGGTATAGAGGAGCTTCAAAAGTTTGCTTCCATGTTAGACAAGGAACAAAAAGCGCAGGAGCTTATGCAAAAGCTTTACCTTATAAATCATCTGCAGTATACCATGGCCTTTAGGGACAGGCTATACCTTCCCGTCAGGTATAGGGATGGCAGGGGTGGTTTGATGTATTATCCATCAGACAGCTACAGAGTTTTTATACACTTGAATTATGAGGACTACTACATAAGCGCTCTGCTTGTTGCACCTAAGAGTAAGGAAGTAAAAAAGCTAAGCTTACGTTTCTTTACCGATAGTCAGGACATACACCAAAGGATAACAGAAGGTAGAACCATCCTGGAGGCATACTTGAAAGAGGAAGGTTTAGAATTAGGATCCTTTGACGTAATACTCCAGGATAAGAGGGCTACCATGGAGAGCTTTATACAAGAGATGAACGTTTCCAATTTTTACAGGGTGGTCTAAGATGGACGAAAGGAAGAAAGCTATAGCTTTAAGGTACATACCCGGAAAGGATAATGCTCCTGTAGTAGTTGCAAAAGGTTATGGAGAGCTGGCAGAAAGGATCATAGAACTAGCAAAGGAGCACAACGTACCCGTTGTGGAGGATGTGGCTTTGGCATCGGCGTTGATTAAAGTAGACATCTACGAAGAGATACCACCACAGCTTTACAGGGCGGTGGCAAAGATACTCGTCTTTGTGGAGGCTATACGTACTTCCCGTCGCTCCTGACCCTTATTACCGTGTGTACGTTTCCCCTTGGATTAAAGTCACCTATAACCTCAAGAAATCTAGGCTTTAGTAGCTCATAAAGGGCAGTGTATATCTCGTTAGTGGCCTGTTCATGGGATATGTACCTATTTCTGAACTTGTTAAGCCAGAGCTTTAGAGACTTTAGTTCCACTATGTACTTGTCTGGTATGTACCTTATCTTGATGGTGGCATAGTCTGGATAGCCAGACCTAGGGCACAAACACGAAAACTCAGGAAAGGTTATCTCTATCAGATAGTCCCTCTCTGGAGTAGGATTTTCCCACGGTTCCAACTGCGCCTGTTCTATGGCTAGCTCGCCGTACTTCTTTTCCATAAACTTAAATTTTACTTCATGCTTGATCTTCTGGAATACCTAGAAGAAGGCTACATCCTTTTAGAACACAACGGAAGGGTAGCTTACGTAAACAGATATGCCTCAAAGCTTGGAATCCTCAGAGATAATCCTATTGGCAAATTCTACTACGAGGCCATAAACAACCTCACGCTAGTATCTCTGCTCTCTGAACTTATACAAACCAAGAAAAAGTCAGAAACGGAGATAGTGCTAGGAGAAAAGACGTACAGGATTAAAGCCTTTCCTTCAGTCCAGGGGTTTTGGATAAGGATAGAAGACATAACACGCTACGTAGCTTACGAGAAGTCAAAAAGGGAGTTTGTGGCCAACGCTTCCCACGAGCTTAGAACTCCCCTTTCCGTTATCCTTGGCATACTTGAAACCCTCTACGAGGAAGAAAACTCTCAAGAGAAGAAGGCTCTGATAGAGAAGGCCATAAGGCGGGCTAAGGCCATGCAAAACCTCGTGGAAGACTTGCTCATCTTAGCAAGGTTAGAATCAAGGGAGGAGAAGCTCATTCTAGAAAGTATAGACCTTAGGCAGCTTGTGGAAGAGATATTTGACATGTACACAGACTTTCCAGTAAAGCTGATAAACTCAGTCCAAGAAAACTACACTTTGGTTGCCGACAGGAAAAAGCTCTTCACACTCCTTAAAAACCTTGTAGACAACGCGGTAAAGTACAACAAGGAGGAGGGTCTAGTAGAGGTAAAGGCTTACTCTGATGGTACGTGGCACAAGATAGAGGTAAAGGATACTGGTATAGGTATACCTAGGGTTCATCTACCCTTCATCTTTGAACGCTTTTACAGGGCTGACCCTTCACGTTCAAGAGACCTTGGTGGTACAGGCCTTGGCCTGTCCATAGTAAAACACATAGCTTTATTACATGGTGGTAAGGTAGAGGTGGAGAGCAAGGAAGGTGAAGGAAGCTTATTCAGAGTCTACTTACCCATCCTGTCAGAGTAAATGTCCAAGCTTGTGCTTCTTAGTTTCCAGATACTTTTGGTTGAATTCGCACGGTTCTATGGTAAGTGGTACCCTCTCCACTACCTCAAGCCCATAACCTTCGAGAGCTACTATCTTCCTTGGATTGTTGGTAAGGAGCCTCATCTTCCTCACTCCCAGGTCCAAAAGTATCTGTGCACCTATACCATAATCCCGCAAGTCTGCAGGATAGCCCACCTTTTCATTAGCCTCTACAGTGTCGTACCCTTGATCCTGTAAGCTGTAAGCTTTTACCTTGTTGACTATACCTATACCTCTACCCTCGTGTCCAAGTATGTAAACCAAAACACCCTTTCCTTCTTGAGCTATCCTCTGCATAGCAGCTTCCAGCTGAGATCTACAATCACACCTCAGGGACTTGAAAACGTCTCCAGTGAGACACTCCGAGTGTACCCTGACGAGAACAGGCTCATCCTCCTTCCATTCTCCCATAGTAAGAGCTACTTGCTCTTCACCAGTGAGCACATGCCTGTAAGCGTGTATCTTGAAAAAGCCATACCTGGTGGGTAAGTTAGCGGAGGCTTCCCTTACTACTAACCTTTCCCTTCTTAGCCTGTACTTTATAAGATCTGCTATGGTTATTATCTTCAGGTTAAATCGTTTTGCAAACTCTATAAGGTCTGGGACCCTAGCCATGGTCCCATCATCCTTCATTATTTCACATATAACGCCGGCTGGATATAGACCTGCTAACCTTGCAAGGTCCACTGCAGCTTCAGTATGACCAGCCCTCTCCAAAACACCACCGGGTCTTGCCCTTAAGGGAAACACGTGTCCCGGTCTCACAAAATCAGAAGGCTTTGCCTCCGGACTGATTGCCAGTTTTATAGTTGTGGCTCTGTCGTAAGCCGATATGCCTGTAGTAGTCCCAAAACGTGGATGTGCGTCTATGGAGACGCAGAAATAGGTTCCCTTTGGATCCGTATTACGGTGTGTCATTGGGTGAAGGTCAAGCTCTTCACATCTTTCTGGTGTCAGAGCAAGGCAGACAAGACCCCTTCCGTACTTGGTCATGAAGTTGATGGCTTCCGGAGTTACCTTTTCGGCAGCCATTACAAGATCACCCTCGTTTTCCCTGTCTGGATCGTCTACTACTATCACCATCTTCCCTTCTCTTATATCCTCCAAGGCCTCCTCTATGGTGTTGAACCTTATCTCTTCCATAGTGGTTAAATATAGACCAACTGTTGGGTATAATAAAGGGTGATGTTATGGTTTTTCTTACAGCTTTTGATGTTTGTATCTTTAGTTCATGCTAGCATAGTAGCAAAGGTAGGAAATCAGGTGATAACTTCAGAAGAACTATCAGAGGCTTTCAGAGCTTACTGGAGAGAAATACTACACTTGCCCATAGCCAGAGCGACTAAACAGGATATGAAAGACTTTTTGATGGAATACATAAGGGCTAAAATAGTGCAAAGAGAAGCTCAGAATATGGGCATAAGTGTTTCCAACAGTGAACTTGAGGAATACATTCGTAAGAATATAGGCAGTGAAAGGCTAAGTCCAGTTGTGAAGAATCTAGTAAAGGTAGAGATCTTAGTAAACAAGATAGTGGATAGGATTTCCAAAAACCTGAACGTTACAGAAAACCAAATAGTAGCTTACTATTATTTGAACCTTAGAGACTTTAAACTACCAGCACAGGTGCTGTTAAAGAGGTACACAACGCAGGACCTTGACACTGCAAACGAGCTCTACTACAGGCTAAGCCATTCCATGGAAGCGAACCTACCAGGGGTAAAGGAAGGTCCACCCATGTGGTACTCCATACAAGCACTGCCCGAGATAGTCAAAAGACAGCTCTACCCTTATCAGAAAGGTTCCGTCTCTAAACCCATAGACGTGGAAGGCTCTTACCTTATACTTAAGATAGTGGATGTTAGAGGAGCAGGCATCCTTCCACTAGAGGCAGCAAAGCCTATAGTCAGGGAAAGGCTCTTGAAGGAAAGAAGACAGGAGGTCTTTAGACAATGGTTTTCAGAGGTGTTAAAGAAGTATCCCTTGGAGTTTTACTCTGGCTCCTTCTGATTGGTTTTTCTCTTCCGGCCGTTCTTGTAGACAAGGTTGTGGCGTCGGTCAACGGACAACCTATAACAGAAAAGGATCTAAAGTTAGGCGCTCTATTCTACAACACTAATGATAGGAAAGAGATACTAAACAGGCTTATAGACACCTATCTCTTATACCAGTACATGGCTTCAAAAGGTTTTTCCGTACCTGAAAGTTACCTTGAGGAAGCTATGAAGAATATGGCCAAGAGTAACAACATGGATGTTGAAACGTTAGCAAAAGAACTATCCAAGGATGGTTTCACACTTAAGGAACTTGCAGACTTTCTAGGGAAGCAGATACTGGCTACTGCAGCCTTCAGGGAGTACCTGATGAACCAGATAAAGGTCTCAGACGTAGACCTTGAGCTAGAGAGGCTAAAGAAGGGTAAGGTTAAGGTACTACGCAGGATAGAGCTTTTAGTTGTAGACAAGAAAGATAGGGAGAAACTCCTTAAGTCCATGGAAAAGACTGTTGATCTAGAATCCCTCGCCAAGGAATTGGGAGTAAAACCAGAAGTCATTGACGTACAGAAGGGAGACCTCGTTGAGCCCCTTGATAGAGAAGTTTGGAAGGCTTCAGTAGGCAGTATGGTGGTCGCAGAAGATGCCCAAAACGTGTACATAGCAAAAGTACTCCAGCAGAAGGAAGTGTACGACACAGCGGATGACCAGACGCTAAAACAGGAGATACTTCAAAGGAAGCTATCACAAGAGCAGGAAAACATCCTCAGAGATTTAAAGAAGAAGAGTATAATCAAAATAGTTGATCCAGGACTTTCATAAGATCTGTGAGACTGTCAAAGGTATAATCAGGTGTGAAGTTTGCCTTTTCTAGCTCATCCCTTGAGTACTTACCAGTAGTCAAGAAGACAGTTTTGAGCCCCAAGCTTTTTGCTCCCATGAGATCTGTGTAAACGTCATCACTTATTAGCCACACCTCTTCGGGCTTTGTACCCCCCAAGGCAAGGTCTATAAACTCTTTGGAAGGCTTGCCTAGGTTTGGAATAGCTTCCTTGTAGTTACATGCATGTGCCAACATCTGAGCTACAGAACCAGACCCTGGGAAGTAAAGGCCATCGTCATCCTTTACTATCCTACTCTGGTTTACAGGGACTAGTTTTGCTCCAGATAGAAAGATGGCAGATGTGGCCATCTTTATCTTCCTAAAGTCTATTTCCCTATCCTGAGCTATTACCACAGCATCCACCTTGTAGTCATCCAGCACCTCAAAACCCACCTCAGATAGATAGTCCCTAACCTGCTTAGAGCCCATCAGAAAGATCCTTTTAGCTCCTAGCTTTCTTAAATGTTCGGGAAGAACAGCTATGGGAGAGAGAAACTCCTCGTAGGATATGTCCAGACCCTTGTTCTTCAGTTCGTCCACCAAAGCTCTTGGAGAGCGTGTGGAGTTGTTGGAGAGTATCCTAAAGGGTAAACCTTTTTTTCTTAAAAAGTTTAGAAAATCTGGAGCATCCTCAAAGGGATTTAGCTTTTTATCCTTTACTAAAACGCCGTCTAGGTCAACAAGCAGAAACACCCTCATTCTTTAAAGGGTATGCCTATCCAAAGCTCTTCAAATCCGCCCTCTCCTTTCTTTATCTCTACTTCTATACCTTGGCTGTTAAACTGTGGGTACTTGGAGAATAAGTGTATAAGGTCGTTCTTTATGAGCTCGGCGAAGTTGGGAGGCAGACCCTTCCTCTCGTAGGCTAGGACCATGGTAAGCCTCTTCTTGGCTACATCTTTGCTATTCCTGTTTCTGAAAAAACCAAACACGGACTACCTCCCAAGCAACCTATCTAGAAGACCTTTCTTTTGACCATAGTAAACCATAGGCACATCTTCGCCGAGGAGTCTTTTCGCCATGTCCATCAAAGCCTTCGAGACATCATAGCTCTCTTGTAAAACTATAGGCTCTCCTCTGTTGGTGAAGTCAACAAGCTTGGGTTCCTCTGGAAGTACACCTATAGGCTCTACCTTAAGAATGTCAACTATATCTTCCACGCTCAGCATCTGACCCTTTTTTACAGCATCCCATCTTACACGGTTTATGACAAGATAACACTCTTTCTTTTCCATGTTTTCAAGAAGGCCTATTACTCTGTCTGCATCTCTCACGGAAGACACCTCTGGGTTTACCACTACCAAGGCCACATCTGCAGGACTTGCAGCTATCTGGAAGCCGAGCTCTATACCAGCCGGTGAGTCTATGAACACGTAGTCAAATTCTCCCTTCTGTTTTATGTCTTCCACCATGCTTATCCATTTATCTCTGTCTACAGCGTCCTTGTTTTTCGTCTGGTTTGCCGGAAGGAGCCAGAGGGAAAGACCTCTTTTATCCCTTACAAGGGCCTTTTTAAGCTCTGTTCTTCCCTCCAACACATCCAAAACGTCAAATACTATACGGTTTTCAAGACCCAAGATCATGTCAAGGTTTCTAAGACCTATGTCTGCATCTATGGCTAGGACTTTCTTCCCCAGTTTTGCAAGAGCAATGCCTAAGTTCGCGGTTACAGTTGTTTTCCCTACACCACCTTTCCCCGAAGTTACGACTACTACCCTTGTCATCGTTAAACCCTCTCTAAGACTATGATACCATCCTCCACTCTTGCCATTTCTGGATAGCCAGGAGATTGTCTTTCTTCATCCCCTACTATGGCCACCTTCCTACCAATCCTTAAGCTCTGGGGCTCCATGCGTGTAGCAACTATCACAGCACTCTCGTCCCCGAGGGCTCCAGCAAAAGCTATGCCACTTAACCTACCTATGACTATTATGTTACCCGTAGCCACCACCTCAGCATCCCTGTTTACATCACCCAGAATAAGTACATCTCCGTTGTGCTCTACCCTCTGCCCCGACCTTATATGTCTGTGTACGATAAGGAGCCTACCGGCTGAATCCCTCTCTTTTAGCTCTTTTATGCTCCTTACCTTTTTACTCTGCAGCCTTTCTTCTACCCTTCTTTTGAGCTCTGGGTCTAGACCTTCTTCATCCTCTATGAGGAAGTAGCTCCCTTCAAAGAGCTTAGAACTTAGGATCCTTTCTATCTCTTTTTCCAGCTGCTGTTTGTCACTTTGACTCTTTATTCTTACTACGACAACCGGAAGGGTTAGGCCTTTTATCTCTATCATCTTTCTCTTTTCAAGCTCCGGGGGAGGGACTCGAACCCCCAACCTGGTGGTTAACAGCCACCCGCTCTGCCCGTTGAGCTACCCCGGATGGTATTTATATTATACCATACCTCAAGGCTTTACAACCGCCAGGTACACTACAAGCAAGAAGCCAACTATAAGTGGTATGGCCACGATGTAATTAAAAAGATCATAACGTTCGTAAGCCTTCATCTTATCCACACTCCTCGGTATGTAAAAGTTCACAAAGTAGAAGTTTATCACCTCAAGAGGAAGAAAGAGGCAAAAGACTATGGGAAGCTTTAGGTTTAGCCAGCGCACGTCAAAGTGGTAGCCCATAAGGTGAAGCATGTAAAGCCCCATGCATACGGCCAGAAGAAAGCCCGCTATTTCTATGTTTGTCATCCACCTGTAGAAGCTTCTAAGAAGATGTTGGTTGCAGCCAGTGCTCTTACGCATAGAGTAGAGCATAAAGAGGCCCAGTGAAGAAGAGGCGGAGGTCCAGATAAAGACACCCAGCAGGTGTAAGTATTTGGCCGTCAGGTAACTCATAGAACTTTTACCAGCAGAGGTATTAAGATAAAGTAAAAGATAATTCCTAAGGTTGCACTGGCAAAAGCAAGATGGTAGTTTAGATCAAACATCATGGCAAGCACACTTGCCGTTATCATAGTAGGCATAGCGGATTCTAACACGGCGACCTTGTAAGCTATATCCTGAATACCCATAAGCTTTCCTAAAAGGATGGCGACGAATGAGGAAAAGATCATCTTTATGGACAGAGCTAAAAAGGTATACTTTAGGTTGTTTCTTACCTGTGAAAAGGACAACATAAGACCTATGGAGAAGAGTACAACCACCAAGGTAGAATCCGCCACAAAGCTAACCATATCCGCCAGGAATTTAGGAAGAGCGAAAGGACTACTTAGGAAGCCAAGGACTAGCCCTAAAAAGGGTGGAAACCTTAGGAGGTTCATAGGGTCCCACCTGCCACTGGCTATGAGAAAACCTAGGGTGGAGACAAGGACAAAAGAACCTAGGCTGTCGTAAACCACTGCATAGCTCAGCCCTTTTTGACCTAAAAGGCTCTCAGCAGTAGGATACCCCAAGAAGGCTGTGTTTCCAAAAGAAGAAGCAAGCACGAAGGACCTGAGGGTTCTTTCCTCAAACTTCATCCACTTGGCCAGTGTATAGCTAAGCAGAAGGCAAGAGATTATGACCATCCAGGCAAGTATAGAAAGAGTAAGGACCTCTCTGTTTAGGCCTAGCTGGTGTGAAGCCCTGAAGGCAAGGAAAGGGAGGGAAAAGTTGATCACATAGCTTATGAGTACCTTTGAATCCTCTTCCTTAAAAAGTCTCAACCTTTTGAGAAGGTAAGCAAGACCTACAACAAACAGGACTTTTAACATTAGTTAGTTTCTGAAAGGTAACCTACGTAAACTACCCTACCATCCTCCGTAAGTCCGAAGTTCTTCTCCATTCTGTCCTTTAAGCCCTTTTTGTTCTCTATGAAATCCTTGAGCGTCTTTGGTTCACCATGAGCCTTAAGAAGGTAATCTACCACCTGGCCGTTATCAAAGTATATCTTCACGGGAAGACAGTAGAACTTAGAGTCTTCCCCCGTATGGCATCTGTCTATCTCTCCCGTTATCTCTATTTTTACGCTCCTGGCTATCACCTTCATGGTAAAGTATTTTACATGGACAGCGTACTTTTGATAGTCTTCTCTTACCTTCTTGGTTCTATCCTCTTTGGTGAGCACATAGCTAAGTTAAAGGGTGTGGACATAAGGTCCGTGGGCAGCGGAAACGTAGGTGCCACAAACGTGGGCAGAGTCCTAGGCAGGAAATATGCTGTTCTAGTCTTTCTCCTGGATGCCTTCAAAGGATTTTTCCCCATCCTGTTATCAAGGCTTTACTTTGGGCTGGATAGCTGGACTACCTTTTTCGTAGGCCTCGCATGCGTGCTAGGTCACATGTACCCAATCTTTCATGATTTTAGAGGCGGTAAGGGTGTGGCGACGGCTTCGGGAGTACTGCTCGGAGTTTCACCCCTTACTTTTCTGCTTTCTATGATATTTTGGACTCTTTTAGTTAAGCTAAAGGGTTATGTTTCTTTAGCTTCCATGGGAAGCTCCTTATTTGCTACACTTCTCCTCCTGCTTCAGGGTTATGACTACAGGGTGGTTTTTATGTCCCTCTTTATAACAATGCTTATTGTATACAGACACAAGGACAACATAAAAAGGCTGCTAGAAGGGACAGAACACAGGGTAAGGCTATAGTTTCACAGGCTGTTTTACGGTGAGGCACTCTCTAAAGACTACGTAAGGACATTCCTTTGCACAATATTCGTGGTCTAGCCTACTGAAAAGCTCTCCTATGGACTGTCCCTTTGAGTCAAAGATAAGATTCGCATCAACAAGTTTATCTATATTTAACCTCTCCATCAGGGGATAAATGTCGCATCCTATGTTGGCAAGAGATACTTTTACTCCAAGCTTTTGGATCTCATCCACCATCTTCATGAAGTTCTGTGCTCCCGATGCATCCATGTAGTTTACAGCTTCCATGTCTACAAGGACGTACTTTAGTGGTGTGCTCTCCTTTCTTTTCTTTACAAGATTCACGATGTACTCACCCACGTACTCGGCATTTCCAAAGTATATGGACATGTTAGGTCTTACATAGAGGATCTGTGGACACTCTGGGAGGTTTTCTCTCTGCGCGTTCACAAAGGTGTTTGAAGCTGGGTTCCTTGTGAGGATTACTATCCTTGGGTACATGGTTTTGTAGACGAATATACCTAATGCCAAGATGATACCTAACAGTAGGGCAATCCATAGCTCTAAGACTAGCACACCTACAAAGGTAACGGCGGCTACTATACCATCTTCCTTGTTTACCTTGTAGAGCCTGTATATCTCCCAAGGCCTTATAAGATTTATCACAGCCATCATTACTATCACGGCAAGGGTTGCCTTTGGTAGGTACTTAAAGTACGGCGCTATGAAGAGGAGTGTAAGACCTACTGCGATAGAGGTGAAGACACTTGCCATAGGTGTTTTTGCACCCAGTTGAAAGTTGAGGGCAGACCTTGAGAAGGAACCACCTATAGGAAAACCCTTGAAGAAGGCACTCACTATGTTGGCAAGTCCCTGACCTATAAGCTCCTGGTTTACGTCCCACTTATCTCCCACTTGGTTTGCGAGCCTTTTTGCTATGGCTACAGCTTCCATAAGACCAAAGAAGGCAACCACCAAGGCACCCACGAAGACCGTGGATATCTCTTCAAGGCCATTTACCGGCAAGTAGAAAGAGGGTATACCTTGGGGTACATCACCCACAAGGGCAACGCCTTTCTCGTGTAGGTTGTAAAAGTAAGCTAGAAAGCTTGTTGAAAACACAGCTATAAGAGCTCCAGGTATGAGCGGATGTATACGTCTTGACACATAGATGATCAAAAAGGAAATAAAACCCACTAGGAGGGTATAAGGATTTGTTAGGTGAATCTTTTTTAGGATGTCAAGTAGAACTTCCACAACTATAGTGCTCTTTGCTGTCCTAAAACCCAGGAGGTGTTCCAACTGGCTTAAGGCTATGACTATGGCACCTGCGCTCACAAAGCCTGTTATGACGGCCGGAGATATTAGGTCTACTATAGAACCGAGTCTAAAGAGACCTATGGAAAGGCGTATTATCCCAACCAGGAAGGCTAGCAAGGCCATCAGGTGTATCCACTTCTCACTTCCGGGCTCTGCTATTCCGTACAGTACAGAGGCAGAAAGGAGAGCTGTCATTGCTACTGGACCTGTGGCCAGGAACCTAGAGCTGCCAAAGATTGCAGCCACGGCCACAGCTAGGAAGGAGGCGTAGAGACCATGTATGGCTGGCATCCTTGCGAGGAGTGCATAGGCCATAGATTGGGGTACTAAAACAGCTGCTACCGTAAGACCTGCTATAAGATCATCTCTGAGCTTTGATGCATTGTAGTCCTTAAGCCAATGTCTGATGGGAAGAGGATCAAACCTTATTTCCATCTTAGTACCTCCAGAAGTCTCGTCAAGGCTCTCCTTCTATGCGATATACGGTTTTTTTCCTCTGGTGGTAGCTCGGCCATGGTCTTGTTGTAGCCTTCTGGTATAAACACAGGATCGTAACCAAAACCGTAAGACCCCTTTTCCTCTCTACTGATAGCACCTTCACACCTCCCTTCTGCAAAGACACCTCCATCTCCTATGTACAAAACAACGCAAGCGTAGTAATAAGCTCTTCTGTCTTCTACGTTCTCCATCAGTCTAAGAAGCTTCTTTATGTTTGCTCTATCTGGGTCCTTGCCGTGTTCTACACCGCCAAAGTCTATGCTATGAAACCTGGAGGAGTATATACCTGGATAACCTCCCAAAGAAGGTACCACAAGCCCTGAATCCTCTGCAAGGGTTGGCAATCTGTACCTTTGATAGTAGGCTCTTGCCTTTAGGTATGCGTTCTCTAAAAAGGTTGTCCCTGTCTCTTCAACCTCTAAGGTCTCCTCTGGCAGCTCAAGCTCAAAGCCATAAGGGCTTAGTATATCCATAAGCTCCCTCAACTTCTTTCTGTTAGAAGTAGCTACCAGAATCTTCATAAAGGCATGAAAACCGTAGAACAGCAGTTGGGAGACACTACAGGTTGGAGCCCTAGGGACTTAGCGTAGGTGACTATACCCTCAGCAGGGAAGGTGATACCATTTACTCCAGCCACGAGTGCATAGAAGTCTAGCTTTACCCTTTCAGGACCAGCAGGCCTTGCACAACCAATAACTATGGGCCTGTTGGGTATGGCTCTTCTAGCGTAAAGTATCACACGAGCGGACTCTTCGGCGGAAGGTGGTGGTAAAAGCTGAAACCTAGCTTTCCCAAAGTAAGGCATTATCACCACGAGAACGAGAGCAGCTGGTTCATACTCCGCTATAATGTCTATAGCTCTGTACTCTCCTTTTACCCGTCCATAGTGTAGCCCTATTATGACGTGAGGAACTATGTTGTGCCCGTAATCCTTTAGAATCCTCAAAGACTCCTTGTAATCCTTCACGCTTCTGTGCGGAAGCTTGTAAACCTGAGCTATGGTCTCATCGTCTCCTATTATGTCAAGCAGTACGGCATCAACACCTACCTCTTTTAAACCTTTGGCTTGTATCTCATCCACAAGGCCTACATGACAGGTAAGCAGGAGTCCAAGCTCATCCTTTATCCTTTTCATGACATCGAAGAAGGGATCAAGGGGAACCCTTCCATCTTTATCAGAACCACCAGATATGAGGATCCCATCTATTCCTTTGGATTTAAGATCATTGGCCACTTTCCAAAGTTCCTCCGGCGTGGTTGCAGGGATCATATGCCAGAGTATCTTAGACGCACAGTGGTCGCACATAAGCTCACAGTTCCTTCCCGTTATGGATATGTCTACAAACTTTGGCCCTGTGGTAACCTTAAAGTCTTCCACCTCGTAGTGTTTAAAACCAGGACTATGGAAGAAAACCTTATTTCCAAAATTCCTTTCTCTTATTAAAAACCCTTCCTCAAGCTCCCTTAATAATTTCTCATCTACCTCTAAGTCTTCTAAGAAGGAGGGGAGATGCCCCTCCAAAATCCTTAGCCGCATTTGATGCCCTTCTCGTTCATCACCTTGGTAAGAGCTTCAACGGCTGCCTGACCCTTCAGAAGGCTGTTTACTTCATCTGGATTGGTGGGTTTTATCTTGGCTATCCACCCTTGTCCGTAAGGATCATCGTTGACCAGAGCTGGGTTAGCCTTTAGAGCTTCATTTATCTCTACTATCTCACCAGATAGAGGTGAAGGCACTGGTCCGACCCACTTCCCGCTCTCTATGGTAGCTACGCTCTTGCGTCTTTCTACAGTCTTGCCAGGTTTCTTGGGTGTGTAAGCCACAAGCCTTCCTGCCATAGCAGCAGCTACAGAAGTGAGACCTATAGTATAGGTCCCGTCTCCGTTGTCTCTAGCCCAAGTGAAGGCATTAGCTTGGGCATCTACATCGTAAAGAAGATCCTCCGGTATGTTGCAACCGTTCACTACAGCCATCCTAACACCCCCTTTATAAGATTTTTTAGAAGATCAATACCTTATCGTATTCTAAAGCACGTATAGCAAACTCACTAGCAGGAACTATATCATCTAGCTCAGGTATGAGGTCTTCCTTGGTGAGTCCTAAAGAATCCACCGCCTGTTTACAAGATAGGAACCTCACCCCTGCCTGCTTTGCATCCTTCATGAAATCGTAGACAGTCTTAAGTTTCTTACCGTTTGTAGAAAGGCAATTGGGTTCTCCTGGCACTATCCTCTCTGCTACTCCTTTTCTGAGAAGATTGGTACCATCCATGTTAAAAAACATCTCCACTTCTGCCTCGTTGGCAGCCAAGAGTGCAGCTATGTAAAAGGGTGCAGCACATCTCCACGGAGTTCTTGGGCCGCTGGTCATAAGGATTATCACCTTCATGACTCTATAGCCTTCCTTGCCTCAGCTTCCTCCGGTACTCCTACAAAGGTAAGCTTTCCGTCTATTATGGTGGAAGGGACACTCCTTACCATCAGCTTTTTTGCCCACATCCTGCCTTCCGGCTGAGCTACATCAAGGACCTCATACTTAAACCCATACTCTTGCTGTAATTTTCTCCAGAGCTGATCAGCATCGGGACACGTAGCACACCACTGAGACACCAACAGTATCACATGTTTGTCCTTTGCACCCATCACGTACACCTCATACAGATTATGTCCCACTCATCTATGTACTTTTTCATCTCCTCAATGGCCTGAGGTCCATATAAAAGGTCCTTTATATCTCTTTCCAGGTTTGTGGGTTTCATCTTGACTATCCAACCTTCTCCGTAGGGATCGTAGTTTATTATATCTGGCTGTTCCAGTACTTTCTGGTTGGCTTCCACTACTTCTCCTTCCACGAGTGCGTTGATAGGTCCAGCCCATTTACCGCTTTCCAAAGAAGCCACTGGCTTACCCTTCTGTATATGTTTCCCAGGACTCTTTATCCGGGCGTGGAGAAGCCTTCCAGCCCTGACCTGACCTACGTCTGTAAGACCCATGGTTACAGTACCATCGTCATTTATCCTTAACCAGGTCTGCGTCTCTATCTCATAATAGAGGTCTAGCGGGATTATACACCCGTTGTACTCCCACTCATTGGTAGGGCCTTGAGCTTCCACCACACCCATATTACCACCTCATACAAGACCGAGTCTCTTCAAAACAGGTAGAGGGTCAGAGAGATTGTCCTTTAGCTTTACGTCGTTGGCACTGTAGCCAAATGCTATACCTAACAGTTGGGTAAAGTAGGCTGCGGGTACATCCACGTCTGGTACACCTTTCATCATAAGCCTATGCCTGTACATCTCAAGGGATGCATGACACAAAGGACATTCCGTGGCTATTATGTCAGCTCCGTTCCTCTTAGCTGTTTGGAGTATCATCATCACGAACTTTTCAGACACCAATTCATCAGACAGAGAGTGTGGCCCACCACAGCATTGGGTGTGCATGGGTTCAAACTCCACACTCTGAGCGCCGGCAGCCTCAAGAAGAGCGTTCATGTAGTACGGATGTTCATCGTCATCTGCAGTTTCCCTCTTCCTTGGCCTGGCTTCTTCCGGTTGACCACCGGCATGGGCGTAAGTCCTGGCGTAGAAGTGAGGTCTTGTGTACAGACAGCCATAGTAGTTGGCCACCTTAAGACCTTTAAGAGGTTTCTTCGTTTTCTCTTTCACCTTCTGGGGACCGGCTTCGTTGTAGAACCACTCAAGGATATGGTAAGTGTGGGGTATTCTATCCAGTGGATCTACTCCACCTTCTTTTAGGAGTGCGTTAACCTTCTCTAAAAGGGATTGATCTGTTTCCAAGAAGTACTCTGCTCTCTGGAGGGAGAAGGAGCATCCGTTACACGGAGCCACTATAACGTCGTGGCCTTGCTTCCTTGCCAAGGACATATTCCTGGCGTTAAGAAGTATAGTTCCCATAAAGGTCACGTTCTTAGACTCCATAGCACCACAGCAGTTGTAGTCTTCCAGGTAGTCTAGCTCAAGACCTAGTTCTCTGGCCACTATCCTCGTTGAGACATCGTACGCTCTTGCTGCACCTTCCAAAGAACAACCAGGGTAGTATGCCACTCTCTTACCTATAACACCCATAGTTACACCTCCTTACTTTAAGGCACCTTCTTGTTCCATAACCTTCCTAAGGACTTGTTTGAACCTATTCCAGTTCTTTGTTCTTGGATGGAACAGCATATGCTTTGCGTTCAGAACTAGAAAGCTTATGTTCATAGACTTTAAAGGCTTTAGAGCAAGCTGCTTTAGCCATTCTGGAGCTTCACCCATAAAAGGTATGGGTTTCTTGAGTATGGGGTCTTTAAACAGCTTGTAACCTTGCTTTTCTATCCATCCAAAGAGGAGTTCTCCATCCTCTATCCTTCCGTACTCTAGCACAGACTCGGTGAAGAACTTATCAAACTTCTTGGAAGGATACTCTTCTATAAGGCCTCTCTTGGCCATTACCTTGAGTATAGCCTTGAGGACTTCTTCTACAAGGACTCCCTTCGGGCACCTGTGTGTACACTTGTGACAAGAGACACATCTCCACATAACGTCGGCTCTCTTCTGGAGCTCGTCTACAAGCCCGAGCCTCGCCAGGTAGATAAAATGTCTTGGGTTGTACCTCTCATCCCAGTAATTGTGGACTGGACAGGACGCTGTACAGTAAGAGCACTGGTAACATTGGTTTATGGTCTTGCCTTCTGGCTGGTTTAGTACCTCTTTACCGAAGTCCAGGTCGTAGTCGTTTATAACCCTGGGCAGGATTATAAGGTTCCAGTCTCCAGAAACGTCAACACCATCTATGACGAGTCTCTCTTTCCTTAAAATCCTCTCCGGTTCTACAAGACTTTTTTCATGTATAGCCATGGTCTACACCTCCAAAAGGTCTTCATTTCTAACTATACCTAAAAGCCTCCTTGCCATAACACCGGCAGGAGGGAAAAAGCCCTTTGCACTGTGCATGGTAGAAAGAGTCATATAGTCCACGTACGTGGCGTATATCATGGCAAGGAACATGTCTACAAAGAGGTAACCTTTGGCTTTTATACCAAAGTCCAGGAGCTTTTCCTGAATCTGCTTGTATATCTGCTCAAACTCTTCGTAGGTTTCTCCGTACATATGTCTCTTTGGTGGCTCCTCTTTTAAGAAGACTACCGCGCCGCTTTCTGACTCTGGATCCCATATCCAGCTAGTCCATAGTACGTACTTGTCTGGGAAGGTAAAGTGTAAAAGTTCTGATGCTATGTCCCTTGCCATCTTTTTGTCTACACCCCTTATCTCTTTTACGAACTTCTCCACCCTCTCTTCCCATGTGTTTGCCTTCCCGTAGAGAAGGTCGCTTATAGCTTTCTTTAGCCTGTCTATTCCTGTCTCTTCTAAGATCTTCTTCCTTCTTCTCCTGCTTGCAAAGATGTGCTCTAATATCTTGTCTAAGTCTTCCTCTTTCAAGGATGGAAGTCTGTCTTTGCTTAGAAGTTCTTGAAAGAGGAGGGACTTGGCGAGGAGATCCTTGTAGAAATCTTGTATAAACTCCTCGCCTTCTGAGAAGATCTTTATGAGGTAATCCCTAACCAAAAAGTCGTCTAATGTGGTAACTTTTTTCATACGCCCACCTTTGCACCTACGTACATAGCAGCTTCAGCACCAGCTGCTTCGCCTTCAGCTATTGAAGACTCTATGTCTATCGGACCTTTGCATGCACCGGCTATGAATATACCTTCTCTGTTGGAGATGATGTTAGAGCCAGATTCTTCGGATGGTATCAGGAATTGGCTATCTGGATCTTGAGCTAGTCCGAGTATCTTGGCCACCTTCTTGGTACCAGCAGAAGGTTCCATACCGAGTACTAACACCACAAGGTCCATGGGTACCTCAGAAGGCCTTTGAACTATAGTATCCTCGTGCTTTACTCTAAGCCTTCCATCAGCAGGGCTGTAAGTTATTTCCGCTATCCTACCTCTTACGTACCTGACACCGTACTTTTCCTGGGGTGCCCAGTAGAAAGGATACTCCCATGTACCATATGTCCTTACATCCATGTAATAGCAGAAGACGTCCACGTCTGGGTAATGCTCCTTTATCTCAGAAGCCTGTAGTCCAGATAGAGCACATCCGTACCTACAACAGTGGACGTTTGTAACACCTAGCTGCCTGTCTCTGGAACCTACACAGAAGACAAAAGCTACCCTCTTGGGAAGCTGGCCGTTAGAAGGCCTGTAGAGCCTACCCTCACGGGAGAACATCTGCTCAAGCTCAAGGTTGGTTATGACATCTGGATATATTCCATAGCCGAGCTCTCCCTTTCTCCTCGGGTTAAAGTGTTCAAAACCTGTGGCGACGACTATGGCTCCCACTTCATAGGTTTCACCATTGGAGAGCTTTACCTTAAAGTTTCCAGCTTCACCCTCGCAGGCTTCAAGCTCCGTGTTTAACAGCACCTTTACGTTTTGGTTGTTCTCCACTTCCTTTATCATCGGTCCCAGAACCTGGGCAGGCTTTAACTTCCTCGGTATAAGTGTGTGGTAGTCTTCAAGGATAGGCCTACCACCAAGCTTTCCCTCTTTCTCGATGAGTATGGTGGGCACTCCGAGCCTTCCCAGGACTTTGGCCGCACCTAGACCTGCAGGACCACCACCTATTACCAACACAGACTTTGCCATAATCTACCTCCTTAAAGGTTGTTATAAGGGGGCAAGGCCCCCGAATTAAGACTTAAAGAGTGGCATGTTGGCCGTAGCCGATGCCTTAGGCTTACCGGTAGATGTCTTGCTGTAAGGTTCATACAGGTCATACTCCTTGAAGAACTCCATCAGTTCGTCATACTTACCTGCCTTTTCAAGCTCGGCTATGTACTTGACTGTGTCTTCCCACTCTTTCCTTAGTTCCCTCCAGTTGGTTATTCCCATCTTCTCAAGGAGGGGCTCATACGCAGAGCAGTTCCAGTAGAGCTGAACCACTTTGAATGGATGTGCTCCACAAGCTAAGGCTGCAAACATGACGTCAGACATTACAGCAACAGGATAGTACATACCGTGTGCCTTTCCTATCCATTGGTTCTTTTCAAAGGTAGTTGTACATCCAGTGTCGTGGGTGATTATGACGTCGGCTTTTACCTCTTCATAGATGACCTTAAGCTTCCTCTGTATGGCGAAAGATCTAGTGAACTCCCTTTCCGTGAGGATGTGTCTAAAACCAAAACCACAGCAGTCATACCATGTGGAGTAGTCTACTACTTGAGCACCGAGAGCCTTCATAACAGCTGTGGAAGCTGCAGGCCTTTGACCGTTAAAGACTTCTGGGTCGTAAGGATAGTCATCGGCTATCATCTTCCAAGTGTGGCAAGCGTTGTGTATGGCCACTCTTACATTGGACACATCTATGCCTTTCGGCTTTCCTTCCTTCTCATAGAGTTCCTTTATCTTGAACCTCATAGCATGGACCCATTCGGAGTAGTGAACTATCTCCTGTGGTATAACGATCCTTCCATCTTCTGTGAGCCTTCCGAGCTTTTTAAGGATAGGTTTTACAGCATCCCTTAGCTCTTTGTTCATTATGAGCTGTTCCCTGGTCTCCTTGTAAGAACCGAAGGATGTTCCGCAATGTATTAGAGGATAGTAGCCTGTCTTCCAAGCTTGGTGCATGTTCCTGAGCCAGACAGCAGCGAGTGCTACTGGGTTGGATGTACCAGAACCGTGGTAGTTCCAAGCTGTGCATGAAGTTTGGTGAGGCTCGTTCAGGTAGTCAAGACCGAACTTGTTCATGAACCAGAATATGGAAGCGGGATAACCTGGTATGTTTCCACACTGACCACAGGACTTATGGTGCCAGAGCTTGTTGGTGGGTATAAGCTTTATCCTACCTGTCCTTGTGTAGACGGGTATAGGTTGGTGCTCTTCCGTTATCCTGTATATGAGTATTTCTCCCTTAGCCTCGAGCTCTTCCATCATCTCAAAGATATGATCGTAGTGGGCTGTTCCCATAGGCTCCTTCGTTGGGAAAGGAGGAACCTCTGGGTATTTCAAAATGCTGCTCTCTTTATGTGCGTGCGCCATGGCAGATACCTCCTAAAGGTTTTTCCGGGGCACTAACCCCGTTTATTAGCTTACTCCTCTTCTTCATAGAGCTCTTGGTATCTTTCCTCGTTCTCCTCCACTATGTCCATTATGACGTTGTAAAGGTTAGGGTCAAGCTTTTCTAGCATTTCGAAGATACCCGTCTCTCTCCATATGGTGTACATCTCTATGGCAGTCTCCAAAGAAACTTCCCAAGCGGTCTTAACAGACTTACCCACGTCAAAGGGTATGGCGAGCCTCTTAGCTCTTAGGTTTTCCATGTTGTCAGCCATCTTGGGTCCCCAGTCTGGGAAAAAGTCAGGCTGAAGCATGTCAGCGGACAGCTGGTTTCCTGTGGTCATAACCTTCAGAAGAACACGGCCGTAAGGCTTTAGAAGGTCCTTAGTAGCTTCAAAGGCGTTCCTTACAGCAACCTCTCTCATTATGGCCACTAGTCCACCTGGGTTGTTCACGAAAGGACATCTGATCCAGCAGGTAAAACACTGAGAACATGCCCATATATACTCGTGCATCATATCGTAGAGGACTTCTACGTCATCTTCCAGGAACCTTTGGACTATCTCCCTCGGAGAGTAGTCAAAGAACCTGTTAGAGGGGCAAGAGGCGGTACATACACCACAGTTCAAGCAGCCAAATATATACTCTTTAAAACGGAAGTCGGATTTGACTTCCTCTATTACCCTAACCTTTTCTTCCCAAGGCACAGCCTTGGTTTTTTCAGATATGGGTAGGTTGTATCCGTATATATGCCCATCCATAACTGTCACCTCCTTCTTTTATAAACCTACGCAACCGTATGACTTTAGTCAAATAAGTTCTGCTTATATGCATATAAGCATAAACTTATGGAAACCATAAAAGAAGACCTACAGGGTAATGACCGCATACTCACCGCTCATGAGCTTATCCAAGAAAGCAGCACCGCCTATGATGCCGTCGCAGAGTTCTGGGTTTACGTCTTCTTTCTTGTAAATATCGGTAAGATCTAAGGAAGGTACACATAGGTATATCTTGACGCCTGCTTCCTTTGCCATCTTTATAAAGTCGTAGACTGTCTGCTCTACACCTGGCCTTACTTTCACCTTCTTAGCGTTATCTTTCATAAGTAGGAAACCTGCTTCTGAGGTTATGACCATTTCCACTTCGTAGTCCATTGTGGTCGCTGCTGTAGCAAGGAAAAAGGGAGCACCAGCCTGAGGGTTTATGAGTTCTCCTGTGGTTGGTTCTGCTCTTTCAAAAAAGGGCACAGTGAGAATGTAGAAGAGAAGCTTTTCATAAGCCATGATCAACCTCCTTTATACGAATATAATCATAGGCTTGTCAGCTTCTAAAACGTAGTTTATAAAAGTAGCCGCTCCAGCAGGTGGCTCAAGCCCATCGATAAGATCTTCATACTTGTAGCCAAAAAGCTCCATAGTCATCTGACATGGGATTAGCTTTACGTCAGCTTCCTTACAAGCTTCTAAAAGTTCTGGTATGCTAGCAACTCCGTGCTCCTTTATGGTTTTCTTCATCATGAATGTCATGAGGTCTGTCATACCTGGTATTATGCCCATTATCTGCGGAGGTCCAGGCATTATAGAGGAAATGGCATTAGTTATTTGGTTTTGCATGGAAGGGGGAAAGGCCATAGGCATGGCTGGATTTCCTAGGGGGGAGATCTTTAACTCGTGCATCTTCTTTTTATGGATGATGTTAAGACCGTAGAAGGTAAAGAATATAGCTGTTTCAACGCCTAAAGATGCCGCGGTTGACGCCAGTATGAGTGGCGGATAGGCCATATCCAAAGTTCCTTTCGTGGCTATTATAGCCAACCTTTCAGCCATAATGTTCCCTCCCTTACTTCTTCTTTATGTAAAAGATTATCTTGCCACCCTCCTCCACCACTTCCAACAGCTGATGCCCAGTCCTGTTGCAGAAGGCTGGTATATCAGCTTTTGCACCTGGGTCAGTGGTGATGACTTCCAGTATTTGACCAGACTGTAGCTCTTCCAAAGCCTTCTTTGTCTTTAACACCGGAAGGGGACAATTAAGACCAGAAGCATCCAAGGTCTTGTCAGGTGTTACTGTTGCCATACTTTTCACCTCCTAACTTTATTGAACTGAACTATATCATAAATTATAGAACCAGCCTAAGGACTTTCCTTAATTTTTACTTATGAATTTATAAGTTTGTCTTAAGCCCCAAAAGGTTTATAATTAGAAGCATGCACATAGAAGATCTTCGCACTAGTGCCTGGAGGTTGAATCAACGGCTAAAGTATATAGCACAAAGGGGACAAATCCTAGAAGGGGAATACGAAGCAACGGTAAGGGAAATAATTGGACGCATAAAAGAAGAAGGCGATAAAGCTTTATTTGAATACATCAAAAGGTTTGATGGTTTGGAGTTAGACCAGGATACCGTTGAGATACCGTACGAGGAACTAGAAAAAGCTTACGAAGAGATAGACGAAGAAACTAGACAAGCCTTAGAGATAGCACACGATAGGATAAGAAGATTTCATGAGAGGCAAAAGGAAAACTCCTTCTTTGTGGAGGAAGAGGGTGTAATTCTTGGAATGAAGGTCCAGCCCTTGGAGAGAGTTGGGGTATATGTACCTGGAGGCAAGGCAGCTTACCCCTCTACTGTGCTCATGAACGTAGTGCCTGCAACAGTTGCTGGTGTTGAAGAGGTCATCATGATAACACCCAAGCCAAACCCTTACACCCTGGCTGCGGCCTTCATATGTGGAGTGAGTAGAGTTTTTCAAGTAGGTGGGGCTCATGGCGTAGCAGCCTTGGCCTTTGGTACTGAAACTATACCCAAGGTGGACAAGATAGTTGGTCCGGGGAACATATACGTAGCCCTTGCCAAAAAACTTCTGTACGGAGTTGTAGATATAGATATGGTAGCTGGACCTTCTGAAATACTCATCATATCCGATGGCAGCGTGCGGGAAGATTGGGTAGCCGCAGACCTTCTCTCTCAAGCAGAGCATGACGAGCTTGCTGGAGCCTTTTTGATAACAGACAAAGAAGAACATGCTAAGAAGGTAGTAAAAGCAGTCTACGAGATGCTTAAAAACCTATCAAGGAAAGAGATAGCCCAGAAGTCCATAGAAAAGTTTGGCACCGTCTTTTTGGTAGAAGATCTGTACCAAGCCTGTCAGGTAGCCAACCACATAGCCCCGGAACACTTAGAGGTGTTAACAGAAGAACCCTTTAAATTGCTCCCTTATATAAAACATGCAGGTGCTATATTCTTGGGAAGGTATACACCTGAAGCTCTTGGAGATTATATACTTGGTCCAAACCATACACTTCCTACAGGAGGTACGGCCAGGTTCTTCTCACCTTTAGGAGTGTATCACTTCATCAAAAGAAGTTCTGTCCTCTACGTAACAGAAGAAGGTTTTAGAGATCTTTCAGACCATACCAAAGCTCTCGCCAAGGCAGAAGGTCTGGAAGCTCATTGGCTCTCCGTTAAAATAAGAGAAGAATCATGAAAAAGCTTGCATTACTAGCAGCTCTCGTTCTTCTGTATTCTTGTGCTCCTTTGGTATGTCCTGAGGCTTCAAACCTTCAAAGCCAGTACTCTGTAGACAACTCACCAAAGAGTTATAGAGCGAAGCTTTTTGTTAGGTATGGCCTCTTAGGAATGCCCATGGAGATAAACAAGGACGAAAAAGAGTACTCTGTCACTGGGTTGAAGGGCGAGCTTATAAAGTTTACAGGTAAAAGAATATGTCTGACTTCAGCATGCTTTGACCTTCCTGTGGGACCTGACGGCATCATCTTTGGCAAGGTTCTAGACGGAGACGAGAAGGTAGAGTGTTCCCTCGGAAAAACTATCTTCTACAAAGACGAAGGACAATATGTCAAAAAGGTAATATTTTCAATGAATACTTTGGAAAGAGTAGAGCTTCTGGACAAGCATAACGGAAGAACCATCAGTGTTGAGTATCCTACCCAAAAGGTTGGTAGTTACTACAGAAGTGTAAAGATAGACCTTGGTGATATTAGCTTGGTGGTGAACGTGGATGAGGTTTACTTCTGATGTTTCCGGTACTATTTGAGTTCTTTGGGATAAAGGTTTACACCTACGGCGTGCTTATAGCTCTGGGAGCTCTGCTTGCCTACACTTTGAGCATAAAGCTTTCCAAAAGAGAAGGTTTAAACACTGCACATGTGGAAAATACCTTCTTTATAGCCCTTATGCTTGGTGTAGTAGGTGGTCGCCTGGCCTACGTTATAGAACACCCAGAGCAGGTAAAAGGCATAGTAGATATCATATCCATCTGGAACGGGGGTATGGACTTCTTTGGTGGACTCTTTGGTGGAGTCCTTGGTGCTTTGTTTGGTGTATGGTTTTATAAGCTTCCAGTATGGAAGATAGCTGACATAAGTTCCATATCCCTGAGCCTTGCTCACGCCATAGGAAGACTTGGTTGCACGTCTGCAGGTTGTTGCTATGGTAAACCTTTCCCAGGTGAAGCTGTAGCTTCTCCTGGAATACACTTCTCTGATAAGTTTCCCTTCTTTTATGTAGTATTCCCAGAAGGAGCAGTGGCTCCACCTTATATGCCCCTGTACCCCACACAACTGATGGAATTCATAGGTCTAATGCTTATATTCCTTATGCTTCTATTCTTTTACAGGAGGAAACCCTTTGACGGCTTTGTGTTCTCTATCTATATGTTCCTTTATGGTCTTTTGAGGTTCTTTTTGGAGTTTTACAGAGGAGTAACACCACCTATAGAAGCCATAGGCCTTACGTGGAATCAAGTAGTATCCATACTTATGGTTATTTCATCTTTCCTGTTATTCTTTACACTAAGGAAGTCGAAGAGAGAAATTAGAGCATAGTAAAAGCTTTAGGGCATGCCAAGGTAAACTAGGTCACTAGTCACTTCAACAACGTTAGAGGAAGCTCCAACTTCTTTAAAGACCCTTAGTGCCTTAATAAGGTATTCTCTAGCTGCAACTTTATTGCCTTTATCACGGTATAGCCAGCCAAGATACTTGTATGCTGTTCCCTCTAGATACTTGTCTCCCACTTTTTGAGCTCTTTTCAGTCCATCAAGCAAGTAATGTTCTGCATTCTGAAAGTCTCTTATCTCTCTGTAAGCATTGCCAAGATTAATCTCTGTAATTGCATATTCGTGTTGATTTCCGTATCTATCAAAAATATCCATAGCCCTTTTAAAATACTCTATGGCTTTTTGGTAATTACCCTGTTTTAAGTAAATTACAGCGATGTTAGTATATATTGGAGCTCTATCTTTTTCATCTACTTTTAATTCTAAGGACTCTTTGTAATAAGAGAGAGCGTTGTCAAGTTCTCCTTTTCTGCGGAAAATCATCGCAATGTTGCTTAAATAGTCAGATTCGGCTCTTTTATTACCTAGATCCCTCGCCAGCATAAGGGCTTTGTTGTAATAAAAAAGAGCATTATCTAACATACCTTTACCATCATATGCCAGACCTAGCAGACCGTATATGTACATGAAATCGGATTTTTGAAGAGCATATTTTTCTGCATTTTTAAGGTAGTTTATAGCCTGATCATAGTCTCCAACTTGTAAGTAAGAAGCTCCTAAACAAACATAAGATACAAGATCTGAAGGATATAGTTTTATAGCTTTCTTTCCTTCTTCTATTGCCTTTTCGTAAGCCTGAGCAGCATAGTAATTGACGCATTGGTCTACTGGGCTTTGAGCGTGGGATAAAGATAAACCTGTGAACGTAAGTAAAACCAGAGGAACCAGGAAGGTTGACGTTTTCATTTTAATACCCCCTGTTGGCCTACGATGGTCAGTTTCTTTCATATTGTCCTAAAGAATACCACAGAATAGGGTCTATGTCAATAAGGTGTCCAGGGCTAAGAAACCGAAGTGTGTAATAGTTATGGTATAATAAATTAAAAATAAAAAGTAAATAATATGCAAACCGCATACATGCGAGACCAATTTCACTCTTATCCAGCTGTAATTCAACAGGATGTTTATAACTTGATGAATTTCAAAAATAAAATTCTATATTGACTTTTATCGAAATTAGATTGTTTATATGCATATTCATCTATCTGTGCAGCATCTTTATAGTCCTTAGCATTTAAAATGCTAAAAGTTTTATATAGTAGAAACCTTTTTATTATACTTGCTTTTATTTTACTTAATGTATATCTTAAAAACACACTTCTCGTGGCCTTGTGCTCTACACTGCACTTCTTTAACGTCTATGTTTTTATCCAAAAGCTCTCCCAAAAAACCCCTGAAGAATCCAGCCATAGGTTCACACACAGGACTTGTACTTTTCTTGATGGCCTCTACAAGGATAGACCCTTCTACGTATATCTCCTGCTTTTCTATGTCGTATTCAAATATGTCCAGGAGTCTGGAAGACTCAGCTATTATGGTCAGTACATCAAGAGCATCCGAGAGAGTGTCTACGTAAAGGTTGTACCTTTCCTTTAATATCTTTGCACCCTTTTTCCCTCCGTACTCGGCTGCCTTTTTGATGATCCTGTCTATGCCAAACTTAGAGAGTTTGTGTACATCCCTGTAGCCATCTATGAGGGCGGCTCTGTGGATAAGTACAGACTCCCTTTCTATAGCCTCTGCCAGAAGCTTAAGCTTATTGCCTATATGTTCCATCCCAGGCTCCTAAGTTTTTCCTTCCCTTCTTCTGATATTTTATCCTTACTCCAGGGAGGTTCGAACACAAAGTTCACTACAACATCTTTAAGCTCTGGGAAGCTTTTTAGTATGTGCTCCCTGACATGTTGAGCAAAGTAGTTTTTTGCAGGACAGCCCTGTACTGTAAGTGTCATGTCTATGTAAGCTACATTGCCTTTTATTTGTACACCGTAGATGAGCCCAAGGTTTACTATGTCCAACGGTATCTCGGGATCTCTTACTTCCTTTAGCTTTTCCAGTATTGCCTGCTCCATAGAAGCTTAAATATAATACCTTAGGGGCTATACTTCTATACAACTTGACTGGGTTTAAAGCTCCACGTATACTTTATTGAGTAATGCACACTGTGTTAAGGATAAGGACCAACAACAGGACTAGCTTTGTCAACATAACTAGACAGGTAAGAGAGGAAGTAAGAAAGTCTGGAGTAAAGTCTGGCCTTTGTGTAGTGTACGTACCACATACTACAGCTGCTGTATTCATAAACGAAGGTGCAGACCCGGACGTGATAAAGGATATAGCCTATGCTTTGGAGAAGCTTATACCCTGGACAGATAAAAACTACGCGCACGCTGAAGGAAATTCCGCTGCTCACATAAGGAGTAGCATAATAGGAAACTCAAGGATAGTACCCATAGAAGATGGGGAACTACTCCTTGGAACCTGGGAAGCTATATTTTTGGTTGAGTTTGATGGTCCCAGAGAAAGAAAAGTGTACATAAAGATAATAGGAGATTAACACGTATGGATTATGTGATAGCTTTCTTGATCCTTATCGGTGTCCTTGTAATAGTTCACGAGCTCGGTCACTTTCTGTTCGCAAAGCTTTTTGGGGTAAGGGTAGAGATCTTTTCCGTTGGTTTTGGACCTTCCATCCTAAATAAGCAGATGGGAGAAACTCAGTACCGCATATCCCTTATCCCTTTAGGTGGGTATGTGAAACTATACGGTGAGGAGGATAACACTTCGGATCCTAGAGCGTTTTCTAGCAAATCTCCTATCCAGAAGATACTCATAGCTTTTGCAGGCCCTTTGTTCAATTTCCTGTTTGCTATCTTGGTGATATCCCTTCTCTGGATGTACGGTATGGATGTACCAAGTTATGAGCTTGAAAAACCCATAGTAGGCTACGTCGTAGAAAACTCCTTAGCAAGCAGGATGGGAGTGAAAGAAGGAGATCTCATAGTGGAGGTAAATTCAAGACCTGTGAAAACCTGGCAAGATGTAAGAAAAGTCTACATGCAGGCTCTCACAGATAAAGAAATAGAATTGAAGGTACTAAGGGGTTCTGAGGTTATCTCCCTAAAAGGGGCAAAAGTAGGCCTTAACGAAAGCTTGGGTGTGGAGCCCTTAATACCACCAGTTGTAGGTCATGTGCTAAAAGGTTCTCCTGCATACGATGCTGGCATAAGACCTATGGACGTTGTGTTGGAGATAAACGATGTGCCTGTGAGAACTTGGCAGGATATAGTCAGAACTATGTCCAAGGTTCAGGACCAGGTAGTAAACCTAAAGATTAAAAGAGGTCAAGAAGTCTACGAGAAGACTGTAGTAGCTAAGAAGGATCCAAAGACGGGAAGGTACATACTTGGCATAGCTCCTGATATAAAGACTGTTAAGATAAGGAAGGGTCCTATCGATGCTCTTTATACGGGTGTAGAAAGAACCTACGAGCTTTCCGTACTCACCCTAAAGTCCATAGCTGGCATGATAACCGGTAAAGTGCCACTTAGGGATTCTTTAGGTGGCCCACTAACTATAGCCCAACTAGCTGGCGAATCAATACAGCAAAGTTACACAGCCTTTTTGAACATGATGGTGTTAATCTCCATAAACCTGGCCCTCATAAACCTTTTACCCTTACCAGTCCTAGACGGTGGCCTTATCCTTCTGTTTGTCTTAGAAGGTATAAGAAGAAGACCCATGCCCGAAAGGTTTAAAGAAATCTGGTATAAGATAGGTATAGCGCTTGTAGCCTTACTTACCCTTCTTGCCCTTACCAACGACCTTATGAGGTTTTTAAGACATTAGAAGGGTCTTTCTGGAACTTTCTCCCAATCCCTTAAGAAGAGCTCTATCCCCTTGTCCGTCAATGGATGTTGGAAGAGTTTTTTCATAACCTCAAAGGGCATGGTGCATATGTCTGCTCCTATGAGCGCCGCTTCAATCACATGCATAGGATGTCTAACGCTGGCTACTATTATCTGTGTGTCAAACTCGTAGTTGTCAAAAATCTGCTTTATCTCCCTTATGAGCTTCATGCCCTCAGAAGAGATGTCGTCAAGCCTTCCTACAAAGGGTGATACGTAACTGGCTCCCGCCTTTGCAGCTATCAGAGCTTGGGCTGGAGAGAATACTAGGGTTACGTTTGTGGGTATACCCTCTGACTCTAGCACCTGTACCGCCTTCATACCTTCGGGTGTCATAGGGATTTTGACTACCACATTTTGACCTAGTTCAGCAAGCATCCTACCTTCTCTTATCATACCTTCTGCGTCGCGTGAAACCGTTTCGAGGCTTACAGGACCGTCTACGAGCTTTAATATCTCCTTAGCTACCTCTAGGAAAGGTCTTCCCGTCTTGGCTATAAGAGTTGGATTTGTGGTAACACCATCAAGGATTCCCCATTCTAAGGCTTGTTTTATCTCATCCACTATGCCCGTGTCTAAGAAGAACTGCATGTTTAAACCTCCTTGAGAAGTCTTTCTGCTTTTACAACACCAACGAAGCTTTTGACTATTATACCATCCTTAACCACCAAGATGGTGGGTGTTGCAAGCACTCCCAGCTCCTTAGCTATACTTAGTCCTTCATTCGTCCCTACGTTGATCTCTAACACTTTGCTATGCTTTTTTAGTTCTTCTATGTGTTCTTTCATAACTTTGCACGCCGGACATCTCTCAGAGTAGAAGTACATAAAACCATCCTTTAAAAAGTCTACCTTTTTACCCACCATCCTTCCAGAAATATAAACCTTAATGAGTTTACCTACAGAGAGGCTTATGACAAGGACAGCTGCGAGAAGAAGAAGACTTTTCAAGTCCATGTGACTATTCTACCACTGTTACAAACAGAGGTTTGAGCCCAAAGTATAACCTCCAGATTTTGAGGGTGTACCTGTAAGCATAAACTACGCATCTTCCTGTATAGGAAAGCTCCGCAGAGGATCCTTCAAAGAACTCCTTAAAGGAAGTACCTTCTACGAAGATAAGAGCATCGTCGTAGGGTAAGGATACGAAAACTCTGTTGTCCTCCCTCCAGACTAAGGAAGGTTTTCCGCAAAAGCTTATTATCGTGATACCTTCATTTATGGCTTTGGGAAAGTCTTCAGCGTTCTGCACTCTGAAGGGTATAAAAAGATAGTTTCTCATCATGTAAAAGCTGTCTTTGTAGCTAGGGAAAAGAAACCTTATGCCTACCTCCCTTATGTAGAGTTTGACATGATGATCCAAGCCTCCCAATACCTTGTTTTCCCATCCTTGGGATACATATCTTTCCGCAAGGGTTTTTAAGTCTACTAGCCTTCTAAGCCAGTTTAAAGCAAGCTTTCTGTTTAGCATGTAAAGGAGAATGATGATGGGAAAGAAGACAAAAAGGGTTTTCTTTTTCTCTAAAAGGGCATCCTTTAGGTTTACGAGCTCTAGTAGGTAGCTTTTGTCTCTTTCTAACCTCCAACGATACTTCTCCTTAAAGGGGTGTGCTATAACCTTTAGAGGACCACACTCCAAAAGATCGCCAAGGATTCTACCTTCCTGGTCTGTTATCTTTCTCTCAACGCCGGCTAGCATACCATCCGTACAAAAAGCTTTCACATGGTCGTTATCGTGGTCCGTGATTATCACAAAGTCTAAGTCCTCTTCTTCTTTTGCCCTTTTTACATCCTCGGGCTTGCCAAGGGAGTCGTAGGAAAACTGCGTGTGCAGGTGTATCTGGTAGGAGTATACAAAGCCCTCAGGTACATGGAGTACAGGGACCCCCCTTCTTGTTCTGACATACATAACTGGGTACAAGGTAAACATAAGGAGATATAAGGCGAGGAAAGATACAAGCCATATCATACAAGGTTCATCCTCTCTCTTACTTCTTCAAGTGTCTGTCTTGCAATCTTAGAAGCTGTATGCGAGCCATCCAGAAAGGCATGCTTTATCTGTTTTATGTTTTCCTTTGCCTTTTGCCTTTTCTCTCTTATGGGTTCCAAAAAGGCTTCCAGTCTTTCAAACATCATCCTCTTGCAATCAACACAACCTAATGCACCTTTCTTACAGTCTTCTTCTATCTGCTTTACTGTAACTTCCTCCGTAAATATCTTGTGGTAGAAGAAGACAGGACATATCTCAGGCCTTCCTGGATCTCCCTTCCTCAGCTTCTGCGGGTCTGTGAAAAACTTCATCACTTTTGATTGGACTTCTTCCTTGCTGTCTGCAAAGTATATGGCGTTGTTGTATGATTTGCTCATCTTCCTACCATCTGTACCAGGGAGTTTGGACGTAGGTGTAAGCAAGGCCTCTGGTTCTGGAAAGGTCTCGCCGTAGAGGTAGTTAAACCTCCTAGCTATTTCTCTGGTGAGTTCTATGTGTGGAAGTTGATCCTCACCCACCGGAACCCCTTTTGCCTTATAGATTAATATGTCTGCAGCCTGGAGTACTGGATAGCCTAGGAAGCCAAAGGTGTCCGTCTCATAAAAGTCCCTTTTGGAAACGTTTATCTCTCTTAGGATGTCCCTGGCCAGGTAACCTTCAAAAATACCCTTTATAATGCTCTGAGCCATATCATCTACAAGCTGCTCTTCCAAAAGTTCAAAGTCTTCCACCTTGTAAGGTAGTTTAGCAACCACCTCCTTGACTATATCCCTGATGGAGTTCTTGATCATAAGCTCCAAGTCCGAGATCCTAAGAAGGTTGTACTTCAGATCTTTGTAAGTAGGGTTCCACTCAAGCCAGCTTTTTGGTGTTATCATACCAAGTAGAAGATAAAGCTCGGCGTGTTCTTTCACCTTTGACTGTATGAAGAGTACGCTTTTCTGTGGGTCCAATCCTAGGGCTATCCAGTCTACCATAAGCTCTTCTATGTTTTCATGTAAGGCAGAGATGTTCTTATAACCTGTCGTTAAGGCATGCCAGTCGGCCACGAAGAAAAATGTTTCGTGCTCTTCTTGGAGCTTTACCCAGTTTTTTATGACTCCAAAGTAGTGTCCAAGGTGTAGTTTGCCCGTAGGGCGCATTCCGCTCACTATTCTCATAGACTATGATTTTAATTGAGAAGGGATAGGATGTAATGCTTTAGAGTTATGGCTGGTGTGTAGTTGGGTGCTATCTTAAGAGCTTCGTTTACCTCTCTGAGTGCGTCATAGTACTGACCCTTTGCCAGATATACCCTGGCTAGGTTAATGTGCGGGTAGTGTCTAGGTTCGTAGTTCTTTGCCGTCATCGCTAGCTTTAACCATCCTATGGCCTCGTCATACCTTCCGAGGGCTATAAGATAAGCACCTATGTCATTGTAAGGATTACCGTAGTCTGGGTCTAATTCTATGGCCTTTTTACACAGTTCTATAGCCTTTTCAAAGTCTCCAAGCATGCTGTAAGCCCATCCTAGAAAGGTATAACCTTGAGCTGTAGGATATAGCTCTATGGATTTTTCATAAAGCTCTATTGCAGCTTTTATATTTCCTGCCATGAGCTCGCGGTACGCCTCCTTTAAGAGCCTTTCTGCATCCTTCCTGAGGTCCTCCATAGAGTCTAAATATATATAACTAAGATTTTTTGACAATACACTGTTAAGTTTTATCTGGTGTATAATTATGGTAATTTTTAAGCAGGAGGTGTTGTATGTTTGAGTTCTCAGATAGGATAAAGGCGCTCCCACCCTACCTCTTTGCCCAGATAGACAGGAAGAAGAAAGAAAAGATAGCCCAGGGGTACGATGTGATTGACTTGGGTGTTGGAGATCCCGACATGCCAACACCCGAACCGATAGTAAAGGCTATGCAGAAAGCCGTAGAAAAGCCAGAGCATCACAGATACCCATCCTACGAGGGTATGTACTCCTTTAGAAAGGCTGTAGCAGATTGGTACAAAAGGCGCTTTGGAGTTGACCTTGATCCAGAGAAAGAAGTCATAGCCCTTATAGGTTCCAAGGAAGGTATAGCTCACTTTCCTCTGGCTTTTGTAAACCCTGGAGACATAGTACTCTGTCCCGATCCTGCATATCCCGTTTACAAGATAGGTACCATCTTTGCTGGTGGTGTTCCTTACATAATGCCCCTAAGAGAAGAGAACAACTTCCTACCAGACTTTAGGTCGATCCCCAAAGATGTACTAAAGAGAGCTAAGATAGTGTGGGTAAACTATCCCAACAACCCTACATCTGCAGTAGCTACAAAAGAGTTTTACAAGGAGTTGGTAGATTGGGCAAAGGAAAACAACCTCATAGTAGCTTCAGACCTTGCTTACTCGGAGATATACTTTGATGGCTACAAACCCCCATCCATACTTGAGGTAGAAGGTGCAAAAGAGGTAGCCATAGAGTTTCACTCTCTATCCAAAACCTACAACATGACTGGATGGAGGATAGGTTTTGCCGTAGGTAATGCAAAACTCATAGAAGGCTTAGGTAAGGTGAAAACCAACGTAGACTCTGGACAGTTCCAGGCTATACAGGAAGCAGCCATAACAGCGCTAAGCATGCCTGAGGAAGAAGTTCAGAGGATAAGGGATGTCTATTGGGAAAGAAGGAAGACTATGGTAGAAGCACTCAGGAAGGCAGGTCTTGAGGTTGTAGACTCAAAGGCTACTTTTTACCTCTGGGTCAAAGTTCCAAAGGGATACACCTCAGCTCAGTTTGTGGAAAAACTCCTTGATGAGAAAGCCATAGTCTGTACTCCAGGAAGCGGTTTTGGAGAGTATGGAGAGGGCTACTTTAGAATATCCCTGACCGTACCCACCCAAAGACTTCTGGAGGCTGCTGAAAGGATTAAAAGTTTAATAATATGAAGGAGCTATGGCTCTCTGAGATAGCTACAGGTGTACCCACCGTTGAAGGAAGCATGACCCTCGGAGATGTCCAGAAGGTGTTTGAAGAGTACGGTATATTTGACAACCTCGTAGTCCTAAGGAGTGGTTTGCCTGTAGGTATAATCTACAGGAACGAAGTGAGGCGGGCCACTTGCTGCAAAAAGGACCTGAAGGTAGAAGATCTAGTGCACACACTCCCTAAGCTCAAGGACGTTAGGGTGGCTGTTGATGAGATCTACAAGCTGATGGAGCTCTTTGGACCGTCTGCAGCTCCAATACTCGTAGTAAACAGAGAAGGTAAGTACATGGGAGTACTGTACCCTCAGGTAATCTTACACTTTCTAAGCATGTACAAAGAGGCGAGCATACCCGTATTTAGGCGCATCTCAACCGTACTGGGCAAACCCTATTACCTGCATGTGTTTTTCCTTGAGGGTATAAAAGCCTTCCAGGAAGCAGTGGGTTCTTCAAAGGCTCAGCTTTTACTTAAGGCTTTTCAGGAGTTAGTTAAAGATTACCTTGAGGGTGATCTGTTCCTTTCTAGTGAAGAAAGAGAGATCTACTTACTTTCAAAGGAAAAGGCCCTTGATTCAAGAATAAAGGAGCTCATGCAGGAGTTTCACAAGGAGTTTTCGTTACTGTACGCGGGGGCTGATCCCGTCTACGTGCATGGTTATTCGGTGAACCTTTCTAAAGTACCAAGCATGGAAGACCTTTACAAACTAGATGCAGAGCTAAAGAACAGACTCTCAAAGGTCAAAGACGTATCCTTCTTTATAAACCACGATCTTATACCCTCCGTAGTGGTATGTGAGTACAGAGCCAGGGAAGCACTTCCAATAATAAGAGAAAAGCTAAAAAGGGATGTGAACACCATAGTGGCACAGTTACAGAAGACAGACAGAGAACTCTGGGAATACGTGCTATACGATTTTTTCAAACAGTTTCCTTACTTTGAACTTTTCTACGTAATAAACGAAAAGGGTATTCAAATATCCAACAACATAGTCAATCCAAAGATAAAGTATCCTATCAAAACAGGTAAAAAGGGAGCAGACAGATCTCAAAAGGACTACTTTATCGCAGCTGTGAAGGAAGGTTTTTACATAACCAACGTCTACATTTCTCAAGCAACGGATGACTTTTGCATAACTGTATCCGAAAAGTTCACCTACGGAGGAAAAACTTACGTACTGGCATGTGACATAAACTACAGGGAAATACACAGGCTTCTAAAAGGTTGATAACATGATGTACAGGCGTCTAAAGGGTTTGGTGAGGTTATATTATTAACTCTTAAAACATTGGGAGGAAAGAAAGATGCTTTCAAAGGAGCAACTAGAAGTACTGAGAAGTAAGCTGCTGGAAGAAAGGCAAAAGATACTTGAGCGCTACAGGAAAAAAGAGGACACCCAGGCGGTCATAGAAGAGCAGGTAAAAGAGCCCGGAGACCTCGAAGACATAAGCCAGATGACTTACACTCAAGAACTTTTGGATAACCTTTCTGCTAGGGAGATGATGATACTAAGAGAGATAGACTACGCCCTTCAAAAGATCCAAGCAGGCACTTACGGCATATGCGAGTACTGCGGAGAAGAGATACCTTATGAAAGGCTTTTAGTCCTTCCATGGACCCGTTACCACGCAGAGTGTGCTGAAAAGGCAGAAGAAGAAGGTATAGTACCTACCTATACAACCCAAGGCTTCGAACCAACACTTCCAGAAGGCGAAGACGAACAAATTAGGTTCCAAAGGGAAGACATAACGGAAGCCTGATGTTTGAATTCTACCTACCCATTGAAATATTCTTTGGACGTGGTAGTGTAAATAAGGTCGGAGAAGTTGCAAGGCGTTTTGGACTGAGCGCCATAGTCATAACAGGTAAAAGCAGTGCGAGAAAAAGCGGCGCATTGGAAAAGGTAGTAGACTCACTAAAAAAGCACGGAGTGAAGGATGTTTTTGTTTACGAAGGAGTTGAGCCTAACCCTACCAACACGCAGGTGGATGAGATAAGCAGGATAGTAGTAGAAAGAAAGATAGACCTGATCGTAGGGTTAGGTGGTGGTAGCTCCTTAGACACGGCAAAGGCTGTAAGCATAGTGTCTTCCAACGAAGGATCTGCCTGGGACTATGTAAACTATCCAGAAGGTCCAAGGCTTTTGCCCTACCTCAACAGACCTACCATATGTATACCAACCACCTCAGGAACTGGTAGTGAGGTAAACAGGTACTCTGTCATCTCAAACCCAATAAGAAAGGAAAAGCTGGTCATATCTCACTCTCTGTGTTATCCAAAAGCCGCTATAGTGGATCCAGAGCTTACCGTCACCATGAGTCCCAGGCTTACGGCCACCACTGGTATAGACGCTTTCGTGCATGCTCTTGAGTCCCTCACCAACAAAATGCACAACCCTCTGGCTGATGAGTTCGCCATAAGGGCTCTGAAGATAATAAAGGAGTGGTTACCCATAGCTTACAGAGAACCTGAGAATATACAGGCCAGGGAGATGATGTCTTACGCCAGCATGCTCGCGGGTATAGCCATAGACAAGAAAAGGGTGGCCTTAATACACGCTATGGAACATCCTGTATCCGCTCACTACCCAAGCGTAGCACATGGTGACGGTCTTGCCGCCTTGGCTTTGGCCGTGACCAAGTTCAACTATCAGGGTAACCCAAGGAAGTACGAAATTTTCGCCGAAGTGATGGGAGAAGATCCTAAGCCTCACAAAGCAGTAGATGCTGTTGAAAAGATGTTAAAGAGTGTAGATATGCTCATATCCCTCAGGGACCTGGGGGTGGAGAAAGAGAAGTTAGAAAGGTTGACCGAAGACGTTTACATGCTTGCTCGTAACACCTTTAGCATAAATCCAGTAGAGCCAAGTTATGAAGACCTGCTAAAACTTTACGAGGAGGCTTTCTGATGGAGATTTCTCATGCCATTGTCTTGGGCGTAGTGGAAGGCCTTACAGAGTTCTTGCCCGTATCATCCACAGGACACCTTATACTTACGGCCCACCTCCTTGGAATCCCTCAGGACAATTTTACGAAGAGCTTTGAGATATCCATACAGTTAGGAGCCATACTGGCAGTCATGCTCCTCTACTGGAAGAAGCTACTTACAGATGTAGAAGTCATTAAGAGGGTAATCCTAGCCTTCTTACCTACAGGTATATTAGGCTTTCTACTGTATAAGTTCATAAAAGTTTACTTGATAGGTAATGAGCTGGTGGTTGTCCTCTCCCTCTTTTTTGGGGGCCTGTTCCTTCTCTTCGCAGACAGGTTCTGCGAAAAAAGGTGCTACCTAGATCAGATAAATAGGCTACCCTACGTCAAGGCTGTAGCCATAGGTCTCTTTCAGTCTTTAGCCATGATACCAGGGGTATCAAGATCTGGGGCAACCATAATAGGTGGGATGTTTATGGGTCTAAACAGAAAGGAGGCAGCTGAGTTTTCCTTCCTGCTTGCCATACCCACCATGCTTATAGCCACAGCTTACGATCTTTACAAGTCCCACTCTGAGTTTGTTGTAGAAGATTACAAAATCCTGGCCATTGGTTTTTTATGCGCTTTTTTGACAGCCCTAGTGAGCGTTAAAACCTTCTTAAGGTTTATATCAAGCCACTCTTTTGTACCCTTCGGTGTCTACAGGATATTTATCTCTATAGTTTACGCCCTCTTTAAGCTACGGTAAAACACAGCACGCGTAAAGAAGAGCCATACTATCACGTAAGGTACGCCAGATACGTATCTGGTTATTTCCCACGTGTCAAGGTAGAGCATTACAAACACGCATATGGGTGATATTGGCAGAAGTTTCTTTAACAACTCCTCATCCACAAGATCGCTTATGGCAAGGTTAACACCTTTCTGCTGGTACATGTTATAGACCATCCTGGGTAAGAGATGGGCAAGGCCTCCCATAAGGGTAGTTCCCACAAATCCGAACAGGAGGAGATCCATATGGTAAACGAGCATCTCTCCCACCAATCCCTTAGCAGCCATAAGAAAACCCACAAAAAGGCCAACGGGTAGGTAGAAAAGACCAAGCAAGAAGTATTTGACAACCAGAGGGATCTCCCTAGGCATACGCCTCTTTAGGAAAATCTGGGCTACCAACCATAGAAAGTAACCTGCAAAGGCAAAAACCAACAGACTAGAAAAAGCCACCAACCTATAGTCGCCTATGTAAAAGGAAAGCAAGAAGATGGGCACTCCCAAAAGAGATAGGTAAAAAAGTCTTCTACCCTGCTTTATGTTTACTGTTTCCATAAGGAGCATGGGTACCCAAGCGTACTCCACTCCAAAGACCACGTTCATCATAAAACCTACAGTCATGCTATGGACTGCAAGGGCTTGGTGCACTATATGCATCTCAGAAAGCAGGAAGAACAAACTTCCCAGAAAGAGATAAACACTACCCAGGAGGAGCATCCTGACCGTTATGGGTTGTAAGTTCCTAACAGAAAGAAGTACATGTACAAAGAAAAGGCTTACTGTGATAGCATGCAGCACAGAGGCGTACAGAGCTTGCCCAGAGAGTAAAAGCACAGGAAAGGTAAGAGAAAGGGCAAACACCAGATAAGACAGTTTAGGAAAGGCCAGGCTTCTGTTTTGGGAGTTGGGGACTATCTGGTACATGGCGGCCATTATGGCGTGGGCCATAAACCCAAAGACACCCATCTTCCAGGCTGTAGACATATCAAAAGGCTTTATAACAACCATAAGGAGAAGCTCTCCTATGGCGAGCAGGAAGAAGTAAGGCGACACCTTAGACACATAGAACATAAGTTTAAACAGTAAGTAATTAGATACTGACTGTCAAGTCTTACACCCTTGATTTATACTATACGGGTGTACAAACCGCTCGTCCTAGCTCTCTTAGCAAGCCTAGTATGGGGAATAGCTCCCATATTCTTCAAGCTAGGTCTAAAGGAAGGTCTTCTACCCGTTCATGCCCTGGTGATCCATAACCTGATAGCCTTCTTGAGCTCCCTAATCGTATCCCTCAAGTATCTTCATCAGTGGCAGTTTACGGTAAAGGGTTTTCTTCTAGTTGCTTTCGGTGGCTTTCTCTCTGGTTTTTTAGGTCTTCATTTCTTCTACAAAGCTCTCAAAACAGGTGATGTTTCCCTGGTTTCACCTGTTGCTTCAACCTCTCCCCTATGGGCTTCTATTTTTGCCCTCACCCTCTTACAAGAGGAGATAAACCTCCTTAAGCTCGTTGGAATTGTGCTTGTGGTATGTGGAATAGCCCTGCTGAGCTACGCTCAAAGGTAAAGGCCTCTCTTTTTGCTCTACTGGCCGGTTTTAGCCTTTTTCTTCCTTTTTCCAAGTATGAGCTCTGGTTTACCATGCCTGTGGGTATGTTTCTCTTACTCCTGAGGAAAGAAGGATACATATGGCTTCTGGCAGGTCTAGCTTTCTTCTTTCTATCGTTGGAGTGTGCCAGCATACCCATGGTAAAGTACGCAGGTCTAAACCCTGTAGTAGCCTACTCCCTTGTGTTCTTTTTAGCCTTTTTTCTTTCTTTACTTCAGTTTTACTTCCCTGTAAGGCTCTTCAAAAACAGGGATGTACTTCTCATCTTAGCCTTCTGTGGCATTGAGATCCTTAGATCTTACTTCCCATACGGTGGTTTCCCCTGGCTTATCAGTGGCATAGTCCTCTCTTACGTGCCTGTAGCTAAATACAGCCTCTACTACCTTACCGTCTACGGTGCCAGCCTAGTCCTCTGGTTTTTTGTGCTTGCCCTTCTGGGAAGAAGGTTTAAGTACGCCCTTATCCTTGTCCTTTTTCCTTTTGCCCTTGGTACAGTCCAGCTTTTAAAGCTAAACAGGGAGTATGGCAGAGGTAAGGAGTTGTACATAGCGGTGGTTCAGACGGCAGTACCACAAGATGTAAAACTAAACTGGCAGAGCTTTGAAAAGTACACTCCAGAGATACTTGCTATGGTAAAGGGTGCTGTAGAAAGAGGTGCCAAGGTGATCCTGCTTCCCGAGACAGCTCTACCCCTCTTCTTTGACTTGGAGGATCCCACCATCCAAGAGCTCTATCAGCTCTCTCAAAAGTCTGCCATTGTGTTTGGAATAGTAGATTTAAGGAATTCAAAGAACAAGGTAGAACCCTATAACTCCGTTTATCTTTTCTACAAGGGGAAGGTAGAAAACTACGACAAAGTTAGGCTCATGCCTGTGGGTGAGTACGTTCCTTTTCCCTTTGGTTTTCTAAAGGATCTTGTACCAGCCATATCTGGCCTGGACTACCAACCTGGTAAGGAGCTAAAGCCCCTTGAGGTAGATGGTGTAAAGATGGCTACTCCCGTGTGTTTTGAGATAGCCTACTGGGATCTGGTTAAAAGGCTCTCCAGAGATGCCAAGCTTATAGCAGTGTTAACCAACGATGGGTGGTTTGACGACAGCCAATGTGCTTCACAACATTTCAGATGGGCAGTAGTTAGAGCCCTAGAAAACGGCCTACCTGTACTCTGGGTAAACAACTCTGGTTACAGCGCCTACATAGACCACATGGGCAACGTGGTAAAACAACTGCCCTACTCCAAAAGGTCTATACTCTTTGTTCATGTCAGGATCAAAGATTAACTTGCTCCCTAACATCATTTCCCTTTTAAGGTTCCTGCTAAGCCCGCTTATCCTTTTGGTACCCAGAGAAAGACTTTTTCCCTTCTTCTTGGTACTTGCCTTCTCGGACTTCCTTGATGGTTTCTTAGCCAGAAGGTTAAAGGCCGAAAGCTCCTTAGGCAGGATTTTGGACCCTCTGGCAGACAAAGCGATGAACTTTTTTGCCCTTTATACTACAGTCTTCAAGTTTAACCTAATTCCAAGTTATATATTCTGGAGCCTTGTCCTTAGAGATATTCTCATAGTCCTTGGTGGCCTACACATGACCATATCAAAGGGTGTGGTACCCAAAGCCAGACCACTTGGCAAGCTCACCACCTTCATGGTGTCTTTTCTGGTGGTTATTTCCCTTTTAGGATTTAACCATCCCATCTTCTATTACTTATGTCAGTTTTTTATACTAGCCTCCTTCTTAGACTACGTTTACGTATATCTTAGGAGTTTTAGGTAGGTTTTTATTTATTTTATTTTATAATTTCTTTCATCCAAAGGAGGGTGTGGGTATGAGAAGAATAGCGTTATTAACAGCGGTGTTGATAGTTGTTTTGGCTTTTGTTAGGGTTGGTCTTGGAGAGGATGGAATCTTCAAGTTTGAAAACGGGATATGGTATTTAGATATAGATGATAATGGCATAAAGGATGTGGTTATCTGTGGAGAATATTTTACACCTTGGGGAGGCAATATTTATAAGGCTTGTTCTTTTTATTTGAGGACTAAAGAAGGAAAATTATTCTATATACCTATACCAGCAGAAGGTAACAAAGGGTCAGAAGTAAGTGTTTATACATACTCAAAAGTTGGTGGTTGTGGAAGTAGAATTAATAAGGAGGAAATTACGAATCTCTCAAGCTTTAGGCTTATCAAATTAAATAGTGGTGTCTATCTAATACTTGCTAAAAAAGATTGTAAATCTATTGAAAAAATGATTAACAATAAATGCCCTTTTAATGTTGTTATATTTAAATACGACCAAGAAGATAAAACCTTTTTAAAGTATAAAACTTATGAGTTAAATAAGCCTTATTGTGACAGTGAAGAAGTTTTTAAAAATGAGAATAAAATTCTGAAATTATTAGATGGAGGTAGATAAAAATGGGAAGAGAAGTTGTAAAGGCAGAACAAAAAGGTAGAAGTGTCTATTACTACTATTCGGATGGAACTTATGAAATAAAAAGCGGGAATAATATTGCCATAAAGACAAACAATCCTGGAAATTTAGTTGAAGATACGCTTGAAGGTAAAAAATATGGAATCGGCGTTTATGATAGAGGTGATGGAGTTCATAAATTTGCTATATTTCCAGATTTAGAAACAGGGGAAAGAGCTTTACGGGAATACCTTTTAAGGAAATATAGAGATCAGACGATTGAAGATTTAATGTATAAATATGCTCCACCAGAGTATAACAACACAGAGGCCTATATTCAAACCATTGAAAAGGTCGGGATTAATAGAAATTCTAAACTAAGCGATCTAAATCAAGAGCAATTTAATATTCTGGTAGATACAATAATAAAAGTAGAGTCTGGAGGTAAATTAAGGTCTATTAATTCACAAACTAATCCTATTTCTGGAGATTCTTTGTATAACTCTCTCCCCACCAACCCCCATACCTACACCGTCCAGCCAGGGGATACACTTTCAAAGATAGCAAAAAGGTATGGGTTAAGTCTTGATGAGCTAATTAAGGCAAATCCTGGGATAAAGGATCCAAATCTTATATACCCTGGGCAGAAGATAAAAATCCCTGGCTATGCAGAAAAAACTCGCTCCAATCTTAGGGAGGGCACTCGCAGAATTGACCCCCTTGTGATAGACCTTGACGGAGATGGGATAGAACTGACAGATATTAAAGACTCCACTGCCATGTTTGACATCTCTGGCTCTGGTTTTGCAAACAGGGTTTATAATCTTACTCAGAGGAGGGTGTGGGGATGAGAAGGGTATGTGAGGTATTGGCCTTTATCATATTACTTTTTTTAAATTTTTTAAACCCTCTTTATGCAGAAACCATCGAATCAGTAGGAGAAAATACCGAACATTTAACAGAGTTTATATGTGGTAATGCTATTGTAAAAGTATTAACTCATTGTGTTTATTGTGAAGATTTACCTCCATTTTGTGTATCTGATAAACAGTATATTGTTTTGAAAAACATTTTAAGTGATAGGAAACAAATCTTGCTCTCATCTTCTCCAACATACGCTGGAGAAAAATATGCATTTTTGAACAAAGAAAAAGTTAAAGGAAAGCGTATTTTACAGTATTTGATAGTAGAAGTAAGCTGTTACAAGGCAAAAACTGATAACAAGTATTATATTGAATTAAGTTATTACAACGGTGGCAATTGCGAACAATGTGAATATTTTGAACTTTATAATGATGAAGGAAAGTTGATACTAACGGATAGAGAAAAAATTTTCTATAAACCTAAATCATTTCAATTTAACAAAATTTTAAAGAAATATGCCCTTGAATATAAAAAATTCAAATTAGAAGGTATAAAAAATTTGGAAATAAACCCATGCAGGAGGGATAAATCATGAAAAGAAAGACTCATTTTTATGAGCCTATTGATCGCACTCCAGGAAGACTTGCAGGTAATAATTTCATCCAAAGGAGGGTGTGGGTATGGGAAAAGTGGGTAGGTTTCTAACTGTATTTCTTCTTTTACTCCTTTTAACACTTTCTACTTATGTTTATGCAGAGCAAAAAGAAACAGTTAGTCTTGAGTATGTAGGAACTATAAAAAATATTCCTAATTTATATTTTGAAGAAAATCCGTTTTATCCTTCTAAACCTGTTTTGGTGTCTAAAAACTATCTGGTGGTTAATACTAAACAAGATGATAAATACGGAGTGTTTATTCTTGGTTTAGACGGTAAAATATATTTGCATAAAAAAGATGTAATTGCTACGTCTGTATCCCAAAACAGTAGATATTTTATTTTGGAAAGTACAGATTCCAAAAAAATGAAAACAACTAAAGAATGTGAATACGGTTATGCTACGTCTATCTATATTTTTGACGCTAAAGATGTGAATAACATAAAACAAATAGCAAATTTCAAAGCATGTAGTTTTAATTATGCATTCTCTCCTAATGGAGAATACTTAGCTCTTACAGTTCCAAAAAATAACTTAAACAGAGAAGAAAATATACCATTTAAATTATTTCAACTCCACAATCTATATGTAAATGGCTGGATTAATGATGAAACTATAATAGTAAATAAAATTATAAAGTCTAAAGGATCAATAGAAGTTGAGCCACATGGGGATTACTACTATCGTAAATTTTATTATATGGGAATTAAAAAGGGCTCACAAATTGAATTTACATCTGGATTATTACAGATTTTACAAGTTGCAAAGGATAAACTAATTTTTAAAGATTATAACAACTGCAAACTTTTTTCTCATGATATGGGACAAATTTTAGCATGTGCCCTGTATGTATATGATTTTCAAAAACGAAAAAAACTACTTGCTGGATATGAAAATGAGTATTATACTTTTTCGCAGCTACAGCTTTTGAGTTTAGTAATAGATGAAAAAAAGCAACAAATTGAATAAGCCAGCAAAAGTTTTGTTTTATAAATGGGATGATGGATTTAAATATTTAGGAGCGGTTCAATTAAGCTCAGGCTACGCTACTAAAAAGACTCTCCTTCATCCTTATATATCTCCAGATGAATCTATTGTAGCATTTCCAATCATAACAAATATTTTAAATGTTGGACCTAATTTTTACATTGATATCTATAAACTTAAAATTGAAAGGAGGTAGGAAAAATGAACTACAATCCTGGACCACAATTTAGAAAAACCTCAGGTTATGGAAGGCGAATACACCCGATAACAGGCAAGCCAAATAGGTTGCTATATAATTTTACTCAAAGAAGGGTGTGGGTATGAAAAAGGTTTTTAAAAACTTTGTTCTAACGGTTGTTTTGGTTTTGGCGTTTGTTAGAGTTGGTTTTGGGGAGGAAAAACAGGGAGGGCAAATTGAGAAAAAATACCCTCCGTATCCTGATGTATGGGAATGGATGTTCCCTATAGAGAAGGGTACATACATTGCCCCTTCCTTGATAAAATTACAAACTGGTGATTATGTAGTTATAAAAAGAAGATTTATAGGTGCTACAATTACAAGTGAAAAAAGTATTCCAGTTGCCTGTTATCTTCTTTTTGAAAATCAACAATTACCAATGGATGAATGCGAAAAATTACATGACTGTGCCATATACAATAAAAACTGTGATTTTCTTAAACAGAAGAATGCCAAGATTATCGAAGAGTCTTACCTTAAAGATGAATTTCCTATATACAGTGGTGACGTTATGCTTGATCTTGGTGGCATAAGCATGGGCTCTCCTAAATGCTCAATGGGATACAAATCAATTGTATTAAAGAATGTAAAAGAGAATAAAATTATCTTATCCGTTGTGCCTGTTTATCTTTATGATAAGCCTATAAAAGTATATATAAATCCTTATTGTGAATGGAATTGGGACTATAACTATAGTAAGGATTATATTCTCTCACCGATCTCATTCGGAGATGTTTTTTCGGGTATTTATCCCTTAGAAGATGGCAATTTTCTGATGAAGATTAATATGGGAAAAAGCGGTGTGTACTTTATAAGATTCGACAGTATGATGCAGACAAAAAGTTCTATAGTTGGAAGAAGAATTTTCTTCATTAAAGAGGATGAATTCAAGAAGTTAATGTTTAAACAAGTAAATGTCCGAGAAGATGAGCTGCATCCCTATAGTGATTACGAGATATATAAGAATATTTTAAACTACATCAAATCTAAATACTTAAAAAACTCAAAAGGGGGTAAACCATGAATAACTATATGACTGAAGAAAAGCCAATCATGGTTTTAAAATATCAACCATTAAGAGTTATAAGTTTTATTATGTTTCTAGGAATACCTGCTATAGGAATGGGTTTTATAGGATTATTATTTATGTCTAAAGAACACTCTAAAAATCTATTTGATTACTATTTCGTAAAATATTTTGGCTCAGTTTGGATTATTATAATAGGGAGTTATTTAGTTATTGATTTAGTTAATACAGATAGGATAGAACTATATAAAAATAAGATTGTAAAGATATACCGAATACCATTGTTTAGTGATAAGAAAGAGATTTATTTAAATAATGATACTCATATCTTTATGACTTGGTCTAGTATCAGATTATACGATAAAAAGCCTACTATTACAAATAGGATAATAAGTTTTCTTTTTATATTTTTCAGCAATGCATTTTTTATTCACATAAATAGGTTTAATAAAAAAGACCAAGAACGATTTGCTGACTTTTTATCAGAAATTTCAGGAAGGCCTAAAGAATATTTTTTGTATAGATCTGATAGCTCTATAAAACCTTTAATTATCAAAAACAAGGAGGTTTAGGTATGGCAGAGCAAAGAAATAATAATCAGGAAAATATTGTGGATGCAATGAAACCTACTCCTATGGACATTCCATCAAGCTTAAACACTTTTTTATCAGCATTAGCTGAAAAATCTCTTGATAAACTTATAGGAGAGAGTGAGCAATTTATAGATACAAGGGCATTACCGAATGCATTAGCTACTAAGTTTACTGCTATTGATCTATTGATGACATATGTTTCTTATGAAGAAAAACTACAAGAAGGTAAGACAAAACAAGAAGCTATAGGAGAAGCTTTAGCAGAAACTTTAGGTGGAACTTTGGGAGGAGCTGTAGGTGGATCTCTTTTTGGACCTGTTGGAGCAGTTGGAGGAGCTTATATTGTTTCACGAGTTGGTTTATTTACCTGGGATAAATTTATGGATTTTCTTAAAGCTTTAGCGGAATGGTCGGTACAGAGGGAATCAGAAGAGTCAATCCAAACGGAAATAAACACGGAGCAGAATGTTAATTCATATGCCGAAAAAGCTCGCTCCAATCTCAGAGAAGCCACACGTATCATTCCTCTTATATTTGACCCCCTTGTGATAGACCTTGATGGAGATGGGATAGAACTGACAGATATTAATGACTCCACTGCCATGTTTGACCTTTCTGGCTCTGGGTTTGCAAACAAAGTGGGATGGATAAGCAAGGATGATGGATTTTTGGTTTTGGATAAAAATAACGATAACAGAATAAACGACATCTCTGAGATGTTTGGAAATGCCACTCAGTCTGGCTTTGCTATGCTTTCTCTTTATGACACAAACAGAGACGGTAGAATTGATGCCTTTGATGATGTGTTTAAGAACCTCAAAGTATGGCAGGACAAAAATGCAGACGGAAGAACTGATGAAGGAGAGCTTAGAAGCCTCTCTGAGCTTGGAATAAAATCCATAAACTTAAACACTAAAAAGACAAACATAAATCAAGGTGGAAACCAGATAACAGAGATAGGTACAGTTGAAAAGGAAGATGGCACAAAAACGCAAGCTGGCAATGTGAATTTTGAGCTTGATAGGCTTTATAGGTTGCCATATAATTTTACTCAAAGGAGGGTGTGGGTATGAGAAGGGTTTTTAAAAGCCTGGTGTTAGTGTTTGTTTTGGTTTTTGTTTTTGTTGTGGTTAGCTTTAGTGAAGAAAAACAAGAAAAGCATCCTATTGATGTATGGCTTGAAAAATGTATAGAGAAAGATTCTTCAACTGCTGAAATGATAAACTGCTCCAATAAAGCTTATGAAATGTGGGATAAAGAGCTCAATAGAGTATATCAAGAACTTATGAAAAAGCTTTCTCCAGAAGAAAAGGAATTACTTAAAGAAAGCCAAAGGCAATGGCTTAAGTTCAGAGATGCAGAGTTTAGGTTTATAAATCAAATATATGGATATGAAGGTGGTTTTTATCATACACAAAGAATAGGTAGCAAAATTGACTTGGTTAGAGAGAGAGTTTTACATCTATTGGATTATCTAAAAGAAAAAATGATTTCTAATTAAGGAGGCATAGCCATGGATGTATTCATGATGGCTCTTAAGTTTACAAAAAAGGCTGAAGGGGGATATGTAAATGATCCTGATGATCCGGGTGGTCCTACGAAATAAAGATTTGATTATTAATGGACAAGGAAAGTTAGGAAGATATTGGTATGAGAAGGGTTTTTAGAAACTTTGTTCTAACGGTTGTTTTGGTTTTGACATTTATCGGGATTGGCTTTGGGCAGGAAAACCTAAAACCAAGAATAGATTATCAAGTAGTAAAAAGATTAGATTGTAAACACCTTAAAGTAACTCTAACTACTCACTGTCTCATTGAGGTTATGAATTCGGCATACAGAACATGTTTAGCAGATGATCAATATGTCCTTATAACAAATGAAAAAGAAAGCAAAAAACTAATAAACTCATCATCACCTAAATACAGCTTTGATATGTTTTCTGAATTTGTAGACGAAAATGAAGATATTGTTAATAAGAAGTTAAAGGATAAAAAAGTTTTAGATTATGAAATTTCAGAAGTGATGTGTTATACGGATAAAAAAGGGAAACCATACATAGGACTTGAGTATTACAGAGGAGGTAACTGTGCAGAGTGTACATACTTAGAAGTTTACGATGAATTTGGCAATCTTGTCATTTCAGATAGAGAGAAAATATCGCTAAGTAGAAAGAATCTTCCTTATAGTGAATATCATACTAAATTGAGACAAATTGCAAAAAATACAAAAAATAAAATGAAAAAGCTCGGTTTAGTAAAAGTTAAGAGTATAGAAGGGAGGTAAACCATGAATAACTATATGACAGAAGAAAAGCTAATCGCGGTTACGCCGCAGGCTTGTAAGACACTCTTTTATTATCTGTTCTTCCAGGATTTCGTACAGGTCCAATATGTGAGTTCTCCTACCTTCTAGTATCTCTTTCCTGAAGCTTTCCAACACTTTCCTGGCAGCGCTCTTTATGTAAACTTCTGGGTATTTGTCTCTGTACCTTTCTACGAGCTTTAATACTTGGGGCAGTTCCTTCAACAGTTCCTTTTTCATGTGTATAATGTTAGCACCGTGGGGCTCATAGAGTACCTAAGCAGAGATCTTGGGGCAAAGGTAGTCCAAACCCACGCAAGCTGGGTGCTAATAACTCCGGACGTGGTCTACAAGATAAAAAAGCCTGTAAACTTTGGATTCCTAGATTACTCTACCCTTGAGAAGAGAAAGGAAAATTGCCAAAAGGAGGTGATCCTAAACAGGAGGCTATGCCCTAACATCTACCTGGGGGTTGTTCCCATCAGCTTGGTAGACGGCAGGTACATGCTGGAGGATGACTCAAACGTGGTGGAGTATGCGGTCAAGATGAAGAGGATCCCAGAGGATAGCCTTCTTATAAACAGACTTCCAAGAACTACGCAGGAAGATGTAAGGATGGTGGCAAGGCTTTTGGTGGACTTCCATGCAAAGGCTGAAAGGAGGGACGAATGGGGAAGGCTTGAGGTGATGGAGTTTAACACGGATGAGAACTTTGTGCAAACGGAGAAGTACGTGGGCATAACCATAGAAAGAGAGGCATACAACTACATAAAAAAGAGGGTGGAGGAGTTTTACACTAAATACGAGGATATCTTTGAGAAGAGAATAAGGGAGGGCAAGATAAGGGATGGTCATGGGGATATAAGACTTGAGCACATAGCTTTTTTGAAAGAAGGGGTGTGCATATTTGACTGCATAGAGTTCAACGACAGGTTTAGGTGCGGAGATGTGATAAACGACATGTGCTTCCTCTCCATGGAGCTTGATTTTTACTCAAGGAGAGACCTATCGGAAGCATACGAAGAGGAGTACAAAAAACTTTCCAAGGATGAAGACTTTGACCTGCTTTTGAACTTCTTCAAAAGCTACAGAGCGTATGTAAGGGGAAAGGTCTACAGCTTCATGCTGGATGATCCACAGGTGGAGGATAAGGAAAAGTACAGGGACCTAGCCAGGAAGATGTTTGCCCTCAGCCTGGAGTACACCAAGAGGATGCCCTAATCCAACCACCTGAGGGTTATTTCATAACCGCCCCTTACCCTGTAGCGGTTTTCCTCAATGTAGACAACCAAGGGGTTGTTAGGATCGATGGCCTTTGCCTTCTCTACGTAGTATCTACCCTCTGCATACCTCCCTGAAAGGATGAGGGTAAGACCTATGGTAGCGTAGACCCTGGATGTCCATGTTCTGTTGGGTGAATACCTTACTGCTGCAAAGAATCTATCATTGGCATCCGAGTAGTATCCACACATTCCTTGAGCTACACCTAGCCAGTAGAGAGCTTCAAAGTTCTCTGGGTTCTTCCTGAGAGACTTTTCAAACTCATGGATGGCCTGTTTGCAGTGACCCTTCCTAAGCTGCTTTTTGCCATTCTCCAGATTTTTGTCTGAGGCTACTATAGGCCCTGGTGGACGGCCTGTAGGTTGGGTAGGTTCGTCAGATACCACTACAGCGGTGCTGGTGCATGAAAAAAGAGCAAGCCCTAAAGATGCAAGCCCTATGGCGGCTTTTTTACCCATGAGGGTATATTCTAAGCTGGAAGATGAAATTATAATTAAAAGTTTATGGGTTACAGCTGCGGTATAGTGGGACTACCAAACGTAGGCAAGTCTACTCTTTTTAACGCCATAACTCAGACGGCAAAGGCTCAAGCTGCAAACTACCCCTTTTGTACCATAGAGCCTAACGTGGGAGTGGTGGCAGTTCCTGACGAGAGGCTATACACCATAGCCAAGCTGGAGAGGTCTCAAAAGATTACTCCTACCTTTATGGAGTTTGTGGACATAGCTGGTCTGGTAAGGGGTGCAAGCAAGGGAGAAGGCCTGGGAAACCAGTTTTTGGCCCACATAAGAGAAGTGGACGCCATAGCCCAGGTGCTAAGGTGCTTTAAAGACGAAGATGTGGTGCACGTAGAGGGTTCTGTGGATCCCATTAGGGATGCCCAGATAGTGGAGCTGGAGCTCATAGCCAAGGATCTGGAGACCGTGGAGAAGAGGCTTGAAAAAGTAGAAAAGATGGCAAGGATAGGAGATAAGAAGGCCAAAGAGGAACTTGAAAAGCTTTTGGCCATAAAGGATGTCCTTGAGAACATGGTACCGCTCATAAGAAAGTACAGGGATCTCGGTCAGGAAGTAGTAGATTATGCAAGGAAGAATCTCTTTTTGCTTACAGTAAAGCCTATGATGTACGTGGCTAACGTGGACGAGGAGTCTTTGAGTTCTCCAAACGAACACTTAAAGAGGCTGATAGAATACGCCCGGGGTATAGGCGTGCCCGTAGTGGTCATATGTGCAAAGCTTGAAGCCGAGCTCATAGCCTTAGAGGAGGAAGAGAGGAAGGAGCTCCTTAAGGCCTATGGACTTGAGGAGCCGGGACTTAACAAGCTCGTGAGGGAAGGCTACAAGCTCTTGGACCTTATTACCTTCTTCACAGCAGGTGAGAAGGAAACCAGGGCCTGGACTGTGAAGAAGGGTACAAAGGCACCGCAGGCAGCTGGTAAGATTCACTCTGACATGGAGAGGGGTTTTATAGCCGCAGAAGTGATAAACTACGAGGACTACATAAAGGTAGGCTCTTTAGCAAAGGCCAAGGAGATGGGTCTTGTAAGGTTAGAAGGAAAGGACTACCAAATACAGGACGGAGATATTGTTTACTTTAGGTTTAACGTATAGCCGTGTTTGTCAGAGAGCTTTCGCCTGAGGTAATAAGTAGGATATCAGCAGGGGAGGTGCTGGAAGGGCCAACCGACTGTGTCAAAGAGCTCATAGAGAACTCTTTGGATGCCAACGCTAGCAGGGTAAAGGTGGAGATAGTAAAGGGAGGCAAAAGATACATATCCGTGCTTGATGACGGCACGGGGATACACCCTGAAGACCTACCCTTGGTCATAAGGAATCACACGACAAGTAAGATAGCAAGCTTTGAAGATATCTTCAAAATTCCTTACTATGGCTTTAGGGGTGAAGCCCTTCACTCTATAGCCAGCGTGAGCAGGCTGGTTATAAGGTCTAAGCATTACACACAGGAAGTCTGCTACGAGCTTAAGGCTGAAGGTGGTAGAGTCTGCTACGTGAGACCTTCAGCATGTTCAGCAGGAACTCAGGTAGAGGTCTACGACCTTTTTTACAACCTTCCAGTAAGGCGTAAGTTCCTCAGAAAGGAGGACACAGAGAGGAAGAAGATAGTAGAGCTCATAAAGGTTTATGCCATGGCAAGGCCTGATGTAAGCTTTGAGCTTATATCCGACGGTAAGAGGGTACTCTTCCTACCGAGGGCCAACAGCTACAGGGAAAGACTTGAGGAACTGTTTGGGGAAAGGTTCGAAGAACGTCTGGTGGAGGATCAGTACATAAGGGTCAGAAGCTTGATATCCGTGGAACCTTCAAAGGCTCAGGTCTACTTCTTTGTAAACTCGAGACCTGTCTACAACAGAGAGCTTTTGGAGTTCATAAGAGGGAGGGCAGGAAAGGCGAAGGTGGTCATCTTTCTAGAGGTTCCACCCTACCTGGTAGACACAAACGTCCATCCCAAAAAGAGGGAAGTAAAGTTCTACAAAGAAGGCATCATAAAAGAACTCATCTCAGAAGCCTTTGAAAGAAAGCACACATCTGTACTGGCACAGCCCAAGGAGAGGTACGGGGAGAAGTTTGAGGTACTCGGTTCCATAGATGACACCATAGCTGTAGTGAGGATAGGAGACTTTATATACTTCTTTGATCAGCACCTTTTGTCCGAAAGGGAAAATTACGAGAAGGGTATGGTAGAGGATATGGCATGCAGAAGCTCCATAAAGGCTGGCCATAAACTTACAAAGCAACAGATTGAAAGTCTTGTAAAGAAGTGGTTCTCCTTTGAGAATAAGGAAACATGCCCACACGGAAGACCCCTTTATTACCGCATATACATAGGTGATGTATACAAGAAGTTAGGGAGGTCCTTCTGATGCTAGCAAAAAGGATTATACCCTGTCTGGACATAGACAAGGGAAGAGTGGTCAAAGGAGTAAGGTTTGTAGACTTGGTGGATGCCGGAGACCCGGTAGAAAACGCAAGGGCCTACGAGGAACAAGGAGCTGACGAGCTCGTCTTCTTGGACATAACCGCCTCTGCGGAACAGAGAGACATAATACTCCATGTGGTCAAAGCTGTAGCTGAACAAGTCTTCATGCCCTTCACGGTAGGTGGTGGTGTAAGGACATTGGAGGATATAAGAAGACTCTTAGAGGCAGGAGCCGACAAGGTTTCCATAAACACTGCTGCAGTGCAGAACCCATCGTTGGTGTACGAAGCAGCCAAGAGGTTCGGCTCTCAATGTATAGTGGTGGCCATAGATGCAAAGAGAAGTCAAAAAGGATGGGAAGTGTACATAAAAGGTGGAAGGGTACCAACGGGTATAGATGCTGTGGAGTGGGCAAAGAAGGTAGAAAGCCTGGGTGCTGGTGAAATACTCTTGACATCCATGGACAAGGATGGGACCAAGTCGGGTTATGACGTAGAGCTTACAAGAAGCGTAGCCCAGGCTGTTAACATACCAGTCATAGCTTCAGGCGGTGCCGGTTCTCTAGAACACTTCTACGAGGTATTTACAGAAGGTATGGCTGATGCTGCACTTGCAGCATCCCTATTTCACTTTAGAGAACTAAGCATACCACAGGTTAAAGAGTATTTAAAAGCTAAAGGCGTACCAGTGAGGGTGTAGATTATAATCAATCCCTATGGAAAGAGTTTACAGCATAGAGGAGAAGGTTAGACTCATCGTGGAAGAATTTTTTGATGACATAAAAGCAAAGGAGCCCTTTTATTCCTGTCTAGATGACTACAGCTTCAGACTAAAAGCAAAGCTTTCTGAGCTTTTGACTCAGCTCATGCCAGATTACGAAAGTGCCAACAGGAGCTTTGACAGTGCCCTCCTCGGAATATACACCTATTTGGAGAAGCGTATAAACGTAGCAAACTTAGAAGACAGGGAAGAGCTAGAGAGGCTCATAAAAGCCCTAGAAGAGACCAACAGAGTACTCATGAGCTTTATGTACGACGAGAGGATAAAGGACAAGGGCACCCTTTCAAAGGTAGCTGGAAGTATAAGGGACTGGGCTGAAGCACTAAGCGTGGAGTTCAAAAGGAAGTTTTCCAGCTTTTGGACAAAATTAAAATCTCTCTTTGGAAAACGCTAGATGCTAAAGATAGGCATAACCATAGGAGATCCGGCGGGTGTTGGACCTGAGCTTATAGTAAGACTTGGTGACCATCTTTCAAAGGATAGAGCTTATGTAATCTACGGAGAGGAGAAGATAATCCGTCTTGCTAGAAGTCTGTTTAATCCGAGCTTTGAATACGAGGTGATCCAACTTCCAGAAGATATAAAGGATCCAGGTGTATACCTTATAGACCTAAACATAAGCCAGACGGACAGACCTCTTCCCTCACACGTATCTGGCATAGTTGCCATTGGATACCTGGGCAGGGCTGTAGTAGACTTAGTTTACGGAAAGATAGACGGTCTTGTCACCATGCCCATAAGCAAGTTCTGGGCTAAGATGGCGGGCTTTGCCTTTGAAGGGCAGACGGAGTTTATAACGAGCTCCTTCCGGGTAAAGGATTACGCCATGATGATGTACTCTTCAAAGGTTAAGGTGGTCCTCCTTTCTACCCACGTACCCTTATCTGAAGCCATAAAGCAAGTTACCAAGGAAAACATAAACAAGAAGGTAAAGCTTGTAAGCTCCGAGTACAAAAGGCTCTTTGGGAAGGAACCATCCATAGGTGTGCTTGGTCTTAACCCACACGCTGGGGAAGGTGGTCAGATAGGCAACGAGGAGCTTGAACACATATATCCAGCAATAGAAGAACTCAAGATGGAAGGCTACATGGTAGAAGGTCCTCTGTCCCCTGACACAGCGTTTATGAAAGCCTCCGAGTACGACCTTTTCCTCTGCATGTACCACGATCAGGGGCTTATACCCTTCAAGCTCTTAGCCTTTGATGAGGGTGTAAACTTGACCCTTGGCATACCAAAGGTGAGAACATCGCCAGACCACGGTACGGCTTACGACATAGCCTGGAAGGGCATAGCCAACCTTGGACCATCGGTGAGTGCCCTTCATCTCTGCGAAAAGCTATCGGAAGGTGCAGCATCATGAAAGCTTTTCTACAAATAGCTTTGCTGTTTGCTATGTTAACCGTTGTAGGGTGGCTCATATACCTAAACCAAGGGAGTGTCTCCCTCGTCCTAACCCCACCGGTGGGTGGAGTCTACTACGTTACTAATCCTCTGCCCCTCGGGCTTTTCCTTGTGATAGCCTTCTTAATAGGTCTCTTACTGGGCTACCTGATAAGGCTCCTACAGGACATATTTAAGTGAGACTATATTTAAACGGATGGCAAACAGACTTATAAACGCAAAGAGTCCATACCTTAGGAAGTCTGCCCACCAGCCTGTAGACTGGTACGAGTGGTCGGAAGAGGCTTTTAGGAAAGCAAAGGAGGAAGACAAGCCTATACTCCTCTCCATAGGTGGTGTTTGGTGCCACTGGTGTCACGTGATGGCCCATGAGAGTTTTGAAAACCCAGAAATAGCCAAGATAATAAACGAGAACTTTGTGGCCATAAAGGTAGACAGGGATGAAAGACCAGACATAGACAGAAGGTACCAGGAGGTGGTCTTTGCCCTCACAGGCTCCGGAGGATGGCCACTCACAGTTTTTCTAACACCTGACGGTGAGGCTTTCTTCGGTGGCACCTACTTTCCACCCGAGGACAGATGGGGAAGACCAGGCTTTAAAAGCATACTCCTTAGGATTGCCCAACTGTGGAAAGAAGACAGACAAAGGATACTAAAGTCTGCCCAGCACATATTCCAAACCTTACAGACTTACAGCACATCAAGCCACAAGGATCATGTTGATGAGGACCTTTTGGAAAGGGGTATATCGTCCCTTCTAACGGCCATAGACTATCAGTACGGTGGTATAGGTTCCGCTCCCAAGTTTCACCATGCTAAGGGCTTTGAGCTGCTCATCTACCACTACTATTTCACCAAAAACGAGCTTATACGAAGGGCAGTAGAGATTTCTTTGGATGCCATGGCAAAGGGAGGAGTCTACGATCATTTGCTCGGTGGTTTCTTTAGGTACTCCACAGACGACCTATGGAGGGTACCTCACTTTGAGAAGATGCTTTACGACAACGCAGAGCTCCTAAAGCTTTACTCCATGGCATATCAAGTATTTGGTAAGGATCTCTATAGGTACGTAGCTGAAGGGATAGTAAGGTACTACAGAGAAGAAGCTTCAGACCCAGAAGGTGGTTTCTACGCTTCCCAAGATGCAGACATTGGCACTTTGGACGAGGGTGGCTATTACACTTTCTCCCTGAAGGAGCTTTCTCAGTTCCTAACGGAAGAGGAACTAAAGGTGGCAAGCCTTTACTTTGACATAGGACCAAAAGGAGAGATGCACCACGATCCTTCAAAGAACGTCCTTTTTATAGCCATGTCGGAGGAGGAAATAGCCAGCTTTTTGGGGAAACCTGTGGAGGAGGTAAAAGGACTCCTCAAATCCGCAAGGGAGAAGATGCTAGACTACAGAAGGAGGACAAGAGAAAGACCCTTCATAGACACTACCATTTACACCAACTACAACGGGCTTATGCTCTCAGGAATGGCGTACTACTATAAGGTCTTTAAAGATTCTTGGGCCTTGGACATCTCTGTTAAGACTGCCGACCGTGTACTGTCAGAACTCTACGACGGAAAAAGGCTCATGCACACCCACGGTGTAGAAGGCTTTTCTGAGGACTACATCTTCTTGGCTATGGGTCTGCTGGACCTCTACGAGATCTCAAGAAGAGAAGAGTACCTGCAAGCAGCAATAAACATCGCAAACACAGCTATAGAACTCTTTTGGGATCCACAGGGCTGGGGCTTCTACGATACTATCCCCAAGGGTGAAGGATTGCTGAAGGTACCCTCAAAGCCTGTTAACGACTCGCCTACCCAGTCAGTTAACGGTACGGCTCCTTATTTACTAATGACCCTTTACTCTTTGACAGGTGAAGAAAGGTACATGGACTACGCGGAGAAGACCCTTCAGGCTTTTTCCAGGCTCGTCAGAGAAGCTCCCATGATCTCTCACTCTTACCTTATAAGCCTCTATGCTTACCTTAAGGGCATGTGTAAAGTAGAGACCTCGGAAAGGTGGGAGGAATGTCTTAGTGCTTTTAGACCCTTTAAGTTTGTGAAGTTCTCGCCCGTGGAGGGTATAGTGGCATGTGTGGGTACAAGCTGCAGGAGGATAGAGGACTGCCAGGAATTGACCAGCTTATGAATATCATACCCATTTGATAGCCTTTGACTATATTTTAATGGTCCTAAAACCCATAGGAGGTATACCATGCTTAGAGCTCAGTGGGTAGAAGACAGGAAGAGGTTTAAGAATAAGACGCAGATGCACCTTGCCCGTCAGGGCATAATCACAGAGGAGATGAAATACGTTGCAAAGAGGGAAGGGCTACATCCTGAGTTTGTAAGGCAGGAGGTAGCAAGAGGGAGGATGATAATACCGGCTAACATAAACCACCTACATCTGGAGCCCATGTGCATAGGCATAAACTCCAGGGTTAAGGTAAACGCCAACATAGGAAACTCTGGCCTTGCCTCCGACATACCCACAGAGGTAGAAAAGGCCAAGGTGGCCATAAAGTACGGTGCAGACACCATAATGGACCTGTCCACAGGTGAAGCCATAAGAGAAACAAGGCAGGCCATAATAGAAGTAAGCACAGTTCCCGTGGGAACAGTTCCCATATATGAAGCCTTCAAAATAGCAAAGGGTGACGTCAAGAAGATGACCGTAGATCTCATCCTGGATGTGATAGAGGAACAGGCAAGGCAAGGTGTCTCTTACATGACCATACACGCGGGAGTACTCAGGGAGTTTCTACCCCTGGTTCAGCACAGGGTAATGGGTATAGTTTCAAGGGGTGGAGCCATAATGGCCCAGTGGATGATGGAACACGGAAAGCAAAACCCACTGTACGAACACTTTGATAAGATCTGCGAGATATTCAAGAAGTATGACGTGTCCTTCTCTCTAGGTGATGGCCTAAGGCCTGGTGCTATAGCGGATGCATCGGACGAGGCCCAGCTTAAGGAGCTGTATGTCCTTGGTGAACTTACAAAAAGAGCTTGGCAGCACGACGTTCAGGTTATGGTAGAAGGTCCAGGACACGTACCCATGGATCAGATAGAGTTCAACATAAAGCTCCAACAAAAGGTATGCCACGAAGCACCCTTCTACGTACTCGGACCTCTGGTAATAGACGTGGCTCCTGGTTACGATCATATAGCCTCAGCCATAGGAGCAGCCATGGCAGGATGGTACGGCGCAGCCATGCTATGCTATGTCACGCCTAAGGAACATTTAGGTCTACCTAACATAGAAGACGTAAAACAGGGAGTAATAGCCTACAAGATAGCTGCACACGCTGCAGACGTGGCCAAAAACTGGCCAGGAGCAAGAGACTGGGACCTTGAGATGTCCAAGGCAAGGTTTGCTTTTGATTGGAACAGACAGTTTGAGCTGGCAATAGATCCAGAAACGGCAAGGGCTTACCACGACGAGACCCTGCCACAGGAAGGATACAAGGTAGCCAAGTTCTGTTCCATGTGCGGCCCAGAATTCTGCGCTTACAAGATCTCCCAAAATGTAAGCTCTAAGATGGAAGAGGTATTAAACTTAGACAACTGGATAGCTCCATGAAGGTAGCCATAATAATGGGTAGCTACTCAGACTGGGAACACCTAAAGCCTGCCTACGAGATTCTCAAGGAGTTCGGTGTAGAGTGTCACGTAGAGGTAGTCTCTGCCCATAGGACACCAGAAAGGATGTACGAGTTTGCCAAAAAAGCGAGGAAAGAAGGCTTCGAGGTGATCATAGCAGGAGCTGGTGGATCTGCCCACCTTCCTGGGATGACCGCCTCCATGACCACCCTTCCCGTTGTGGGAGTCCCTATACCCACAAAACACCTGGGGGGTGTAGACTCTCTTCACTCCATAGTCCAGATGCCGGCAGGAGTACCAGTGGCTACTGTAGGAATAGGCAACGGGACCAACGCAGGGCTTCTAGCCCTGCGTATCCTATCTATAAAGTACCCAGAGATAGCCCAAAAGCTCGAAGAGTACTCCCAAGGGCTAAAGGAAAAGGTTAGAGAGATGAACAAGAAGCTGAAAGAGGAGCTAGGCTGAATCTATATACACCTCTGCTCCTTTAGGTAATCCATAAGCTTTTTCTTTTCAAACTCTTGAGCCTTTACGTAGTTAACCACACATGTAAGCGTCTTGGGAGGAACGTAACCAGGGACCTGCAGCACAACTCTACCCTCCTTGTTGTAGAAAATTATGTGAGGGTAGGACCTGACGCCGAGTATATCAACCAGCTTGTCCTCCGTGGTGGTCATCTCCTTGCCATCGAGCTTTATGAAGACTGGTGCATTGCTTTCAGCCAATACTCTGTATACATCCATATCCTTGAGCGTCTGTATAAGCTCCTGGTTAGTTTTCAGATCCTTGTCAAGCTGTTTGCAGTATATGCAGCCCTGGCTTTCTACTATAAGCATGGCATAGTCCTTTCGAGGTATAAGGCTCTTTGACTCAGAACTTGCAGACTTTCCCTTCTGACAGGAAGTAAGCATCAAGACAAAAAGGATTAAAAACATAAGCCTTTTCATAGGAAATAAAATATAGACTCATGCGTATAGAGGTGTTGCCCGGGAGTTTGCTTGAAGTGGATGTAGACCTCATAGTAAACCCTGCCAACTCTTATGGGTACATGGGAGGAGGAGTAGCGGGGGTCATAAAGAGGTTTGGGGGTGAGCAGATAGAGAAGGAAGCTATGGCCAAGGCCCCTATAAAGGTAGGCAGTGCTGTGATAACTACTGCAGGAAAGCTTCCCTTCAAAGGAGTGGTTCATGCACCTACCATGGAAGAACCTGCCATGGAGACCACTCCAGAAAAAGTTAGACTAGCCGTCAGAGCGGCACTTGAACTCGCAGACAGCTTAAATTATACGAGCATAGCCTTTCCCGGTATGGGTACAGGAGTGGGAAGGCTTCCACATAAGGTGGCTGCCCAGGTTATGCTTGACGAGATAAAGTCCTTTAAACCCAAAAACCTCAAAAGAGTAGTGCTCGTGGACATAGACGAAAGGATGATTGAGGCCTGGAAAGAGTATCTATGAAGCTTATCCTTTCTGGCCTCTTCTGTGGACAAAGAGGTCTGTGGGAGCTAGACGTGTTAGATGTACACTTCTTTGATTCTCTCAAGGATTTGCCAGACGAGGATGGCTTTTTTGTACTCTCCTACGATCTATCCTCTGAAACCTTAGGTCTCAGGCTAAAAAGCTCTTCTTTACCTGCGATAGTCTTTGTCAAAGTAGGACAGGTCAAGAGGTGGATGGGTACAGAGGGAAGCTACAAACTTCGTTTTGTTGGCTCTTCCCTCTCCAGAGAGGAGTACATGCATAGGGTTCTTCTGATAAAGAAGCACATAGAGGATGGGACCGTATACCAACTTAACCTCACAAACAGGTTTGACTTTGAGTTTGAGGGCTCAATCCTTTCCCTCTTTTGGGACTACTACAGAAGGCAACCTACACCTTATTCCTTCTTTTTAGACTGCGAAGACTTCTTCGTGGTGAGTGGTTCCATGGAGCTTTTCCTAAGGAAAAGGTTTGAAAAGATAGTAAGTAGGCCCATAAAGGGTACCTCTAAAGATCTAAGGTCTCTACTTGAAAGCGAAAAGGATAAGGCGGAAAACCTTATGATCACAGACATGATGAGGAACGACCTTGGCAGGATAGCAAAGCCGGGAAGCGTAAAGGTAAAAAGGCTCTTTAGGGTACAAAGATACACTACCCTCTTTCAGATGTACTCAGAGGTACAAGCCGAGACCAAAGCATGCTTCAAAGACATACTTATGGCCACATTCCCACCTGCCTCCGTGACGGGTGCTCCTAAGGTTAAAGCTGCAGAGGTTATAGATACATTAGAACCACACCCACGTGGCTACTACTGTGGATGTGCCGGATTCAAGAAAGGACAGGACTTTACCCTATGTGTACTCATCAGGACAGCTATAGGTGACAAAGACAGGATAAGCTACTATGCTGGTGCTGGCATAGTTGCAGATTCAGATCCGCAGAAAGAATGGCAGGAGGTAATCCTCAAAACCAAGGCCTTTTATTCAGAACAAGCCTCTACCACCCGTGGATATACCCTTCAACCTCAGTTCTAGGTCTGTAGGTCTGCTTGCATACCTTACAGCTGTAGGCAAGTCTATAAGTCCCTTTCTGTAGAGTTCTTCTAAGTGCTGGTCAAAGGTCTGAGTCCCGTAGACGGTTTTGCCCTTCTCCATGAGACCTGGTATCTCATCCAAACGGGTAGGATCTATGATGCACTCCTTTATGGATGGTGTGTTTATAAGGACTTCTACTGCTGGAATGACCCCACTCCCATCGGCCTTAGGCAAAAGTCTTTGGGAGAATATGGCCACCAGAGTCTCGGCGAGCTGTAGCCTTATCTGCTCTCTAACCTCAAGGTTGAACATGCTTATGAGCCTGTTTATAGTCTCTTTGGCGTCCAAAGTGTGGAGTGTGGAGAGGACTAAGTGACCCGTCTCGGCCGCCTGAAGGGCTATCTGAGCAGTCTCTGGATCCCTTATCTCACCCACCATTATCACGTCAGGGTCTTCTCTGAGAGCCGCCCTAAGACCTTTTGCGAAGGAGCTCGTGTCTATACCCACTTCCCTTTGGATTATGAAAGACTTTTTATCGGTAAACAGATATTCTATGGGTTCCTCTATGGTGACTATAACATTATCCCTCGTGGAGTTTATCGTATCTATCATGGCGGCAAGGGTTGTAGACTTCCCAGAGCCCGTAGGTCCTGTGACAAGGATAAGTCCTTTAGTGTTCTCCAGGGCCACACGTCTAACAACCTCAGGAAGGTTTAAGGATTCAAAGGGTGGCACAGAGTAAGGAACAACTCTCAGAGCCATGCCAAAGCTTGCCCTCTGTTTATAGACGTTTACCCTGAAACGTGCCACACCAGGTAAAGAGTAGGAGACGTCCGTCTCACCATACTCCTCAAACTCTGCCAGCTTTCTCCTGTTGCGTTCCAAAACCTCTTTTAGGAACAGCTCCATATGTTTTTCTTCTAAGACTGGAAAATCATCCAACCTCTTTAACTGCTTTTTTACCCTTATTACTGGAGCACTACCTACCCTCAGGTGTATGTCAGAAGCTCCAAGCTCTATGGCTCTTTTAAGTATCAGTTGTAGCAAGACCAGCTACCTCCCTTACTTTTCTTTCTATCTCCTTTGCAAGCTCTGGGTTGTCCTCTAAAAACTTCTTAACTTGCTCCTTGCCCTGACCCAACTTTACATCACCGTAGCTGTACCAAGAACCACTCTTGGAGAGTATTCCGAGGTTTACCGCCACGTCTATAAGGTCGCAGAGCTTACATATGCCTTCGCCGTACAGAACATCAAACTCAGCCTCCTGGAAGGGAGGAGCTAACTTGTTCTTGACTATCTTCACCCTAACTCTGCTCCCAGACCTTTCACCACCGTCCTTTATCTCGCCTACTCTCCTTACGTCAAGCCTCATATCTGCGAAGAACTTTAGAGCCCTTCCTCCTGGTGTGGTCTCTGGGTTTCCAAACATAACTCCTATCTTTTCTCTGAGCTGGTTTATAAAGATAAGTGCCGTGTTAGTCTTGTAGACTATACCTTTTAACTTTCTCAGTGCTTGGGACATGAGCCTTGCCTGCTTACCTACATGAGCTTCTCCTATCTCACCTTCTAGCTCATCCTTTGGAACGAGAGCTGCCACAGAGTCTACGACTATAACGTCAACAGCTCCGCTACTTGCTAGACTTTCGGCTATCTCCAAAGCTTGTTCTCCATAGTCAGGTTGAGATATGTAGAGGTTTTCTACGTCCACGCCTATCTTTTGAGCATACTTAGGATCAAGGGCATGCTCTGCGTCTATGAAAACGGCCACACCCCCCATCTTTTGGGCTTCTGCTATTATATGTAAGGCAAGTGTAGTTTTACCGGAAGATTCTGGACCAAATATTTCTATAACCCTACCCTTAGGTATTCCACCCACACCCGTGGCTATGTCTAAGGCGAGGGACCCTGTGGGTATGGCGTCTACCTTGACTTTTTCTACCTTCTTCAAAGGCATTATGGAGCCTTTACCGAACTTCTTCTCTATGACCGATATTACCGACTCTAAGGCTTTCTTTTTTTCTTCCATACTACACCTCCACTATACGTGGCACTACGAAGAACCCTTGCTCTACCTGCGGTCCGTTCATGAGAGCTTCTTCTTGGGTCAACCCTTTCACAGGCACGTCGTCTCTCATGGGAGTCCCTTCAAGGTCAATACCGTATGGTTCCACATCTTTGGTGTCTACCTCCTTAAGTTGGTCCACGAAAGCCAGTATCTTTGCAAACTGCTCCTCAAGGATATTTTTCTCTTCTTCTCCAAGCTTTAGACGGGCCAGATAGGCTATTTTATCCACCATCATCTTAATTTTAAATTTAGTCTGGAGAAAAAACTAATTTCCTAAGTGGTGGTGTCAAGTGATACATGTTTTGTAGATATGCTAAGGTCGCCATAAAGCTTAGGATAATATTGATAGATCCTTTCAAACTCTTTAGCTTGCTCTTCCTGCCCAAGGGCTAGGTTAAGCAGATAAAGAAGGTAGTACTTCTCATAAGAATCTGGAGCAAGCATAAGCCACTTGGTAGCCTCTAGGTACTTAAACTCTGTGATGTACCTTAAGCCTATATGGAAGGGATCCTTTTTATCCTTGAGGTCTTCTTTGGTAAGCCTCTTGCCCTTTTCCTCAAGGACTATCCTAAAGGCTACCCTCATTCACTCTCTAAGTCTTTTATAAGCTCCTCTTTTACCTTTTGAGGTACCTCAGCCTCTGCCTTATAGTTGGGATGGTCTATGTAAACCCTTATGGGCATCTTTTTAAAGTCTTCCTTCTGTTCATCTGTCAGAGTTAGCTTCAAGAAGTGTACTACAGCCGTCTTGCCATATTCATAATCCTTTTCACTTCTTTCGTCAGCCACAGCTTTGATGATATGCTTCCCACCTATGTCAAAGTAAAGGCTATCGTGTATTCCCACTAGTTTTGGAAGCATCTGCTTTCTTTCGTTTTCATCAGGTATTTCTATGAACATTGTTATGGAAAGCTGGTTCTTTTCTGGTATAAGCTCGTTGTAGATCTCTATCTCCTGCTGAATCTCTTCCTCTTTTACCATCCTTTCTGTTCTTATCATCTCCTGTATTTGAAACCAAACGGTTTGAGTGTTTTCAAACACGAGGTGTACCAAAGGTCCTACGAAGAGCCTTCTATTCTTTTTAAGCTCTATTATTTCCTTTCTCTTCTCTTCTCTTACCTTCTCGTACTCGTATATGTTTAGTATGTCCTCTCTTGTAACTTTTCGCATGCTATAGGTCTCCCTTCAAAGAGCTTAAAGGGCCCCGAGGGGGCCTACGGATTAGCCCTTGAGGCTCTCTAGAGCCTTTTGGAACCTTCCGGCATGGGATTTTTCTGCCCTTGCCAGGGTCTCAAACCACTCAGCTATGTCATCAAAGCCTTCTTCCCTGGCTATCTTGGCAAAACCTGGGTACATCTCTGTGTACTCGTAGGTTTCACCGGCTATGGCAGCCTCGAGGTTCTGCTCCATAGTACCTATGGGCTTGCCTGTTGCAGGGTCTCCACCGCCGTACTTTTCAAGGAACTCAAGGTGTCCAAAAGCGTGACCTGTTTCACCCTCGGCAGTTTCTCTGAATATGTTGGCTATGTCTGGATAACCCTCTATATCTGCCTTACGGGCAAAGTAGAGATACCTCCTATTTGCCTGAGACTCGCCTGCAAAGGCATGCTTGAGACACTCAAGTGTCTTTGTGCCAGCCAAGCTCTTGCTCATGGTTCATACCTCCTTAAAATTTTTGTTGTCTTTTATTATATGCAAACTCTTCTCATTTGTCAAGAGGTCCTGTGAAGGTTTATAATCTTTTCGGTGGAGGGAAAAGCATGAAGGCAGTCTTTATCTGCTTAGCTTTGGTCTATTTTACCTTCGCTGTGGAGTGCAATCCTTCTATAAACATGGAGCAAGCTATAAACGCCGCCAAGCAGTTTGTGGGAGAGGTCCACTCGGTAAAGCTCAGGAAGTCTTACAAGACGGGAGAGTGTTACTACTCGGTAAGCGGTAGCCAAGGTAGTGCCATCATAGATGCCAACACGGGGAAGCTCGTCAGGTTTTACTCAAAGAAAGGTCGGTAAAGATTAAAACCTTCCTGGTAGTTTTTATGCGCGTAGCCGGCATTGGAACACCGGAGAGGAGTTTTTCCAGAACCTTCTTCTTTTCCTCTCCCTTTACGAAGAAGGCCACTTGACAGGAGGAGCTTATGTATTCGTAGGTGAGGCTCACACCCCATAAGCCATCAGGCCTCTTGCTTATACAAACCTTAGGTGTTATGTACCTGCAGGGGATACCTTCAAAGAGGGATGCAGTGTGACCATCTTCCCCTACACCTAAAAGCACAAAGTCTAACCTCTCTGGTAAGAGCCTGGAGTACTCTAAGGCACAACTCTCTAGGTCCTTGGATAGATCTGGACAGATGAGTTTACCTTTTATCCTTTGGCTTATGGCCCTACAGTTACTCTTCTCGTAAGAGTACCTTTCGTCTGTAAGGTAGAGGTTTATTCTTTCCCAATCCAAAGCAAGCATGCTGTAAAGGTCGAGGGGTGTTTTCCCTCCTGCCAGAGCTACACGGAACCTCCCATGCCTCTGTATAAAAACGGAGCTTAGCCTCCTTATGTACCTATGGAGCAGATCCTCTACGTTCTTTATGGGAAAGACTCTATACAAACCACTCCCTTCCATCTTTTTTCAGAAGGTCCCACGCTTCCTTAGGACACCACGAACCTACAGGATAAGTTATAGGATCCTTAGGAAAGTCTAGTAACGGCTCTACTACCTTCCACATGGTCTCCACCTCATCGTATCTCATGAAGAGGGTCTGATCACCCCTGAAGAGATCAACAAGAAGGCTTTCGTAAGGTTCTTTGTTCTCCACTTCCGTGTCAAACACTATCTGCCTTTCCACAGGACAAACTATGAACCTGTCAGCAAGAGGTCTTAGCTCTAGGTAGAGGACTATTTTGTTTTCTGGAGCTACTTCAAACACTATCCTGTTCTGCCTAGGCTCACAGTCAAGTAGGCTTATAAAGCTCTTGGGTATCTCCTTAAAGACCACCGTTATACGGGTGAGCTTTCTGGCCAAGGCCTTGCCTGTCATAAGGTAGAAGGGTACACCCTGCCAGCGGAGGTTATCTATGTAGAGCTTTAGAGCTACAAAGGTCTCTGCCTTTCCCTTGTAGCCTTCATACCTTCCAAAAACCACCTCCCGTGGGTCTATCTGCCTTATGGATCTTAGTACCTTAACTTTTTCGTCCCTTATGCTCTCTGGTTCCATACAACAAGGTGGCTCCATGGCCACGAAGGAAAGCATCTGAAGCATGTGATTCTGAAGCATGTCCCTGACAGCTCCAGTGGTCTCGTAGAAAGCTTCCCTTCCTTCTACACCCTTGTCCTCTAAAGCCAGTACTTGAACATGGTCTACAAAGTTCTTGTTCCATACACCTTCAAAGATGCTGTTGGAAAACCTAAGGGAAAATATGTTCTGTATGGTATGTTTCCCCAAGAAGTGGTCTATCCTAAATACCTCTTCCTCTACAAAGTACCTCCTTAGAAGCTCGTTGAGTCTTACAGCACTTGCGTAGTCTTTCCCGAAAGGCTTCTCTACGACTATCCTCCTTGGGTTTTCGAAGTTCCTGAGGAGTACTCCAAGACCCCTGATGGTATCCTCAAAGAGTTCTGGAGAAAGAGCCAGGTAGAAGATAAGTCCTTGGCCCTTGTGTTCCTGTAAGATCCTACCAAGCTCCTTGTATGAGTTAGGATCTTTTACGTCAAAGGGTACATACTTACACAGGGCTCTAAACTCTGGTCTGAAGGAGTTTAATTTTTCTTCCCATTGGGTAGTCTTTGTCCTCGCCAGCGCGTATACTCCTGAAAGGTTTCTAAAAAGGCCACTAGTGTAAAGCTTTTCCAAAGCTGGAAGGAGCTTGTTCCTTGCCAAATCTCCCGTACCACCTATCACGAAGAATGCCCAGAGCATCCTTTAAAATATACAAGATGGAAATAGCAAAGTACCAAGGATCTGGTAACGACTTTATACTGATAGACAACAGGGATGGTAAGGTCTACACCCTTCTGGATAAGCTGGGAATAACGATAAAGGACTTCGTGGTGAAGGTCTGTACCTTCCACACAGGCGTTGGTGCCGATGGACTCATACTCATAGAGGAACCAAAGGATAGAGAAAACGACTTTAGCTGGCAGTTCTTCAACTCGGATGGCTCTGTAGCCGAGATGTGCGGCAACGGCTCTAGGTGTGCCGTGAGGTTTGCCTATGAAAAGGGCATATGTAAAGAAGAGGTTAAGTTTGAAACCTTGGCCGGCATAATAAAGGCTTACGTTAAGGAAGGTGGAAAGGTAGTAAAGGTAAAGCTCACTAAACCCAAGGATTACAGAAAGGTAAGCCTTGAGGTGGATGGACTTAAGTTAGATGGTAGCTTTATAAACACGGGAGTGCCCCACTTCGTGGCAAAGGTGGATAACTTGGAAAACTTTCCTGTGGTCAAGTACGGAAGGCTCATAAGGTTCCACAAAGAGTTTGAACCAAAAGGAACGAACGTAAACTTTATAGAACCTCTGGATGATCAAACTATACGCATAAGAACATACGAAAGAGGAGTAGAAAGTGAGACCCTTGCATGCGGGACTGGTGCTACAGCCTCCGCTTTGATCTCTTACATGGAAGGCTATGTCAATAAAAGACCAGTTAAGGTTATAACGAAAGGTGGTGAGGTTTTGTTAGTGGATTTTGATGACAAGATGGAGGAAGTTTACCTAGAAGGTAGGGTAGTCAAAGTATTTGAAGGAGTACTAAGCTACGAGATACTGGATGTTTAGGGAACGCATAAGACGGATACACTTCGTAGGCATTGGTGGTATAGGCATGAGCGGTATAGCCCATGTCCTCCTTGACATGGGCTACGAGGTCAGTGGCTCAGACCTCAAAGAGAACAAAAACATACAACTGCTAAAAGAAAAGGGCTGTAAAGTCTACATAGGCCACAGGGAGGAAAACGTAGGTGACGCTCAGGTGGTGGTCTACTCCTCGGCAGTACCTAAGGACAACCCCGAGATAGTCAAGGCTAGAAGCCTTGGCATCCCTGTTATACCAAGGGGGGAGATGCTGGCAGAGCTCTTCAAACTCATGGAAGGCATAGCCGTATGCGGGTCGCACGGCAAGACTACCACTACATCTATGATAGCCCATGTAGTACACGAGCATGGGTTCGACCCTACCGTCATAATAGGTGGTATACTTCAGAGGTTTGGAAGCAACGCCAAACTTGGAAAGGACAAGCTCATAATATCCGAGGCGGACGAGAGCGATGGATCTTTCCTGAAGATCCTTCCTACAGTGGCAGTAATCACCAACATAGACAAAGAACACATAGGCTACTACAGAGACCTAGAAGACATAAAGGAGGCCTTCTTTAAGTTCGCTGAAAGCGTGCCTTTCTATGGCTTCTGTGTAGTAAACGTAGACGATGAAAACTCAAGGCACATAGTAGAGGGATGTTCCAAGAGAGTGGTAACCTACGGTATAGAAAGGGATGCTCAGGTGATGGCCAGAGATCTTAAGCTCTCCGATGGATGCTACAGCTACGAGCTCGTGGTAGAAGGAAGAGCGTGGGGAAGGGTAAAGCTTTCTGTACCTGGGCTTCACAATGTATACAATTCTCTGGCAAGTGTGTGCGTTGCATGGCAGATGGGTATAGACTTTGACACCATAGCTAAGGCCCTTTCCACTTTCAAGAACGCAGAGAGGAGATTAGAGCTGAAGGGCTTTTACAGAAACGTACCCGTCTACGACGATTATGGCCACCATCCCACAGAGATAAAGGCAACACTAAAGGCCATAAAGGACCTCTATCCAGACAAAAAGCTCCTTCTCGTGTTTCAACCTCACAGGTATTCGAGAACTTATCACCTCTTTGAGGATTTTGCGAAGGTGTTAAGACAGGCTGATGAGTGTGTGCTCACGGACATATACCCTGCAGGTGAGGAAAATACCTATGGCGTCTCTGGTGAGGAGCTTGCCAAAAAATCCGGCTGTCTTTTTGTCAGAGACAAAGCGGAGCTTTTTGAATACCTTAAAGACAGAGTTAACGATGCTCATGTGCTTCTCTTCATGGGTGCTGGTCCCATAGGCAGGTGGTGTGAGGAATTTTTGAATGAGGGGAATATCGGGTAAGGAATGGGTCTTCTTATGGGAGGAGATAGAACCACCACAAGAGTGGGTAGAAAGGTATGGAAAGTTAGGTGCTCAAATACTAGCGAACAGAGGACTAAAGCCAGAAGATTTATCCAAAAACCTTTCTGACCTCCTTGAGTACTCAAAGCTTGAACACATAAAAAGAGCCGCGGACGTCATAGCATGGGCCATAAAGAACGGTAAGAGGATAGTCTTGTTTGGAGACTATGACGTAGACGGCATCACCAGCTGTGCCCTCCTGCACAGGGTTATAAAGAAGCTAGGTGGTAAGGTGATCTCTGTAACACCCAACAGGAGCACAGGCTACGGTCTTAGCAAGGACCTAGTACAGAAGCTAAACCATTATGCGGACTTAGTGGTGACTTTAGACAACGGAACCACAGCCATAGAGGAGTTGAGCCTGGCAAAGGTACCCGTCCTAGTTCTTGACCATCACAACCCACGGGAGGACGTAAACTATCAAAACCTTTCCGAAAAGGTACTCCTTGTGAATCCAAAGTTGCTGGATATAGAGGAGCTTAAGGTGGTATCTACAGCTGCCCTGTCTATGCTTTTGTCCTACAGACTCATAGGTGACGACCTTATGGATTACCTTTATCTGCCAGCCCTCAGCACTGTAGCAGACGCTATGGAGTTGGTAGGTCTAAACAGACCCCTTGTACTTGAAGGTATAAAGTCCCTCAAGGAAACACTTAGGAAAGAAGGACACTACGGCATAAAGGAGCTTCTTAAGGTATTGAAGGACCAGGAGAACATCACAGTAAAGGATCTAAGCTTCTACCTTGTACCGAGGCTAAACGCTCCTGGAAGATTACACCGTGCAGAACTCTCCCTAAAGCTTCTTCTAGAGGATAGAGAAAAAGAAGCAGCAAGATTAGTGAGGCAAGTAGAAAGCATAAACCTTAAAAGAAGACAACTACAAGAGATCCTAGTCAACAAAGCTCTGAAAAAAGTAGAGATGTATCAAACGGAAAGACACTTTATAGTGCTCAAGACAAGGCCCGAGTACATAGGGTTAGCTGGTATAGTAGCCGGTAGAGTGGCCAACGCGTATTCCAAACCGTGCGCAGTCTTCGCTGTAGGCAAAGAAGAAGCAACCGCATCCGTAAGGGGTACACCTGAGGTAGAAGTTTACAACCCACTCTCTCAACTTTCTCACATGTACCTAAAGTGGGGTGGTCATGCCTATGCCATGGGTTTAACAATATGGAGTAAGGACCTACAAGAGTTTGAGACCAAGGCCAACGAGATCTTCTCCCAGGTTCCAAGGAAAACTCCCACCATACACGTAGATGCCTACCTGCCCCTAAGGGACCTTTCACAGGAACATATTAGACTGATTGAAAGTCTGGAGCCTTTTGGGGTTGGCTTTGAAGAACCCATATTCCTCTCTGAGGAGCTCACCATCAGCAACATAAAAGTTACAGGTTACGGCTGTTTTGTAGATACTAAGGAGGGATATTCTTTCTACTGTGCTAACCAAAACCTTGTGGAGAAGTTAAGGGTTGGTAGGGCTAGGGTTTTGTACAGCCTCAGCAGGAAAAAACACGAGCTTGTAGATCTAGCATGGCTCTGAGTCGTTCCCACGATCTTATAAATCTTATGCTTCTTGTGCCCACGCTCTACTTTGTGCCTAGAGAGTTCTACCTTCCCTTCGCAACCGGTTACCTTATAGGCACTTTCCTTCTCTCACCAGACTTGGATCTAAAACATTCTAAGCCTTCTAAAAGATGGAAGGTTTTTAGGTATCTTTGGAGACCCTACCAAAGTAAATCGAAGCACAGGGGAATTTCGCACGTACCCATAGTAGGTACCTTTATCAGGATTGCGTACCTTGTACTTGCAGTCTTCCTTCTGTTCCAGGCCTTTGTCTTATTACTTCACTACGTGGATCCCAGTTTGGAGGTTTTCCTTACAAAGGTAGACATGATAGGGCTTCTACAAGAGCTTATGTACAGAGAAGAAAGCTTTTACTTCTTACTCGGTCTTATCCTGTCAGAGGTGTTCCACGTGTTGATCGACCTTATCAGCAGTTTTTTAAAAGGGTATCTTTAGATGACCAGGCTGAGAAGCTTTCCCTTGACGTAAAAAACCTTCTTTATGGGCTTGCCTTGGACGTAAGAAGAGATTTTAGGATCTTTTAAAGCTACGTCTAACACCTCCTCCTGGGAAGCTTCTGGATGAACTGTTATGTGGGACCTCACCTTTCCGTTTACCTGAACAGGTATCTCTATGGCTTCTGTCCGTAGGGCCTCTGGGTCTACCTCGGGAAACGGATAGAAGACCATTGGCTTCTCGTTACCAAGCTTCTGCCAGAGCTCCTCGCATACGTGAGGAGTTATAGGATAGAGCATAAAAAGGACAATTTCAAAGGCTTCCCTCAAGACCATAGGGTTTTTCTCTTCTTCCTTTAGATCTGAAAGCTCGCCCACCAGCTGCATTATGGCGGCTATGGCTGTGTTGAAGGAGAATTCTTCCATGTCTTTCAAATACTTTTGAAGAGTCTGATGGGTTTTCCTCCTTACTTCCCTTGCCTTTCCTTGAACTTTTGAGAGCTCTTCCTTTGATACTCTGACGTCCTTTATGAGATCAAGGTTCTTGTGAAACAGCTCCCACAGTCTGTTTAAAAACCTGTATGCCCCCCTTAAACCTTCCTCTGTCCACTCAAAGTCCTTCTCAACAGGACCAGCGAAAAGTATGTAGAGTCTTACCGTATCTGCACCATACCTCTGTATGGTTTCCTCTGGATCCACTGTGTTGGCCTTAGACTTGGACATCTTTGCAGGTTCACCTATACGTGATTCTATGATTCTTAAAAGATCGTCGTTAGACAAATCCAACTTTTCAAGCAAAAACTTTACGTTATCACCTACGGATATGAAGTTCTCCTTTAGAAACTCTCCTATCTTCATCGAAGATATTTTATTCTAAACCTGCCAACCACTTGGAGACAAGCTCTACCTCCATATCAGAAAGACCCTTACCCCATGGACATCTCTTGGCTAGCTCTGCAACTTCTTGAGGCTTACCCTTGTACTTCTGCTTTAGAAGACTCACTGGCTTTTGACTCTTCTCTGTATGACACCTGAGACACTGGCTTTCAAAAAGGGCCTGACCTTCTGACTCTGCAAATACAATACTGGCCATCAGTAGTATCAATAGGTTACCCATATGGTTAAATATAGGTTAGACTAACACGAGCTCCAGTTTACCTCTCTCCTCGTCCACTGCCACTACTTTGACCCTTACTACATCCCCAAGCCTGTAAACCTTTCCCGTCCTAACACCTACGAACCTATGAGCTGGCTCGTCGTATATGTATTCATCATCTGTAAGGTCCGATATCTTTACGAGCCCCTCAACCAAATATTCCTTTATCTCTACGAAGAAGCCGGCAGGTATAAGCCCTGTTATTATTCCTTCAAACACCTCTCCCACATGTGCCTTCATATAACGCGCCTTGAGGAGGTCTATGGCCGTCCTTTCTACCTCTTCCGCTAGCCATTCTCTCATGGAAAGATACTGTCCCATCTGCTCTAATTCCTCTATATCGTAGGTGGGCTCCCTTCCCATAAGGGAGTCTTTTAGGAGTCTGTGAACCACTATGTCCGGGTACCTCCTTATGGGTGATGTGAAGTGTGCGTAATGTTCAGAGGCGAGGCCAAAGTGTCCAAGGTTGTGTGGGCTGTATACGGCCCTCTTCATGCTACGGAGGGTTAAAAACCTCACAAGGTTCTCTTCAGGCCTTCCCTCAAAATACTCTATTATCTTCTGGAAGAACCTGGGCTCTAAAGAAAAACCCTTGGTTTTGTAACCAAGACCGTTTAGTATCTCCAAGAGGTTTTCCACCTTTTCAGGATCTGGCTTTTCATGTACTCTGTAAAGGCATGGATAACCAGCATTTTCTAGGTGCATGGCAACGGTCTCGTTGGCGCTTACCATGAACTGTTCTATTATCCTATGTGCCACGTGCCTCTCGTAAGGGATTATGGCCGTAGGTTCTCCATACTCATCTACTATGAGTTCCACCTCTGGTAGGTCAAAGTCTATGCTACCTAGTTCCCATCTCTTTTTAGAGAGTATTCTGTAAAGGTCTTCCATAAGCCTAAGATGCTCTACAAACCCGGGATACTTGTTTTCGAGTGCTGGATCGCCCACTATCAAGGAAAGGGCTTCGTTGTAAGTTAACCTTGCCTTACTCTTTATAACACTTTCATACAGATCATAATCGAGAAGTCTTCCTTTTAGGTCAAAGGTCATCTGACATGTAAAGGCGAGTCTATCTTCGTTGGGCTTTAGGCTGCACAGGTCGGCAGATAGTCTCTCGGGTAACATGTGAAGAGCCCTATCAGGTAAATAGAAGGTAAAACCCCTCCTGTATGCCTCCTTGTCTATCTCCGAACCGAGTTTTACAAAATACGTTACGTCAGCTATATGAACCCATAACCTGAACCTCTCCTGATCTATCTTCTCTATGGCTACCGCATCGTCAAAGTCTCTTGCCCTTTCTGGGTCTATGGTAAAGCATACCTGATCCCTTAGGTCCCTTCTGTCTTCCTTTATAAGGATGGTAAGAGACTCTGCCTCTTTCTTTACAGCTGGTGGGTAATCTGTTGGAAGCTCGTACTTCCTGATGAGAAGCTCCACTATTAGAGATCTCTCAGAAGGATGACCTAGAACTTCCTTTATCCTTCCTATGGCTGGATTTCCCTTGGAAGGGTAGCTTATGATCTCTACTACCACATAGGTACCATCCTTTAGCTTATTCCTATCTTTCTTTACAAGAACTATCTTGTGGAAGGAGTTTTCATCCACGGGTATGGCGTACATACCCTCAATCTTGCACACTATATCTTTCTTGGCTCTCTTTAGTATCTTGAGTACCCTTACCTCTTTCTTACCCTTGTACTCTACCACCTTTGCCTTTATAACGTCACCCGAGAAGAGCTTTTGCATCTCAAAGGGTGGTATGTAGATATCCTTCTGACCTTCTCCTACGTGTAGAAAGCCAAAACCTGCCGGAAAAGCTATGACCGTACCCTTAACTATAGGTTCGCTGGCCAGTACATATCTACCTTTTACCACTTGAAGCAGATGTTTCTTCTTTAAGTTCCTGAGTGCTTTTTTTAGAGCCTTGAGCTGTTTTTTTTCCAGACCAAGCCTTTGGGCTATCTCCATAAAGTGAAGAGGCCTTTTGGCCTTTTTAAAGAGTTCAAGGATGAGATCTTCCATCAGGGATTGTACTCTCCGGAGAGGACCTTTTGATAGAAGCTTTTAGGTAAAAAGGCGTATCTGTGCATGTCTTCTGAGTAGAGTTTAGCCTGTACACTCACCGGTCTTTTTGGCTCTCTTGGATCATGGACCTTTGAACCTACTGACATGGTCCACCAGTAACCCGCATACCCTGGTATGACTGCCGTGTACATATCTACTATGGGAAATACTTTGTGCAACGACTTTTGGACCCTTCTTACTATCTCTATGTGATAGTGAAGGGACTCAGTTTGACCCACGTAGATACCATCATCCTTGAGGGCGTTGTATACGTATCTAAAGAACTCTTCTGTGGTTAGCACATGGGCAAAGCCAACAGGATCTGTGGAGTCTACGATTATCACGTCAAACTCCTTCTCACAGTCTTGTATGTACTTGTAACCATCCTCGTTGAGAACCAACACTCTGGGGTCCTGGAAGGCTACCGACATGGTAGGGAAAAACCTCTTGGAAACTTCTATGACCTCTTTGTCTATGTCTACAAGGACAGCCCTCTTTACCTCAGGATGCTTTAATACTTCCCTTAGGACTCCACCGTCTCCTCCACCTATGATGAGAACATCCTGTGGGTTTGGATGGGCGTAGAGGGGCACATGGGCCATAAACTCGTGGTATATGTACTCAAACCTTTCATCGCACTGGGCCACCCCATCAAGCACTAGGACTTTTCCGAAAAAGGGACTTTCCAGCACCATTATCTCCTGGAACTGACTCTTACCCTGGTAAAGCACTTGGCTGACTGGATAAACATGCCTGATGGGTGCGTAAGGATCCCTTTCAATGAAGAACACGTCCACCATCTCTAGCCACCTCTAAGTTTATTTTATGCCTTTGCGTCCCTAGCCACCCCTCTTCTGCTGTTTTTTATAAACTCTACGAACTTTACCACCTCTGGGTAGTGTCCAAGCTCATCAAGTACCTTTTGCAGTGCATCTTTCTTTAACATGCCGCTACGGAATACTATCCTGTAAGCTTTTTTGATGGCAGCTATAACATCCTTGCTAAAGCCTCTCCTTTCTAAACCTATCGTGTTCACGCCATACAGAAGGGCATGCTGTCCTGAAGCCCTTGTGTAGGGTGGTATGTCCAGAGAAACACCCGAGAGGCCACCTACCATGGCGTACGCCCCCACTCTAGACCATTGATGAACTGCCGAGAGACCACCTATGAAAGCGTACTCCCCTACCTCCACATGACCACCCAAGGTGGCACAGTTGGCCATTATAACGCCTCTTCTCACAATACAGTCGTGAGCTACGTGAGAGTAAGCCATAAGCATCACGTCGTCCTCGACGATGGTCTTCATCTTGTCCAGGGCTGTACCCCTGTGTATGGTCACGTACTCCCTTATTATCACCCTGTTTCCTATTATTACCTCCGAGTCTTCTCCTGCGTACCTAAGATGTTGAGGCTCCTCTCCTATTATTGCTCCGTCAAAGATCTTACAGTCTTGGCCTATGGTTACCCTACCTTTTAGACTCACCCTTGGACCTATCTTTGTACCACTACCTATGACTATCCTACCTTCAAGCACACAGTAGGGACCTATTTCTACATCTTCACCGAGCTCTATGTCTCCCATTAGGATAGCTGTAGGATGCACCTTAGCCATTGCTTACATACTCCTTCAGGAGAAAGAGAGCCCATTGAGTGGAAAGGAACCTGTTTTGGTTTCTGCTTTTCTTAAAGACAAAAGACCACACTTTCACTTCTCTGTCTGAGCCTATGCCTATGTAGGTAAGGCCAACAGGCTTTTCCTTCGTGCCACCGGTAGGTCCGGCTATACCCGTTATGGATACGCTCACATCTGCATCTGTTTCCTCAAGAACAGATATGCACATGGCTCTGCACACTTCCTCCGAAACAGCCCCGTACTTTTTTAAGAGCTCCTCCTCAACGCTTAGCAGTTTTGTTTTCAGGTCATTAGAGTATACCACAAACCCACCCAGGAAGAAGGATGAGGCACCCTCCACGTTCACCAGTCTGGCCGAAAGAAGCCCAGCCGTGCAGCTCTCTGCTACAGCGAGTTTAACACCTCTCCTTTTAAGTATCCTGGCTACTACTTCTTCGAGCTCTAACCAACTTTCAGCGTACACATACTTTCCCAAAGACTTAAGTATCCTTTCCTTTTCGCCTTCATTCCTCGGGAAGAAGTCCACACCACCTATCCACACTCTATGCGGTACGTCCTTAGGGTAATCCTCACACCCAAAAGTTCTTATCACATAATCCCCTTTTCTTCTCCTTGAGCATACGGAGACTATCACAGCTTTTCCCACCTATGGTAGGGCTTTTTTAGAAAGGCATTGGGAGAAACTCCAGGGTCAAAGGGTTGAAACTCCTCATAGGAGTAGGGAATAAATACAACCCCTGGAGCTATGTTGGGCGTTGTCTGTAAAGGAAGGTTTGCATCACCTATGGTTATATTCTCTTTTAGCCCAAGCTTCTTGTAGGTAGAAGGATGTATGTACGCCTTCTGCTTTCTTTCCATCTCGTGGAGCCATGGGTACCAATGACCCAAGTCCTCCACGAGAGTGTTCTCTGTATGCACGTACACACCACCTTTTATATCTTCCGGTTCTATCTCTAGGTCTTCTATGCTTGCAGGTTCAAAATACAAACTCTGTACATCTATGTTTGTTATCTCTTTAAGAAGCTCGTAAAGGCTGTAACCTTCTCCATCCAAAACCCTGTCTGACCTTACCCTGTAGCTGTACGCATGCCTGTAGATGGTAAAAATCCTCTCGGTAAAGTTTTTAGCAGGTATCACCATGTTGGAGTTGTTTACGCTGTAATCTGGGAAAAGAGAAAGACTCACTGTAAATCTTAGGTCTTTAAGAACCTCCTTGGGTAAGAGTTTTAACAGGTTCCCCACCACAAATATAAGGTCGTAATCTGTGTTAAACTCAGACAGTTCCTTAGCTGGATATGGCATGATATCGCCCACAAAGCTGTAGGAGACTCCAAACCTTTTCCTGAGGTTCTTGACGAGGTTGAGCACCCTGTTTCTGAAGGGAGAAAGGAGGAGATGACTGCCTACCAAAAGTAGGGAATCTCTAAGGAGGTATAAAAACCTTTTGAGTTCTTTTATCTCTTGATCTGTATCCTCCGGCTCCAGGAGCTTCTCCAGAAAGGTCAAAGACTCTGCAGGGTTAAGAAGGAACCTTTTTTTGGCCTTAGCGCAGACAGTCTCATACCTGGAGGAAAAGCAATAGAGTATGCTTCCCTTCTCTACGGCGTCCACCAGGAATCTCGTAGCCATAACGTCCGAGAATACAGGCTCTGCCTCGAGGGAGATTATGAGCTTTTTATCCTTCCAGTGAACAAAATCAACGGTGGAGGGCTTGAAGTTCACAACGGGCGCATCTACGTATACGTCTCCCAGCTCCTTGGCTATAAGGTAGTCCTCTAGGCTTGTATGCCTACCGAGCAAAAAGGCTATCTTTCCCCTTAACTTTTCTTTCAAGATACCCAGCGTTTCCTCTTTCGTGATCCTTTTGAACTGTCCCGAATCCTTTAGGTAGAAGTCTTTTAGCCTAAAGGGGTTTGATGGAGTCTCTTGGATGTAGGCTATCCCTTTGGTGCATAAGCTTCCCATTCCTCTTTCGTCGGCAGGATGCCCGTAAAGGTCTACTATCTTTCCATCCTTTAGATAGGCTATGTACGCACAGGAACATCCGCATCCAGCGCAGAAGCCTACCTTTTGCTCGTCAAAGCCCTTGGCTGTCAGGGGAATAGCAGTCGGCTGTAAGTTCATGAAAAAAGGATTATAACACGGTCTACCTCTTACTACAGCCCCGTCTTACGAAGGGCTTGAGCTTGGTGTAAGCTATTCCTTCCAACACTATAAGTTCAAAGAGTTCAGCGAGCCTGTAAGGATAGGCTCAAGTATTGTGAACGTATCCCGCAACGGGAACTATCTTCCGTACATACCAATTTGATCAGAGGTACGCAGTAGAAGTCACAAAGGATGTAGCTACTGCTACCAATCTGATGCTTAGGGTAAGCTACAACTTCCAAGATGGGTAGATACGGCAGGCCTTATAGCCCTTCTGATGGCCATCTTCTTAGTGCTTTCCTTGGTTTACGTAAGTTTTAAAGCTATAGCCTACATGCTCAAGATGGACGTTAAAAGGGTATTCATAACTCTCGGTTATGCCTTTGCACCACTGATGATAGTGGGAAGCCTTTCTCATATCCTTGAGTTCTTCTTTATAGAGTACTATAGCAATCTAGTAAATGGCTTTTCTCAAGCCTTTTCTTTAGGAATTTGGGTAGAACCTTTGGCAAAGAGAGGAGAGCCCTGGCTTGCGGTGTTCAGAGCTTTCCCCTTCATAGCAGGCTTTTGGAGCCTGTACATACTCTGGAAAAGGGTAAACCTTCTCACACAGGAAAAAAGGCTTATTGTGTACCTCCTTGCCAGCTTGCTACCCGTGGTATACATACTACTGTCACTCATCACACTCATAGTCATGATGTTGTTCCCTCCGCACCATCATCACCATTAGGGTTTTATAATCCTCTCTCATGCTACTCATAGTGAAGATAGGTTCCAACCTAATACAGACAGAGCAAGGAGACATAGACTTAGAGTTCATCTCCAGACTGGCTAGAGAGGTAAAAGTCCTTAAAAGCCAAGGAGACAAAGTTCTCATAGTTTCCTCGGGTGCCGTCCTGTGTGGTATAAAAAAACTAGGTCTCTCCAAAAAGCCAGAAGATCTAACCACAAAACAAGCCTTGGCTGGTATAGGACAGGCGTACCTTATGAGGATCTATGACTCTACCTTCTCCAACTACGGGCTTGTTGTGGCTCAAGTGCTCTTGACCAACGATGTCTTTAAGGACCCTGTAAAGTTCCAGAGTGCTAAAAACACCCTTGAGAAGATGCTAGAACTCTCAGTAGTTCCCATCATCAATGAAAACGACACAGTGGCCATATCGGAGCTCATCTTCGGAGACAACGACTTTTTAGCTGTTTACACTGCCTTCATGATGGAGGCAAACTTGATAGTCCTCTACTCTTCCGCGGGCGGGCTTCTTGATCACGAAGGGATGGTAATCCCAGAGATTAAGGATGTAGGTCAAGCCATGGTCTACATAAGGAAGGAAAAGAGCATGTATGGAAGTGGTGGAATGTACAGCAAGCTGAGTGCCAGCGCCATAGCCAGTTCCCTGGGTATACCTGTCTTCATAACAGGCAAAAGCCAGAGCCTGCTGGACGTAGTAAATAACAACGCTGTGGGTACCCTCATAAAGCCTTCGACCAAACCCCTAAAGCACAGTAAACGTCTTATGGCCATGATGGAGGAGACAAGGGGAGCCGTGTACATAGACGAGGGAGCTTACAGGGCTCTAAAGGAGGGTAAAAGCCTCCTTCCTGCAGGTATAAAGAGGGTAGAAGGATACTTCCAAAGGGGAGACCTCGTAAGCGTGAAGCTGCTGGATGGTATGCTCGTAGGCAAAGGCAGGGTAAACTTCTCCTCCGAGGAGTTAAGTAGAGTAATGGGAATGAAAGGAGAAGAAGTCAAAAAAGCCCTGAACACTCAAAAAGAAGAGGCTATACACAGGGACAAGCTTGTTATCTTCTTTTAGAGGTAGCCCGCTTCTACACCTATGCACGCATCCCAGATGAACCTTATTCTGTCTTTGTACTTTTCTATTACCTCAAGGTTCTCAGAACCAGGTTGGAACCATACACATTTAGCGTTAAGCTCTATAGCCTTTTGAACAATAGGCTCCACCTGGGAAGGGTTCCTAAAAACGTTCACTATGTCTATAGATTCCGGGACCTCATCCATGGAAGAAAGAACCTTTATACCCAGTATTTCCTTCCCAGCGTACATGGGGTTGACAAAGTAAACCCTCTTGTCTTTTGCCTTCTGTAGGAGCCTCTCGCTTACGTAGTAAGAAGGCCTTTCTGGCTTATCGGATATGCCTACTACAACTATCACCCTGGCATCTTTTAAAGTTTCAAAAGCTTCATCTCTGTGTGGATGCTCAAACCTCGCCATGCTATAATTATAAACCATGGCAGGTCACAGCCACTGGGCTCAGATAAAGCACAAGAAGGCCAAGATAGACGCCCAAAGGGGTAAGATATTCAGCAAGATAATAAGGGAGATAACGGTAGCTGTCAGAGAAGGAGGTCCAAACCCAGACAACAACCCAAGACTTAGAAACGCCATAGAGAACGCCAAAAAGGTCAACATGCCCATGGAAACCATAGAAAGGGCTATAAAGAAAGGAGCTGGAGAGCTCAGCGGAGAATCTTATGAAGAGGTAGTCTACGAAGGTTACGGACCCGGTGGTGTAGCCATAATGGTGTTTGCCTTAACAGACAATCGTAACAGAACTACCTCCGAAGTTAGGCACGTGTTTACAAAGCATGGAGGCAACCTAGGCTCCTCTGGTTGCGTATCCTATATGTTTGAAAGGGTAGGATACATAGAGGTCCCTAAGGATGCCATAAGTGAGGAAGAACTATACGAGAAGGCCATAGAGGCAGGAGCAAAAGACGTAGAGGTAGGTTCAGAATACTACATAGTTTACACAGAACCAGAGGAGTTTTACGAAGTTAAAGAAAGATTAGCTTCTGCGGGGGTTCCTATAGAGAGCGCAGAGCTTACCTATAAGCCGAACGTGACTACAAGGGTTGAAGATCCAGAGACTGTTAAAAAGCTTCTAAAGCTTATGGAAGCCCTTGACGAACTTGACGACGTGCAAAAGGTCATTTCCAACTTTGACGTGCCAGAGGAAATACTAAAACAGGTGGTATGAAAAGACAAGTCTACACGCCTAATGCTCCCAAACCTGTAGGCCCTTACTCTCAAGCCGTAGTTTACAGGGACCTTATCTTTCTCTCGGGTCAGATAGGTATAGATCCTACCACAGGTAATCTGAAAGAAGGTCTCAAAGAGCAGTTTTTGCAGTGTCTAAAGAACGTAGAGAGTATACTCAGCGAGGTAGGCTCCAGCAAAGAAAAGATACTCAGGGTAGTGATATACCTAACGGACTTGGATCAGTTTAAACTCGTAAACGAGGTCTATGAGGAGTTCTTCAGGGACGTGGAGGTAAAACCAGCAAGGACTACAGTAGGAGTAGATAGACTACCTTTGAATGCATTCGTTGAAGTAGAAGTAACCGCACATCTTTGAATCTTTTGGTTTATAATTATTATTCTGTTAGGGCTGGTAGCTCAGCTGGCAGAGCAACGGACTCTTAATCCGTGGGTCGCGGGTTCGACTCCCGCCCAGCCCATTCCATTCATTGAACTATAAGCCCGGGTCCAGACCTTATTAGCTTTCCGTTCTCAAACAGGTAGGAGGAAGGCAGGTAAACAATAGGATAGTAGTCGTTGAACTTGATAGCTGGATCCACTAATGTCAGGAAGTTAGGTCTTATACCGAGCTGTTTGTAGCTCTCCTTTACCTCATCGGGCGTCATACCCACGGCATAAGAGATGACCGTGTATTTACTTACCAGACGAGGAAGTTCCTTAAGATCCCTAGAGTGCCCAGAGCAAGTTCTACTCCAGACATAGATGAGCACCTTACCGCGAGAGTAATCAGATAGGTTTACCTTCTCATTGTCTAAGGTATATACCTCTATGCTAGGAAGGCCTGACCTTTGGAAGCAAGAAAGGATAAGCAGGAAAAGTAAAAGTAACCTTTTCAATCTACCCTCGCGAGTATCTTCTCCCTAAAGTCTGCCAGGGTAGGCTTTATACGCACCGTATGGTGAAGATGTCCTTCTAACACCTCCATGGTCTTATAACCATTACCCGTTATGTAGACAACCACCACCTCGTCTGGTTTAAAAGCACCCCTTTGAGCTAGCTTCTTGAGGACAGCTATAGTAGTCCCACCAGCTGTCTCAGTAAAGATACCTTCCGTCTCGGCCAGCAGCTTTATACCCTCTATGATCTCCTCGTCTGTGGCTGTTTCCCAGTCTCCATTGCTTTCTCTAGTTACCTGAAGGGCGTACATGCCATCTGCTGGGTTACCTATGGCTATAGATTTGGCTATGGTGTTGGGTTTTACTGGTATTATGAAATCCCTTCCTTCCTTCCAAGCTTTTGCTATGGGTGAGCATCCCTCAGCCTGAGCCCCATAAACCCTCGTGTTCATGCTATCTATAAGCCCTACTTTTACCAACTCCTTTAGCCCTTTCCATATCTTGGTGATCAAAGAACCAGAGGCAGCAGGTGCTACCACAGCATCTGGTGCCCTCCATCCTAACTGCTCCACTACCTCAAAGGCTAAGGTCTTGGATCCTTCCGCATAGAAAGGTCTTACGTTGATGTTTACGAAGGCCCAAGGAAGCTCGTTGGCTATCTCAGAGCAAAGTCTGTTAACATCGTCGTAGGTACCCTCTACAGCTACCACCGTGGGTTTAAAAACTAAGCTACCGTATATCTTCTGAGACTCCAAGTTTGCAGGTATGAAGACATAACAGTTCATACCAGACTGGGCTGCATGAGCGGAGACGGAATTAGCCAGATTGCCCGTAGAAGCGCATGCTACTGTATCAAATCCAAACTCCTTGGCCTTTGAAATGGCTACTGCTACCACCCTATCCTTAAAGGACAGGGTAGGATGGTTTACAGAATCGTCCTTTATGTAAAGGTTTTTAAGCCCTAAGATAGCTCCCAAGTTTTCCGCCTTGCGAAGGGGCGTAAATCCTGCAGTAAGACCTACGGTGGGCTCTTCCACAGGTAGCAGATCTATGTATCTCCACAAACTCTTTGGACCCTTTTCTATCTTCTCTCTGCTTATGTTTTTCCTTATCTCTTCGTAGTCGTAGACTACTTCTAGAGGTCCAAAGCAGAGCTCGCACACGTGTATGGGCTCTATAGGGTATTCCTTTCCACACTCTCTACACTTAAGGGCCTTTACCTTAGCCATAGGTTATTATTATAAGTTCCAGGTTCCAAACGTATATTAAAAGATTATGCTGGAAAGGTATGAGATCCTCAAAAACTACCTGGGACCTATAGACCTTAGACATATGTCCTATCAAGAGCTGGAAAAGCTTGCCGAAGAGGTAAGGGATTACATTCTAGAGGTGACGGCCAAGAACGGCGGGCATGTAGCGCCCAGCTTGGGTGTGGTAGAACTAACCATAGCCCTTCTGAGGATCTTTGATCCCCCAAAGGATGTGATAGTTTGGGATATAGGGCATCAAGCTTATCCCTGGAAGATACTCACGGACAGGAAGGAGAAGTTCTCCACCCTAAGACAGTACGGCGGTATATCGGGCTTTCTCAGGAGGGAAGAAAGCCTTTACGATGCCTTTGGAGCAGGGCATAGCTCCACATCCATAAGCGCAGCCTTGGGCTTTAGGAAAGCTATGGACCTCTTGGGTCAAGATGGTTATGTAGTTGCCGTAATAGGCGATGGTGCCATGACTGCAGGTATGGCCTACGAAGCCCTCAACAACGCAGGACATCTAAGACCTAACAGGTTCATCGTCATACTCAACGACAACGAGATGTCCATATCTCCCAACGTGGGAGCCATATCCACGTACCTTAGCAGGATAATAAGCGGTGAGTTTGTGCAACATGCAAGGCAGAAGGTTAAAAAGCTATTAGAACACATAAAACCAGCAGATAGGATAGCCAAGCTTACTGAGGAGTTCCTAAAAGGCCTCATATCGCCCGGAGTGATCTTCGAAGAGCTTGGCTTCAACTACATAGGACCTATAAACGGTCATGATCTTAGGGCTTTAGAGCAGACCTTGAAGAACGTCAAACACATTGAGGGTCCAGTACTCCTTCACGTGTACACAAAGAAGGGTAAGGGTTACAAGCCTGCCGAGAACGACCCCGTAACCTGGCACGGAGTTGCCCCCTACAAGAGAGAATCAGGAGAGTTTATAAAGAAGCCTTCACCACCCACATGGACTTCCGTGTTTTCAAAGGCTATAGTTGAACTCGCCCAGATGGAGCCAAGACTGGTGGTGATAACCCCAGCCATGAGGGAAGGCTCGGGTCTTGTAGAGTTCAGCCAAAAGTTCCCGGACAGGTTCTTTGATGTGGGTATAGCAGAGCAGCATGCCTGCACCTTCGCCGCAGGCCTTGCTGCCCAGGGTCTAAAACCTGTGGCATGCTATTACTCTACCTTCCTACAGAGAGCTTACGACCAAGTAATACATGATGTAGCCCTTCAGAACCTTCACGTAGTGTTTGCCATAGACAGAGGTGGGCTTGTGGGAGACGACGGACCAACACATCATGGAGTGTTTGACCTTTCTTACCTTAGATGTATACCCAACATGGTGGTGTGCGCTCCCAAAGATGAACAGGAGCTTAGGGATCTTCTGTACACTGCTGTCATGCATCACTCAGGCCCAATAGCTGTAAGGTATCCAAGGGGACCCGCATACGGAGTTCCTACTGAAGGCTTTAAGGAGATACCCATAGGAAGCTGGGAAGAGCTTGTGGAAGGTCAGGACGTTGTAGTCCTGGCAGTAGGTTATCCAGTCTATCAAGCTCTTAAGGCTTCCGAGGACCTGTACAAGCTCGGTATAAAGGTGGGTGTTATCAACGCGCGTTTTGTTAAACCTATGGACGAAAGGCTTTTGGATAGTCTGGCAGGCAGGTACGACCTTTTCATAACCGTTGAGGACAACACGGTGGTGGGTGGCTTTGGTTCAGGAGTGCTTGAGTACTTTGCCAGGAAGGGTATACAGAAGAGAGTTATAACCTTAGGAGTGCCAGATAGGTTTATAGAACATGGAAATCAAAACCTTCTCAGAAGTTTAGTAGGTATAGATGCGGAAGGTATAAAGAAGGTTATCCTAGAAGCCGTTAAGAGTAAAGCTTGATAAGGTTGGCTGGGGTGCCTGGATTCGAACCAGGAGCCCCCGGATCCAAAGTCCGGTGCTCTGCCAGTTGAGCTACACCCCAGGCCAACTCTTTACTTCAAACACCTGCCAACCTCTCAGTTGGCATCCCTTCATGACTTCTTCAGTGGCCCTTCCCACGTAGAACACGCAGGAACCAGAGCCACTCACCATAGGCCTTAAACCCAAACTTTCCAAAAATCTAAAGCACTCACCCACTACTGGGAAGGCTTCACATGCTAACCTTCCCAGTTCGTTGGACAGCAAGCTAAAATCTCCTTCCCTTAGTCTATTTAATATTTTATCGACATCCACATGGCTTGTCAAGTTCTCTTCCCTTACTAGGGAGTATACCTTTGCCGTAAATACAGGTTGGTTTGGATAAACAACCGTAAAGGTAAAGGGTGGAAGATCCACCGGCATTATCTTCTCTCCTCTTCCGCTACTTACGGCACTACCACCCTTTATGAAGAAGGGTGCATCCGAGGAAACCTTAGAGGCTATTTCCATCAAGGCACCTTCGTCCAGAGGCTCTCCTAGAAGCCTGTTTACCTCCCTGAGGACCGTTCCCACGTTGGAAGATCCGCCACCCAGCCCACTACCCACGGGTATGCGCTTGTTTATGTGAACCTTCAACTCTATAGGTTTTCCCAACAGTCTTTCAAGATGAAGCAAGGCTTTGTAGACCAAGTTTTCCTCTTGTGGTATACCTATGTTCGTGCTCACAGAGAGGGGACCTTCCTCTATGTATATCTCGTCAAAGAGGTCAACAGTCTGCATTATGGTCAGTATCTCGTGATAGCCATCGTCTCGCTTCCCCAGTATCCAAAGTCCGAGGTTTACCTTAGCAGGAGACAAAAAGATCATGTTTTATTATTTTACCAATGTCCAAACTATTAGACAGATACATTCTGAAAAACTACCTGCTTGTGCTTGTTCTTGTAAATCTAGTGCTTGTAAGTATAACTGTGGCTTACTCTTTTGCCGAGGTTTCTGTAGGATTTAAGGAAAAGTCTTTGAAGATCTTTTTTATGTACTCTTTGAACCTAGTGCCCCTAGCCTTTCTTTACCTACTTCCCATAAGCTCAAGTTTTGCTTTGGTTGTAGTCTTTAGGAGGCTGATGCTGAAAAACATAGACAGATTAGTTCAGAGCTTTGGTATATCTCCACTTAGGATGTCTGCAAGTATTTTACTTTTGTCTTTAGCTATAGGAGGCATAAACCTCCTTCTCAGTGATAGCTTCTATCCAAAGAGGAAGGAACTTCTTTACACGCTTGAAAAATCGTACAAGAAAAGTCAAGAAACTTACATTGGTATCCTCAAAGACTTTTGGTTCACTATAGAGAAAGACGGAATAACCTTTGTAAATCTGGGATACGCTGACCTCAAAAAGGGGTATGTGGCCAACTATCTGTCCTTTAGGATAGATAAAGGTAGTTTCGTTCAGGTGGTGAAGGCTAAGGAGGGCCATTGGGAAGGTAACAGGGTAAGGCTTTCTCATGTAAGTTTTTGGGATGGTAAAGAGGTAAAAAGGCTTGATGAATACCAGGAGACGGTCATAGACATAAGGGAAGCAAAGCCTTACAGTCGTAAGCTTGATTTTATGAGCTTTGGGGACATTCTTATCCTCTATAAACTTAGCAGGACTCTAGGTATGAACACACAGCTCTACCTTTACGAATTCCTAAAAAGGCTCTTTACAGCCTTTAGCACTATGCTTGTGATTCCTGTTGTCATATACCAATTCTTGAGAAAGAGGAGCGTAAGCCTTGGGCTTTTCCTGGCAGTAGGTTATTCCCTACTTGTATGGTTGGCCATGGGCCTCTTGGGATCCTTTGCCTATGCACCCCTACTGCTATTGCTTATGACCGCGTACAGTCTAAAAGCTCTTTACAATCTTGGCAAAGGAATCAGGGTTTAGACTAGCGGTACCTACCAAAAGCCCATCTATATCGGGCATCTTCATAAACTCGGATGCGTTCTCTGGATTTACACTACCACCGTACAGGACCCTAAACTTGCCTTCAGATTTAGGAGCAATGGAGTGTATGAGATCTTTTATAAACCTGTGAACTACTTGGGCATCTTCGGGTGTGGCTGGATTTCCACTTCCTATGGCCCATACAGGCTCATAGGCTATGTCTATTTGGTCCACGTACTCTTCCACTCCACTCAAAGCAAGCCTTATCTGCGTCTCCACCACCTTAAAGGTCAGGTTTGCTTCCCTTTCTTCTAACCTCTCCCCTACACAAAGAATAGGCCTTACACCTTTTTTTAAACAAGCTACTACTTTCCTGTTTATGAGTTCATCACTCTCACCGAATATCCACCTTCTTTCAGAATGTCCTACGATGACGTAAGAAACATCTAGGTCTACCAACATGTCCAAAGATACTTCTCCTGTAAAAGCTCCCTTATCTTCGTAATGACAGTTTTGAGCTCCAAGCTTAACATTGGTGTTTTCAAGGAGTTCCTTTGCAACACATAAAGAGGTGAAAGGTGGAAATAGGACTATCTCCCTGTCCTTTACCCCTTCCACCAAGGGCAAGAACTTGTTTATGTACTCCCTCGTGTCCTTCGTTGTTTTGTTCATCTTCCAGTTGGCACAAATTAGCTTCATAGGAATATTTTACTGTTTCCTTTCCCACTCCCAAGCTGTCTTGACTATGGTATAGATGTCGTCATACTTTGGTTTAAAAGAGGTTTTCTGAAGTATCTTGCTGTTATCAGCTATAAGCATGGGTGGATCTCCTTCTCTCCTTGGGCCGTACTTGACTTCAAAGTCAACACCAGTAACCTCCTTTACAACCTTCACTATCTCGAGAACGCTGTAACCCCTCCCATAACCAACGTTGAAGACATCGCTCTGGCCACCTTTCATAAGGTATTCGAGCACGTCCAAGTGTGCTTGAACTAGGTCCATGACATGTATGTAGTCCCTTATGGCAGTTCCATCTTTTGTCGGATAGTCCGTTCCGTAAACTTCAAGGTATGGAATCTCTCCTTTTGCTGCTTTGAGAGCCCTCAGGATGAGGTGAGTGGGGTTTTTGCTCACCTGCCCTATCTTACCCTCTGGATCTGCTCCTGCAACGTTGAAGTATCTAAGTATGGCGTACTTTATGGGATAACCCGAGGCCCTGAGGTCTATTAGAGCTCTCTCGCAGAAGAGTTTGCTCCAACCGTAGGGGTTTATGGGTACTGTGGGGTCCTCTTCCTTTACGGGTACCTTCTGAGCAATGCCGTACACGGCTGCTGTAGAAGACAGGATAAAATATCCAATCCCAAGCTTTTTAACAGCCTTAAGAAGGTTTAGAGTGCCGCAGAAATTGTTTTCGTAGTACAGGATAGGTTCCTTTACACTTTCTTCCACGGAGACCTTGGCTGCAAAATGCATCACCACGTCTGGCATAAAGTCTCTTAAAGTCTTCTCTAGAAGTTCGTAGTCTAGAAGGTCACCTACAACCAGATGTCCGTAGAGAACAGCTTCTTTCCTTCCGTTGGAGAGGTTATCATAAGTAAGCACCTCAAAGCCCTTTTCTCCAAGGAGCTTTACCATGTGTGACCCTATGTAACCTGCACCACCTGTTACAAACACCCTCATTCCAACACCTTTATATGTACTTCTTTAAGTTGCTTTGGAGAAACATAATCAGGTGCTCCTGTAAGAAGACATATACCCTTCTGGGTCTTGGGAAAGGCTATTACGTCCCTTATAGAGTCTAGTCCTCTCATGAGGGCTACAAGCCTGTCAAGACCAAATGCGAAACCACCGTGTGGTGGAGCCCCGTACCTGAGAGCGTTCAGAAGGAAGCCAAACTTCTCCTGAGCCTCAAGTTCAGAAATACCCAACAGCTTAAATATCTTGTCCTGCAGCTCCAAGCTGTGTATCCTGATGGATCCACCACCTATCTCATAGCCGTTGATGACCAAATCGTATGCTCTTGACCTTATCTGGGATATTATCCTTTTCTTCTCATCGAGGTTTTCTTCTTTAAGGGCTTTGTCTATAAGCTCTTCGTGTCCTTCCTTTGGAGCTGTGAAAGGATGATGGACAGAGACGAACCTTTTCTCCTCTTCATCCCACTCTAGCAAGGGGAAGTCTACTACCCAAAACACGTCAAACCCAGAGTTGTTTATGAGGTTGTACTTTTTAGCTATGTGTAACCTGAGGTTTCCAAGTATCCTGTAGACCTCTTCCCTTTTACCAGCCGAAAAGAAAACCACATCCTTAGGCTCTAGGTTTAACCTCTGTCTTAGACCCTCTATTTCCTGCTGCGAGAAGAACTTCACTATGGGTGAGTTTAATCTGTCTGCTTCTACTTTTATCCAAGCTAAGCCTTTTGCACCTAGGGTCTGTACATAGTTTACAAGCTCGTCTATCTGGCTCCTGGTAAGGTCGCTGGACTTGAAATTTATGGCCTTTATGACACCTCCATCCTCCAGAACACTTCTAAAGACTTTAAACTCTGTGTTCTTGAAAATATCGCTTAGTTCTACTAGGTTTAGGTCAAACCTCCTGTCAGGTTTGTCGGAGCCATACTTTTCCATGGCCTCCTCATAAGAGAGCCTGTCAAAGGGTCTTTTTAGCTTTATTCCTAATAGGTTTTCGAATAGGTCGCATACGAGTTCCTCCACAACCTGCATCACATCTTCTTCTTCCACAAAGGACATCTCAAAGTCTATCTGAGTAAACTCGGGCTGTCTGTCTGCTCTCAGGTCTTCGTCTCTAAGACACTTGACAATCTGGAAGTACCTGTCAAAACCTGCCACCATGAGTATCTGTTTAAATAGCTGGGGTGACTGGGGAAGGGCGTAGAATTTGCCGGGGTGTAACCTTGATGGTACTATGAAGTCTCTAGCTCCTTCTGGAGTGGACTTGGTCAGAAAGGGAGTTTCTATCTCTATAAAGCCTTTCTCATCAAAGAAGCGTCTAACTCTCTGATAAACCTTATGTCTAAAGAGGAGGTTCTCCTTCATGCTCTCCCTTCTGAGGTCTAGGTACCTGTACCTGAGCTTTACCTCTTCAGACACGGGAGTTTCTTCATCCACTGGGAAGGGAAGCACATCGCTCGTGTTGAAGACGGCGATTTTCTCTGCCTCAACCTCGTAGTATCCTGTTTTTAGGTTGGGGTTCTCAGTGCCTGGTGGTCTTCTTCTAACTGTACCTACAACGCCTATGACATATTCACTCCTTAGCCTGTCTGCTATCTCGTAAGCCTCTGGATTCTTCTGTTCCTCAACGACTACCTGGACTATACCTTCCCTGTCCCTTAGATCTATGAATACCACCCCTCCGTGGTTTCTAACCCTGTGAACCCAACCGTTTAGGACTACCTTCTTCCCTAGATGCTCCTCCGATATGTGACCGCAGTATACCGTCCTCTTAAACTCCTTTAGCATAAACAACTATTTTACCCTTACTCCTCCTGTAGAAGGTAGTCAAAGTGTACAGTGTGCGCCTTACCTGATTTGTCAGTAATGTAGACGTTTATGGAGTACAGACCCTTCAGGTTATACATAAAAGCTCGTTATGTTAGGCCTTCCTCTTCATCCTTCAAAAGCTTGTAAACGAGGCTGTCAGTTAGAGCTATCCAGGAGGCCTCTATGATGTTTTCAGAGACTCCTACAGTTCCCCACTTCCTTCTGCCGTCTGTGGACTCTATGAGCACTCTGACCTTAGCGGATGTCCCTTCAGATTCGTTGACTATCCTAACCTTGTAGTCTATAAGATGGACCTCCCTTAAGTTGGGATAGAATTCCTCAAGAGCCTTGCGTAAGGCTCTGTCTAAGGCGCTAACTGGACCGTTTCCTAAGGCTGCTGTGTGCTCTTTTACACCTTCTACGATAAGCCTCACGGTTGCTTCTGACACGGGTTTATCGTCTGTGTGCCTTTTGGCTATGAGGACTCTGTAAGCATCAAAATCAAAATAGTTCTTGACGAGCCCAAAGTGTCTTTTACACAGAAGCTCCAAGGAGGCTTCTGCAGCTTCAAAATGATAGCCTTCCTTTTCAAGCTCTTTTATCTTCTCTACTAGCTTGAGTAGTTCCGGCGAGTTCTCATCTACCTTTATACCGAACTCTTCAAGCTTGTGTTTGAGGTTGCTCCTGCCAGCCATGTCAGATACAGTTATCTTTCTCCTGTTTCCTACCAAGGATGGGTCTATGTGTTCGTATGTTTCGCTCCTCTTTAGCACTGCAGAAGCATGTACTCCCGCCTTGTGAGTAAAGGCACTGTCTCCTACGTAGGGCATGTTCTTGGGTAGGGGCATGTTGGCCAGCTCTGACACAAACCTTGCTAACTCTGTGAGCTTCTTTAGGTTTTCTTCTCCTACCACCCTAAAGCCCAGCTTAAGCTGGAGGTTTGGAATTATGGAGCAGAGGTTGGCGTTCCCAGTTCTCTCTCCTATACCGTTTATGGTTCCATGGACCTGTCTTGCTCCAGCCAGTACTGCCATTACTGAATTGGCCACGGCACAGTCTGAGTCGTTATGAGCATGTATGCCCACTTTTGCACTCGGAAAGCTCTCAAGAACCTTTTTGGTTATCTCATACACTTCATGGGGAAGGCACCCACCGTTGGTATCACAAAGGATTACCCAGTCAGCACCCCCGTCAAGGGCAGCCTTTAGCACTTGCATAGCATACTCAGGGTTGTTCTTGTACCCATCAAAGAAGTGTTCTGCGTCGAATATGACCTCTTGGAAGTAATTCTTAAGGTAGCTGACGGTCTCATAAACCATCTGTAGGTTTTCCTCAAGGCTTGTTTTGAGAGCTTCTGTCACATGAAAGTCCCAACTCTTGCCAAATATGGTTACCACGGGAGCACCTGACCTTATGAGATTCTCCACCTGTGGGTCCTCGTTTACCTTCTTGCCTGGCCTTCTTGTAGCACCAAAGGCTACCACTTTGGCATGCCTTAGCTTTATCTTCTTTATCTTTTCAAAGAAGAGGGTATCCTTTGGGTTGGAACCTGGCCATCCACCCTCTATATAATCCACTCCAAACTCATCCAGCTTTTGAGCTATACGGAGCTTGTCTTCCAGGGAAAAGTTCACTCCTTCTGCCTGGGATCCATCCCTGAGCGTGGTGTCGTATATGTAAACTTTCTCCATAGTTTAAGAAAGATATACCCTAATCGGCGTAATACTCCCTGAATGCTATCCAGGTTTTTGGTATAAGGGTTTCAAGGTTTTCCCAGGTTTTCAAAAGCTTTCTCTTGCTTGCTGCCCTGCTTAAGGAATCTCCAAAGATATCTTTGGCCATCTCTTCGTAAGTTTCAAGGCTATCCTCTAACAGTGCCCGTGCTAGCATGCTGCCAGAGATTACGGCGTTTGCTATACCCCCTCCAGTTATAGGATGACAAAAGCCACCGGCATCCCCTATAAGGGCTATCCTTTCCCTTACCACGTCCAAAAGACCGTCGGCGGGTATCCAGCCTCCTGTAGCTTTCACAGGTTCTCCTTCAATAAGGCCCTGACTCATAAGCTCATTCACAAATAGGTTTAGGACTTTGGTGGGGTTTAGCTTGTAGTCTACGTCCACTCCCACACCCACGTTAGCCAGATTTCCTTTAGGGAACACCCAACCGTAACCGCCAGGTATATAGTCCCTGAAGAATACAAGGAGGTCTTCAACAGGCTGAGTCAATCGGTAGGTCCTTTGGGCTGTTGTGAGGTAATTTCTTACACTCTGACCTGATAGCTTGGCCACTTTGGACCTTGCTCCATCAGCACCCACGAGCACGTCTGCCTTCACCTTGAAGGTTTCTCTAGTGTCTACATTCTGGCAGATGTAGTATCCGTCCTCTACATCTAAGAAGAGGGTCCTGAGACTGTAAACAGCACCGTGGGACTGAGCAAGTTGTGCTATGTTGTAATCAAACACTTCTCTATCAAGAACAAAACCCTCAGAGGGCATTACAACTACCTCACCCCAAGGCGTGTAGTGGACCATGTCTTTAACCTTCTGTACTACAGAACCATCCGAGAAAAACTCTTCGTAAAGGTACTTTAGCTGCAAAGGTACAAACTCGGCACACTGCACCGGAGTCCCTATCCTCCTCTTGAAGTCCACCACGAGCACGCTGGCACCAGACTTGGCCATCAGGTAGGCAAAGGTAGAGCCAGCAGGTCCACCACCAACTACAAGAAAGTCAAACTTCTTCATCTTTTAATCCTTTAAAAAACTTTTTAGAAGGCTTGAAAACTATAAGGTACCTTCCGTCTACGTAGGACTCAACACCCGTCTTTGGGTTTTTGTAAAATCTGCCTTTTCTGTACTTAAGATAGAAAGTTCCAAAACCCCTTATCTCCAATCTTTTGTGTTCTACGAGACACTCCATTAGGCTGTCTATGAAGTTGTCAAGTATGTAGGAAGCCTCTCCTCTGGAGAGGTTAAACTTTCCCGCGAGCTTCTTTATTAGGTCTGCCCTTTTCATCTTCCTTCCTTTTCTATGTAGAAGGTTCTTACCTTTCTGCCTTTCCCCTCAGCTACAGCTCTGTCCTCTTTTTTGTAGTAAACTATCTGGTCTCCTTCCACGAAGTTCTGTCCCTCTTCCACCCTGGCGTTTCCTATAAGCTTGACGATCTCCTTCTGCAAATCGTATTCAGCCTTGTCTGCCTTTGCTCTTCTGATGCCCTCTACGTAATGTACGTTTCCCTCTGCCACTATGTACTTGGCCTTTTTGTTCTCATCGAGGAAAACAATAACCTTATCAGCGGTAAGCACTCCGTTACCTCTCGTAACCTTCACATGTCCTGTGTAGATAAGCTTGTCTTTTTCGTAGGTAAGTTGGTCAGATTCCACCAGTATGGGGGTCTTTTGCTGAGCTAAAGCGAACACTACGAATAGAAATACGTATAGAATTATTCTCATTCTAGTCTTACCTCCGCCTTTTTGAGGTCTACACTAAGAGGTCTGAAGTTAATAGTATAACCCCTGCCCTTTATGGTCCTTCCCTCCTCTACTATGGTTATCTCTCCATCCCCCCAAACCTTACCTTCCTTTAAGTCGATGTGAGCATTTTCAGTTCTCATAAGAGTGTCCTTAGAGTGGTATTCCACCTCTCCTATCAAGGTTCCTTGTCCAGAAAGCCTGTCCAGTACAGCCCTTTGGGTTTTTATTACAAAATCCTGTGAGTAAAGGGAAGCTTTATCAAACACTAGAATGTCCTGCACCAAGTAGAGCTTTTCCCCTTCTATTGTCCACTCAAGACCTTTGTTCCCATAGGTCTTTATCTGGACGTTCTCTATGTAACCCATCTCTTGTTCTTCCAACTTTTGTACCTGCAGACTGTAACTCTCTATCCTTTTGGATATGAATAGAAACAAGCCTAGGAGAGAAAGTGCAAAAAGAAGATACTTTACCATGCTTGCATTATGCTGTCCAGCTGACCTCTTAGCTCTAGCAGGAACTCCACAGCTTCCCTTACGGCACCCTCTCCACCCTTACTCTTCGTGGTGTAAAGGCACAGCTTTTTTACTGCGTCTGGAGCGTCAGCCACTGCCATAGGAAAACCCACAAGTCTGAGTATGGGTATGTCCACATAGTCATCTCCTATGTAAGCAACTTCTTCAAGTGTCAGCCCTTTCCTTTGTAATATCCCTTCAAGTACTGGTAGCTTGTCAAAAACTCCAAGATGGACTTCATCTACTGAGAGCTCCTCAAGCCTGCGTAAGAGTGCCCCAGATCTCCTGCCGGATATGACACCTGTTAGTATACCCACCTTTTGTAAAAGTTTTATGGCAAGTCCATCCTTTACATGGAAAACCTTTATCTCTTCACCATCTTTCGTGTAGTAGAGCTTTCCATCCGTAAGAACACCGTCAACATCCATAAGGAAGAGCTTAATCTTCTTGGCTCTATAGCTTAGGTCTACCACAGGCTTAAAATTATAATTAGGTTAAGATGTTGGAGCTAAAGGTAGAAAGTGGTCTTCTAAAAACCATAAAAGGTTCCTTAAGAGCATCAGATAAGGACTTTATGGGTGAAGAGGAGAGCAAGGAACTACGGCTCTCCCAAATACCGCCTGCTGGGGTTGGGAGAGTCTAAGGGCGGAATACAAATACCCCAGCACCCAAGCTGTACAGTTCTGTATGGCTTGGGTAGTAGGCTATTTTGCCATGATAGCGCATGTGAAGGATAAAAACCTTAGACGGATAGGAGAGAAGGTCCTTGAGGGTAAAAGGATAAGCCCTGAAGAAGGGCTTTACCTGTTTGAAAGGGCAAGTTTGCCTTTCCTGGGATACCTAGCTGAGTACGTAAACAGGAAGAAAAACTCTAACTTTGCCTTCTTCATAGTTAACAGGCAGATAAACCCCACCAACGTGTGTATATACCAGTGTAACTTCTGTGCCTTTGGAGTGACCAAGTCAGACCCAAGAGCCTACGAGATGACCCTAGAGGAGATCCTCAAAAAGGTCGAGGACACATACCTGCAGGGTGGTAGAGAAGTCCACATAGTAGGTGGTATCCCACCACACTGGAAGTACGAGGATTACATAAACCTTGTAAGAATCATAAAGGAGCGATTTCCCCAGATGCATATAAAGGCATGGACAGCCATAGAGATACACCACATGTCCAAGATATCCGGTAAAAGCTACAGAGACATCCTCCTTGAGCTGAAAGAGGCAGGTCTTTCTGCTCTACCTGGTGGTGGTGGTGAGATCTTCTCTCCTAGGGTAAGGAACATAATAGCACCCTACAAGGCTAACGCAGAACAGTACCTTGAGGTACATAGAACGGCGCACGAGCTTGGTATTCCAACCAACGCCACCATGCTCTATGGGCACGTAGAGACCTACGAAGATCGTATAGACCACATGGAAAGGTTAAGAAGGCTTCAGGACGAGACAGGAGGCTTTCAGGTCTTTATACCCTTGGCTTACTGGCCGGAGGGAACTAGGCTAGGTGGCAAGAGGACTTCCTCTGTGGATGACCTTAAAACTATAGCCGTATCGCGCATATACCTGGACAACTTTCCTCACATAAAGGCTTACTGGGTTACATTGGGTGAGAAGATAGCCCAGATAGCTCTAAACTTCGGTGCAGATGACCTTGACGGTACCATAGGAGAGGAAAAAATAGTACACTCGGCAGGTACCAAGTCAGCGTACCAACACTCCAAGGAGAAGCTCATAGAGCTCATAAGAGGTGCTGGTAAGATCCCCGTGGAGAGGGACACCTTCTACAATCCTGTAGCTATCTTCTCGTAAATGCTGTTAAAAAGAAGCATACCCCTCTCTGTGAGCCTGATCCTCCCACCCTCGTGGACGAAAAACTCCATAAGCTCTTCGGGTATGTAAGTTTTGTAGTCTTCAGGAACTCCCAAGCTGGTTCTAAGAGCTACAAAGAGATAATCTTTGACGAGCTCCTTACCTTCAAGCACTTCCCTTTGGTAGATGGGTCTTTCTCCTTCAAGGATCTTCTGCCTATAAAGGTTTATGTTTTTCGTGTTCCCCCATCTTACATTTTTTGCAAAGCTCCATGCAGAAACACCCAGCCCTAAAAACTCTCCATGGGTCCAGTATAGGATGTTATGTTTGCACTCGTATCCCGGCAGTGCATAGTTGGATATTTCATAGTGTACAAAGCCAAAGGCAGAGAGTCTTTCGCTTATGGTCATAAACATATCCGCAAGAAGATCAGCATCTGGAAGGCTTATCCTGCCTTCCGAGTACATGTGTCCAAGGATAGTATCCTCGTAAGGTGTGAGCATGTAGAAGGATGCATGCTTTACAGGTAGAGAGAGAACAAAGCTTATGTCCTCTTCCAAGTCTTTAAGGGTTTGGCCCTCGTAGCCGTATATGATGTCTACGCTTATGTTCTCAAAACCTGCCTTGTGTGCCTGTTCCACAGCTTTTATTACGTCTGAAGGTTCATGTCTCCTCCCCAAGGCAGAAAGCCCCTTTTTGGTGAAACTCTGGGCACCTATGCTAAGCCTGTTAAAACCTATATCCAAAAGCTCTCTGTAGTCATCATAAGAGTAGTCCTCTGGATTGCATTCAATGGATACCTCAACTACCCTAGAAAGGTCTACCAGTTTAGAGAGCTTTTCAAAGAAGCTTTTGTACCAGGAGGGTTTTATCAAGGATGGAGTGCCACCGCCAAAGTACACAGTCCTTAAAGAAAACTCAAGGTCGGAGTAGAGTTGGATCTCTTTAAGTATCAGATCTAGATACTCTTCCTGTGGTTCTAGCACGAAGGAAACAAAGTCACAGTAAAAACACTTGTAGTGGCAGAAGGGTACGTGTATGTACAGACCTTCTATCAAGCTTTTACTCTTTTCCTATAAGCCTCAACCTCCTCTGGGAACTTTTCCATGACCTGTTTTATCAGCCTGCCTGCCACGGCACCGAGTCCACATATGGAAGTAGGTTGTATGTGCCTGTTGACGAATATGAAGCCTTCCCAGTCTTCTTCTGTAGCCTCTCCCTTTAGGATCTTTTTCAAAAGGTGTTCTTGTTCGTGGGTTCCTACTCTGCATGGAGTACACTGCCCACAGCTCTCATGAGCATAGAACTCGGCTATTTTGTAGCAAGCCTCCATAAGGTCATCATCCTCGGTGAGAACTATGACAGTACCAGTTCCACCAAAGCCAAAGGGAGAGTAGTCCATGGGAGTGTCAAGCTCGTCCGCCGAAAAAGCATCCAGAGCTCCAGAGAATACGGCCTTTACCTTCTTGTTTCCTATGGTTCCACCAGCGTACTTGAAGATAACCTCTCGTAGAGTTGTGTTCATGGGAAGCTCGTAGACACCAGGCTTCTTGACCTTTCCGCTTATGGGGAAAAGCTTAGGGCCTGGATAGTCACTTGGCCCTATGTACTTGTAGTTCTCCCAGCCCATGCTCACTATGAAGGGTATGTTACACAGAGTTTCCACGTTGTTGACCACCGTAGGCCTTCCCCAGAGTCCATGCTGCACCGGATAAGGAGGCTTTATCCTGGGAAAGCCCCTCTTACCTTCTAAGGACTCTATAAGAGCACTCTCCTCACCACAGATGTAAGCACCTGCTCCTCTGGCTACGTATATCTCAAGGTCAAAACCGCTGCCCAAGATGTTCTTACCCAGAAAACCGTACCTTTTTGCCTCCTCTATAGCATTCCTAAGTATGTAGTAACCGGCTGGATACTCACCCCTAATGTATATGAAGGCTTCGTTAGCACCTATGGCGTAGGCAGATATGATCATACCTTCTATTAGCAGGTGGGGATCTCTCTCTATAAGCACCCTGTCTTTGAAAGTACCTGGTTCAGACTCGTCCGCGTTGCATACGAGATACCTGGGTGCCGGGTTGGCTACAGCAAAACGCCACTTTTTTCCCGTTGGAAATCCTGCACCACCACGGCCCCTAAGATCGCTTTTTTCTACGTGCTCTATTATCTCCTCAGGCTTCATACTGAGGGCCTTCTCTAAGGCCTTGTACCCTCCGTCGGCCAGATACTCCTCTATGGTATGAGTCTTTGGCTTTTTGGCCCTCTTTAGCAGCATGTTAAGAGCAGTTTCTGCGTAGATGTTAAGTATATTTGGAAAGGATCTCATGGAGCTTCTCCTTACTTTCAAATTTATAGGTGTCGTTGTCTACCATAAAGACGGGTGCCTCGGAGCATCCTCCGATACACTGCACCCCAATGAGCTTGAACCTTCCATCAGGAGTAACCTCACCAAAGTCTACCTTGAGTATCTCCTTCAGAGCATCTATCAACCTTTTGTTACCCATAAGATGGCATACCACGCTTACACATACCCTTATCCTGTGCCTAGCAGGAATACCCCTGTCAAACATATCGTAAAAGGCAACCACGTTCTCCACGTGGTTTTGAGGAACCTCGAGGAGCTGTGCAAGCTCTTTTATGGCAAACTCGGGTATGTTCCCGTAGTAATCTTGGATCTCGTGAAGACACAGGAGTACAGACTGCTCTTTCCTGGGAAAGTAGTTTATATGCTCCTGAAGTTTCTTCAGTAAGGCCTCATCAAGCATAGATTTAATTATAAACCCTGTGGGGTATAATAGTGTAAAGATGGGAAATCTTTACGTTCTTTCTGCACCTTCTGGTGCAGGTAAAACAACTATAGCCAAAAAGCTCCTAGAATCCGTAAAACGCTTAGATAGGGCTATAACTGCAACTACAAGGGAAAGGCGAGCTGGTGAAAAACACGGCGTTGACTACTACTTTATGTCAAAGGAGGAGTTTGAAAAGCATATAAAAGAGGGTAACTTCTTGGAATACGCCATCGTGTACGGAAACTACTACGGAACACCTATCTGGGAGGTAGAAAGGATTCTAAAAGAGGGTAAAGACTGCTTGCTTGTTATAGACGTTCAGGGTGCAAGGTCCGTAAAGGAAAAGTTTAAGGATAGCGTTCTTATCTTTGTGTTGCCTCCTTCCCTTGAAGAGTTAGAAAGGCGCATAAAATCAAGAAGTCACAGGGACAAAAACATAGAGGAGCGCTTGAAGTCTGTAGAGGAGGAGATAGCCTGCAGCAGATTTTTTGACTATCTAGTGGTCAACGAATTTCTGGACGAAACGGTAGACACCATAAGGAACATCATCCTCTCCCACAGACATTCGAGAGAAGCATTTTTAGAAAACATCCAAGACTACGTACATGATGAAAGGTTAAGGTATATAATACTTAACTCTGAGTGTAAGCTGTTCGGAGGTGTTAAACATGAGCGAAAGGCCTAACATAGAGCAGGCTATGAAGCAAGTCCGTTCAAGGTACGAACTTGTACACGCCGCCGTAAAGAGAACACTACAGCTCATGGAGGAAGGAGAGGACATTTTCATAAGGGACAGAAAGACGGGTAGGCTCATCAAAAAAACCTTCCAGGCCATACAAGACATAGCTGAGGGTAGAGTAAAGGTAAGTATAAAAGAGGAGAACCAGGGTGGTTAAAAGTCTCCTAGCCTTACATATCCTCTTCGCTATGGTATGGATAGGCGGTATGATATACACGCTTATCTTCTTAAGGCCCTCTTTGAATGTTCTAAAGACTCAAGAGCAAAAGTTTGAACTTATGGGAAAGGTCTACGGCAGGTTTTTTGCTGCAGTTTGGCTTTCAATAGCTGTACTCCTCCTGACAGGCATGTACCTGTGGCATTCATACAGGAAAGACTTCTACCAGAACCCCATATTCCACTTTAAGCTCTTTTTGTTCTTTCTCATGTTCCTCATATTCTCCTACATATACTTCTTTCTGTACAGGAAGGGTAAGCTTTCGCCCATACCAGGCCTTGTATGGGTAAACACGATATTAGGTATCCTGATAGTTCTATCTATAGTCTACATAAGGTGATCCTATTAATACTTATCCTGATAAGCTTTCTGCATGCACAAGAACTCCTGCCCACGGAATACAAACTTTTCATAGAGTTCAAGCGAAATAACGATACAGAACTAGGGGAGAGAATAGTAAAAGAGTATCCTGATGCTGTATTTTTGGACGATCTAAAACTCCTCCTTGCTAAGGTCTTTTATACAAAGGGTGAAGAGGAAAAGGCAAAAAGTTACCTTCTTTCTATCAACCCAAGAGAGTTAAAGCCAGACCTCAAGGAAGAGTTCAAGAAGTTATGGCAGAGGCTATCCCTAGATCCTAAGCAGGGTTTTCTGAAAAGCCCATATCTCTTCTCCGAGTGGGCAGGGTCCGTCAGGGTAGAGGATCCGCAGATGCGACTTCAGATAGCTACGGAGCTTTTCAGACACAGAAAGTACAGAGCAGTCGTGGAATTTTTAGAGAACAACTACCTCCCAGAGGCCTGTCATCTGCTCGGAAGCAGCTACGTGCGCCTTGGAGACCTTCAGAAGGGCATCAGCATACTACAGGATTGCAACAGAAAGGAGTCCAAGGAGACCCTTCTTAGAGTCTACTATAAACAAGGTGATGAGCAGGCTGTAGATAGGCTTGTACAAGAAGATGCAAAGCTAGCCCTTCTGGCAGGAAAGCTATACATGTCGGATGGTCATCTTCAAAGGGCTTTTGAATACCTAAGCTTGGCAAGACACAGCTTTGAGGGTAACTTCTTGAGGGGTCTTATCCTTTATTCCATGGGACGCTACAGAGAAGCACTTAATAGTTTCTTAGAAGCCTCCAACGTCGCCAAGGATGAAGAAGAGTACGCAAGGGCTAGCTTTTGGGTTTACAAGACATACAAGGTCCTTGGGGAGGAAGATATTGCACTGGACTACCTAAGACGAAGTTCCGAAGGAACAGGCTTTTATTCCTTGGTGGCAAGTATGTATCTTGGCAAACCTTTGGACTTTGGAGTGTTGAGGGCAGTCTTTGCGGATTCTGAACTACCTAAACAGGCTCTCACAGTAGAAGCCATAAAGAAGGCAGGGTTTGACTACTACGCAAGGAAGGAGGCTGTAAAAAGGATAGATCTTATGTCACCAGCTGACATAGTCTACATCTCTAAGGTAGATCCCTTCGTGGCCATATGGATGGCCGCCAAAAAGTATGGAGCAAACTCAGACGTTTTCAGGGCTGTAGCCTACCCAAAAGCCTATAGGGAGTACGTGAATTATTACAGCAGGAAGTACAACGTAGATCCAAACCTGGTCTTTGCAGTAATCAGACAGGAGAGTCTTTTTGACCCTTACGCAGTCTCTGCGGCCAACGCCAAGGGTCTTATGCAGCTCATAGAACCCACGGCAAAGAGGATGGCCAAGCTTTTAGGTCTAGAAAGCTTTGACCTCTTTGAACCACGCCAGAATGTACAGCTTGGAGTTTTCTACCTTAGGTATCTCTTAGACCTGTGGAAGGGAGACGTAATCAGGGCTGTGGCCAGTTACAACGCCGGTGAGAACACAGTGGCCAAGTGGCCCAACTACACAGACCCTTACCTCTTCATAGAGATGATACCTTACGCGGAGACCAGGAACTACGTAAAGAGAGTGCTCCAAGGCTACTACATCTACTCATCCTTCCCCTAAGAGCATCTCCACCATCCTTTCAAATCCTATGCCGGCTTTTTGGCACGCCATAGGGAAAAGGCTAAGCTCTGTCATGCCAGGTATGGTGTTCGCTTCCAAGAAGTACGCTTTTCCTTCCTTAGACACTCTAAAGTCTATTCTTGCAAGATCCTTAAGCTCTAGAACTTCAAACACATTCAGTGCCAAATCCTGTAGCTCTTCTATCAACTTATCATCTTCTAGGAAAACATATTCGGTCATACCCTTCGTGTACTTGCTTTCATAGTCATAAACACCCTTTCGTGGTCTTATCTCTATGGGTGGTAGAGGTTTGCCCATCAAGATGCCTACTGTTACATCAACACCGTCTATGAACTCCTCCACGAGCACCTTTTTTGTGAGTTTAAGACACTCTTTAACCGCATCCTTTAGTTGCTCGGGGCTGTTTACTATGTAGAGTCCTACACTTGAACCTTGGTCTGAAGGCTTTACTACAGCAGGGAAATCTTCCCAATCCCAATCAATGTCCTTATCCCTTACACATATCCACCTGGGGGTAGGTATACCATGGTAGCTAAGAATCTTTTTGGAGATGTCCTTGTCCATGGCTATAGCACTACCAAGATGTCCACTCCCCACGTAGGGTATGCCGAGGATGTCCAAAAGTCCTTGCAGCCTTCCATCTTCTCCGTAAGGACCATGCAGCGCTATGAATACTTTGTCTGGCCTTATTTCCAAGAGCCTCTGACATACGTCTGGAGCCAGATCTAAGGTAAAGACTTCGTACCCTAGGGACCTTAGAGCATCTGCCACGGCCTTTCCTGAGCGCAATGATATCTCTCTTTCTGCCGATGGCCCTCCCATAAGAACTACTACCCTCATTCCCAAATTATAGCAACGGCTACAGAGTATTCTCTCTCATGAGAGATGGAAACCAAAAGTTTTAAACTTTTAAGCTCTTCTCTGAGCAACCTTACAGTGGCTGGCTTTCCTCTATTGCCCAGCACTTCAATCTCAGAAAACCTCAGAAGCAAACCAGTTTTTTGATAGACGGCCTTTATGACAGCTTCTTTACACGCCCACCTTGCAGAGAGACATTCGTAGAAGTTCTGCGACTGACTGCAGTAAGCAAGTTCTTCCTGAGTGTAGATCCTTTTGAGGAAACGTTCTCCATACTTCTCTACAGCCTTTCTGATCCTATCGTTTTTGACTATGTCTATACCCAGACTCACAGGTTAAAGGTTACCGGAGTTCCCAGCTTCATAAGCCTTTCAATAGTTTCTACAGCTTTGCTAAAGTCTAAAACCTCTCCTCCGAAACCCTTTGCGAACTTCTCAGCGTCTTCCTTTCTGGCAAAGGCTATGGCTGAAGGTGTGCAGCATGGCAGCGCTGCCGAGCCCACGACAAACCACGCAGAGAAACAGTTAATAGGGTTACCCGTTATAAAGTCGTACGTCATACAGGATTCTATCTTCTCCTTGTTTATACTTTTGTATAGAAGAAGCCCGCAGTGGGCGCAACAGGCCTTTACCTTCCTATTGCCTTCGAGTATGTACACAAACTCCAGCCTCTCGTCCACGAGCTTACTGCAGTAGCTGCACCTGTGAAGCTCCTCTTTGGTCTCTACTTCGTCTTTAAGCAGAAGCTCGCCGTGTCTTCTTACTATCCTCCCTTCCCTCTCAAGCTCCCTGACATCCCTGTATATGGTCATTAGGGAGACACCAAAGTGTTGTGCAAGAGCCTTTACGGTCCTGTATCCTTCTCCGATCAGCTTTAGTATTTCCTCTTTCCTGTCCACGGGTTAATTTTAACATAATCATGAACGGCTTTTTTTATCTGGTATGCATAGGAAACCTAGAAAAGAGGCTTATGCTTGCAGTAGCTGTTGAGTTAAAAAGAAAGTACAAGATGACTGTGCGCATATCCCATATGGAGTACGCGAATAAGTTCTACGCGAGAGAAGATCTAGAAAACTATCTGAAAAGCATAAGGTTACCAGACAGAGCCTTTCTGTTGATGCTTACAGATAGGAACATTAGCATAAACGATAAGGGCCTTCTCGTCTACCATGTACAGGAAAAAGATATAAGGGCAGCTACTGGTCAGATTCTTGAGTGGTTGAAAGCTTACCTTCAAGGGCTTTAAGGATACCCGATACAAACTTTCTGGCCTTATCTCCAGCGTACTTATCCGCCAGATCTTCGTAATCCTCTACAACCTTTTTGATGTTCTTAGGTCTTACGTAGAGAAGCTCTGTGAAAGCAGCCCTTAATATACCCCTTTCTATGTACCCAAGCCTGTCAAAGTCCCAACTGATAAGAGATTCAGAGATGGCCTTGTCCACGTCCTTAGCCTTCTGCATGTAGGTTCTTATGAGCTTTCTTAGGTACCTTCTACGTTCTGAGTAGGTTATGTTTCTGAGCTTTATAACTTCTTCCACGAGATCCTCCAAAGGATCCCCCTTTATGTCCCACTGGTAGAGAACTAAAAAGGCATCCTCCCTTGCCTTCTGCTTATATATCATCGCATAGACTTAAGTAGGTTTACCATCTCTATTGCAGACATGGCAGCTTCCCATCCCTTGTTTCCCTGTTTTGTCCCAGCTCTTTCCACAGCCTGCTCTAAAGTGTCTGCTGTTATTATCCCAAAGGTTACAGGCTTACCCGTCTCTAAACTTATCTGAGCAAGGCTCTTTGAAACTTCGTTGGCTATGTACTCAAAGTGGGGTGTTTGACCTCTTATGAGCACACCCAAGGCTATCACAGCATCTATATGATCCCTTTGAGTTAGCTCCTTTACAGCTAGAGGTATCTCCCAGGAACCTGGCACCTTTACGAGGACTATTCTATCTTCTTGCGCTCCATGTCTTCTAAGACAGTCCAAAGCTCCATCCACGAGCTTGTCCACAAGAAGGCTGTTGAACCTGCTGGCCACTATGCCGAAGGAGAAACCTTCCGCCTTAAGATGTCCCTCATACAGCTTCATCGCCAAACCTCCAGTTGTCTATGAGTCTAACCTTCCCTACACGGAGAGCCACGAGGAGCCTGTCCCCTTCCATTACCTGATCATCCCTTATCCTAAACTCTTCATCCACAATTTCCACGTAGTCTACTTTTGAGACAAGCTTTTCAGAAAGCAAAGCTCTAAGGACTGCTTCTTTTATGTCCTTGGCATTTCTGGTGCCGGAGCTAAAAAGTTTTTGGGCTAAGAGCAGAGACCTGTATATTACTGTTGCAGCTTGTCTTTCCTCTTCCTTTAGGTAGGTGTTCCTTGAGCTGGCTGCAAGACCATCTTCCTCTCTAACTGTGGGCACAGGTACTATCTCTATAGGTATGGAGAGATCTTTTACAAGCCTTTGAACTACCTTGAGTTGCTGGAAGTCCTTTTCCCCAAAGTAAGCTCTATCAGGCTGGATTATGTTAAAGAGCTTTAAGACTACAGTGGCAACTCCGCTGAAGTGTCCAGGTCTGTAAGCACCCTCTAATACATCGGTAAGGCCTGGTATCTCAATCTTTATGGTAGGCTTCTCTGGATACATCTCGTCGTCTGTAGGAGCAAAGACCACATCTACCCCTTCTTCTTCGCATACGGTCAAGTCTCTTTCTAAATCTCTTGGATAGGTTTCATAGTCTTCTCCAGGACCAAACTGAAGCGGGTTTACGTATATGCTAACCACCGTAAGATCGTTCTGAAGTTTAGACCTTCTTATGAGCTCCCTGTGTCCTTTATGTAGATAGCCCATAGTGGGTACAAAGCCTATACTATTGCTGTTGTCGTTAGAACACCTGAAGCTCCTAAGGAAGTTTCTTATCTCTCTGACTTTTCTAAAGAGCTTTGGCATAGCTTAGAAATTATTATATCAATGCTTTTCTTAGCTCTTGAATCTTCTCCCTTAGGCCTTCAAGGTTCTTCTGACCGACTAGCTTGACCAGCGCACTTCCTACCACCACACCGTCCGAAAACTTGGCTATCTGCTTAGCCTGGGAACCTTTGGAAACGCCAAAGCCTACTACTACCTTCTTATCGCATAAGGATCTGTAAGTTTGTAGCTTTTCCTTTAGCCTCTCCAGGGGAAGCTCTTCCCTCTCTCCAGTGGTACCTGTTAGGGAAACAAAGTAGGTAAGTTCATCAGTCTTCTGACATATGAGCTTTAACCTCTTTTCGGTGCTTGTGGGAGAAGCAAGGAGTACAAGCCAAAGACCATGCTTTTGAGTGTACTCCTTTAAAGGATCACACTCTTCTGGCGGAAGGTCCGGGACTATAAAACCGTCAACACCGCTCTCTTTTGCCCTTCTGCAGAACTCTTCAAGCCCTATCCTGTGTATGGGGTTGTAGTAAGTCATCACCAGGAAGGGAACGTGCGGAAAGTCCTTCTTTAGGATGTTACACAGGTTAAAAACGTCCCTACTCTTTATGTTGTTTTTTAAGGCCACTTCATGAGCCATCTGTATGGTGGGTCCGTCTGCCACAGGATCCGAAAAGGGAAAACCCACTTCTAGTATATCTGTCCCTTCTTCTAAAAGGATGCGGAAGGCATCCAAAGAAGTCTGAAAGTCTGGGTAACCTACCATAAGGTACGAGACCAAAAGCTTCCTCTTTTTTAGCATGGGAACATTTTAAGACAGCGGACCTCCACATGAAGCCTGTACCTCACCAATATCCTAAGAGGAGAATCCTTCAGATCTGGGTCTAGGAAGGGTACAGCGTAAGGAGAGGTATCAAGCTTCCTAAGCTCGTCATCGGGAAGGAGATCTTTGCCCTTTAACCTGGCCAATGTTCCTCCCTTCTTCCTACCTACAGGATTCGTGCCCTCAAGGTAAAAACCTAGTTCTTTGAGAGCTTTCCTGACAGGCAGAGAGGCACTGTAGGAGATCCAAGTACCTTCTTCATGCATGCTCTCCTTTATCTTCTGCAAAAAGTGGTAGCTCCAAAGTTCAGGGTTTTTGTAAGGAGAAAAGGGATCGTGTAGCACAAGGTGGAAGCCAAAACCCGAAAGGTCTTTTATACTTTCCCTGGCATCACCCAAAAGAAGACGCCAGCTTATACAATCTGCTTCAAAGCTTGGAAGATTTTCCAAGAGTAGTTTTTGGATCTCTCCGTACTTTCCGGGAAGAAGGGGAATATCCTTTTGAAGTCTCTTTTCCAAAGATATGGCTTTTATGCGGAGGTTTGGATACTTTTCTCTAAGTTGAACTATAAGGACACTCAAGTTGTATCCTAACCCAAAGCCTACATCCAAGACCCTTAGCTCTTGCAGGTTTTTTGCCCAATCTAAGACACGTGAAGGTTTTATGAACTTCTCCAAGCATTCGGTGAGAGCACCGGCATAGACGCTGTGGTACGGCTCCCCATACTCGTCACTTACCAGGGTAAAGGTACCGTCTTCAGTCAGTACTCTACCTTTAGCCTGCAGGGAAGGGTATAACCATGCCTGTATATCTTTTATGACCCGGTCCCTTCTCTCTTTAGGTAGGTCTATCTTAAGCTCTAAGAGTAACTCTTCAAGCAGTTCCTCTAGGTTTTGCATCTGGGTATATGGGCTCAAGCAGGAAGGGATTTTGTCCTTCTGGGTTCTCCTTTAGGTATTCCAAGGCCCAGAGAGCACCGTAGAAGGAGAAGGGAAAAAGTTCTAAAAGTACATCGGCCTGCACCTTTTGGTTTGCTAAACCTATGGTGACACCTATGGGTTCCCTTTCTTCCAACAGAAAAAGCTCGCTAAAGCTTTCGTTCTGCATAGACATGGCAAAGGTTTTATTGCTTATCCTTAAGAGGGCCGTTTTAGGCTCTTTTACGTCCGAGTATAGAAGCATTAGCTTTAAGTTTTCGTAACCTACCACTGGCTTTTTGTACAAGTATGCCCAAGTCTTGACGAAGGTTATGCCTATGCGCAAGGATGTAAAGTAACCTACGCCTAAAGATACAGCTAGCGCGTCTACTTCAGCAGGATGCACGTTGTGTTTCTTAAGCTCAGAAGGCAAAAGCTCAAGGGTCTTCTTCCCCGTATCTTGGTAGTACAACATGATGAGTCTGCCGTCTTCTACTAAGGAGAAGTTGAAAAAGGAAAAGGATGTATCTATGGAGAGTAATCTCATAAGGGCGGTTCGTGGCTGTAATGGGGGTATATCTGTTCCCAAAGGTAAGAAACTCTAAGAAGTGTAGATTCGTCAAAGGGTTTACCCATGAGCTGTCCACCTACGGGAAGGCCATCTACCATACCAATGGGGAAAGAAATGGCTGGAAGTCCAGCCAGATTGGCAGGAACGGTGAATATGTCTGACAGATACATCTGTATAGGGTCCTGAGTTTTTTCTCCAAACTTGAAGGCTACCGTAGGGCTGGTAGGTGAGGCTATCACATCCACCCTTTTGAAGGCCTCTTCAAAGTCCTTCTTTATCAAATTTCTAACCTTCTGAGCTTTTAGGTAGTAGGCATCGTAATAGCCTGCGGATAGGGCATAGGTTCCCATCAGGATCCTTCTTTTCACTTCAGGACCAAAGCCTTCGTCCCTGGTCTTCGCATACATCTCATACAGATCCTTATACTCTTTAGTCCTGTAGCCGTACTTTACTCCATCGTACCTGGCAAGGTTTGAGGAAGCCTCAGAGGGTGCTATGATGTAGTAGCAAGCTATAGCGTATTTAACGTGAGGAAGACTCACCTCTTCCACAGTAAAGCCATGTTTTTCTAAAGCTCTCAAAAAGTCGTCAAACACACTCTTTATCTTCTCATCCATGGAAAACTCAAAGAACTCCTTTGGAACCCCTACACGTAAACCCTTAGGAAGGTCCTCCACCTCTTGAGAATAGGCAGGTACTGGCAAGTTAGCACTCGTGGAATCCTTAGGATCGTAACCCGATATTACTTCAAGTAACAGAGCTACATCCTTGGTGACTCTACCAAAAGGTCCTATCTGATCCAGAGATGAGGCAAAAGCTACAAGGCCATAACGGGATACTCTTCCGTAGGTAGGCTTTAGACCTATAACACCACAGAAGGAGGCCGGTTGCCTTATGGAACCACCCGTGTCAGAACCCAACGAAAGCGGAGCTTGCATAGCACTCACGCAGGCAGCGGAACCACCAGAGGAGCCACCCGGTACCCTCTCAAGATCCCAAGGGTTCTTGGTAGGAAAGAAGGCCGAGTACTCTGTAGATGATCCCATGGCAAACTCATCCATGTTAGTCTTGCCAATTATTATGGCCCCTTCCTGTTTTAACTTTTCCACCACAGTGGCATCATAGGGTGAGATATAGTTCTCTAGAATCTTTGAGGCACACGTAGTTCTGTATCCCTTTACGTTTATGTTGTCCTTTATGGCTATGGGTATGCCAAAGAGTCTACCCTCTGGCTGTCTACTATCCATAGCTTTTGCCTGTTCCAATGCTTGTTCGTAGAGAGGCGTTATAAAGGCCTTTATCTTCTCCTCGGTGGAGCTGAACCTTTGGAAAAAGCTCTCCAGAACTTCAGAAGGTTTTACCTCTCCTTTTCTCAAAAGTTGTATTATTTCATAGGTAGGTAGCTTATAGAGTTGCATGCAATCATTATAGTATAATCTCCTTGTTTGCCAAAACCTATAAAGGAGGTGGAGCATGAGGAAGCTCGCAGTTCTTATCCTCCTCACTGTTGCATTTGCTTACGAATGCAAGAGTGAGGTAGGATATGCATCCTGGTACGGTAATGACTTCCATGGAAGGAAGACGGCGAGCGGCGAGATCTTCCACAAGACCAAATACACAGCAGCTTCAAGAGCATTTCCCATAGGCACTTATCTGTTGGTGAAAAACCTTGAGAATGGTAAGGAGGTCATAGTCAGGGTCAACGACGTGGGACCTTTCGGAAGAAATAGGATAATAGACCTATCTAAGAGTGCAGCAAAAAAGCTGGGATTTCTCAACAAAGGTATCGCGAAAGTTGAGGTAAGGCCCCTTCAGTGTGTAGCTCAGACGGAAGAGGATCCTATAGAGAGCCTTATAAAGACGTACTGAGGTATACTTTCTTTTGTTCTCCTGTATGCAGGTCTTTTAGCGTTATGCTTCCCTCGGACTTTTCGTCTGGACCTATTATGACAGCATAGTCTGCCTTTAGCTTGTTTGCAAGCTCAAGCTGCTTCTTTATGGATCCTCTCTTGTAGGAGAGTTCAACCCTCTTACCCTCGTTCCTTAAAATGTCCGCCACTTTGAGAGCGTAGTCCCGTACCTCATCAAAGGCAACTATAAAGTACAAAGGTTCTTCCTCAGGTAGATCTTTCACGAGCAGAGCTACCCTTTCAAGCCCCACGGCAAAGCCTACGGCTGGTGTGGGTGGTCCCCCCATGTCTTCCACAAGGTAGTCGTACCTTCCGCCAGCCACTATAGTTATCCCAAGCTCCTGCGAGACTATCTCAAAAACTGTCTTCGTGTAGTAGTCGAGCCCTCTCACAAGGTTGTAGTTTTCTACGTAAGGCACATCCATCATGTTGAGGTACTCTTTTAGCTTTTCGTAGTGTTCCCTACACTCATCGCAGAGGAAATCTACCATCTTTGGAGCATGATAGACAGCCTGCTGGCATGTGGGAACCTTGCAGTCAAGTACCCTAAGGGGGTTTTTATCTTTTCTTTCCAGACAGACATCACACAGATGGCCGGAAACGGATTCTAGATATTCCACAAGGGCTTCTCTGTAAGCTGGTCTACATTTTCTACATCCTATGGAGTTTATCTCTATATGTGCATCGATCTTAAGCTCAGACACAACCTTGTAGATTAGGTTTATCATCTCAGCGTCCACTATAGGATCCAGTATACCGAACACTTCGGCTCCAAGTTGGTGAAACTGTCTGTAGCGTCCTGCCTGAGGTCTTTCGTACCTGAACATAGGACCTTCGTAAAAGACCTTCCAGTAAGGTTTAAGAGCGTAAATCTTGTTCTCCACGTAGGCCCTTACAGCTCCTGCTGTACCTTCTGGTCTTAAGGCCAAAAGTCTCCCCTTCTTGTCTGGAAATACGAACATCTCCTTTTGAACTATGTCTGTAAACTCTCCTATGCTTCTCTCAAAGAGCTGGGCGTACTCTACAACAGGTAAGATTATCTCCTCAAAGTTGTACCTTTTCAGGTACTCCCTGACAGTGTTAGAGACGTGCCTAAACTTTCTTAATTCCTCACCAAAAAGGTCGTGAAAGCCTCTTACCTTTTGGAAGCTCAACCAGGACCTCCTTCTAAGAAGTAGAGATTATACCTCTAGGAGCGTGTTTATGTACACAGCTCCACCTACAGCACACACTTCAAGCCCAAAGCTTGGGTACAGATTATCATACCTACCACCTCCAGCTAGAGGCTGACCTACGTCTGGATGGAATATTTCAAAGACCACCCCCGTGTAGTAATCCTGCGGTCTTATCTCAGAAAGGTCAAAGGTGATGTTTACGTCAGGGAGCTTCTTTGAGAGTTCCAGGAGCTCATTCAGTGGTTCTTCTAACTGCGGATGCTTTTGAGCAAACTCATGAAGCACTTCTTCCCCTCCTTGGGTAAAGAGAAGTTCTAATAGCTGAGGGTGGTCCTTAAGGGCACGGTAATTTTTCTGCATAAGGTACATAAGGAGTGTTTTTCTGTTAGGGTATAGCTCTAAAAGCTTTTGGACTATTAGGGTATGACCAACGCTTACAGTGAGGTTCTCAAGTCCGCAGCCCTTCAAAAAGGTGTAGAGCCTCCTTATGACCTCAACTTCTGCATCGATACCTCTGTAACCTAAAAGCTCACATCCCACCTGGTAGCTTTCCGTCTGCGGTTCCCTCCTGAAGACGTTCCCAAAGTAGAAGACCTTTGCAGGTAGCTCTACGTATCTGTAAGAAGATATAAACCTAGCCAAGCTTAGGGTAAAATCCTTCCTCAGACTAAGACCTTTTCCGTAACATACACCGATAGAGTCAGAGAAACCAGACTCTTCCAAGGTGGGAAGCACGACAAACCTGTAGTCGGAAAACACATCAAAGGCCACCTGAAGGTAGCGCTGTATTTTCTGTGAATCCTCAAAGGAGAAGAAAACCCAGTCACCAAGAAGCATGGTACTATTTTACTTTACTGTGAGGTATAGGACAGATTTTGGGCGTAAGCACGAAAGGAAGAGGTTCATAAAGGCTATAAGAACCCTTGCAATGTTTCTCCTTATGCTGCTCTTCTTCTACACAGGTTACAACCTCTTTGGGAAAGCTCCAAAGGTTGAAAACCTGGAAAGACTTAGCCGTATCGGGATAGACTCAAGTTACACCCTTAAAGTGAACCCCACTCCAGAAAAGGTGGCGGTCTTTGTAGAGCAGGATGGAAAGAAGCTGAAGGTCTACGAGGGAGCACCCCAAAACGGACAGGTAAGTTTCTCCATAAAACCTAAGGAGCTTGGTCTGAGGGACGGAGAGGCACAGGTCGTCGTAGACCTTGAAGGTGGCTTTCTTACTAGGAGGTCTTACAAGGTAAGGGCACTTGTTTCAACGGTACCACCCGACCTAAAACTAGAGTATATACCAAGCACTGCGGATTTAGGAAGCGTTATTCCTGTGTACGTAAGGTCCAAAAAAGCTATGCAAGGATGGGCCTACCTAAACGAGGAAAGGTATCCTATGTACAAGGTGGGTACAGATCTTTTCTTTGCCATACTTCCAGTCAAGCTAGACATCTCCGAAAAGGCTTCTGTGAAGGTAGTGCTTGAGGATGAGGTAGGAAATACATCACAAGCTACATATACAGTTGGAGTAAAGCAAAGAAGGTTTAAAAAGGACGTTATACATATAGATGATTCCTTTATACAGAGGGAGATATACCCACTGCTTGGTCAGGAGGCTGCAGGTCTTTCTCCCTTGGAAGCCTTTAAGAAGGTCAACGAAGAGTGGAGAAGTCAGAACGTACAAAGACTGAAAGAACTCTCTACAAAGAGCGAACCTAGAAAGTTGTGGAATGGTCCATTTCTTCAGCTTCCCAACAGCAAAGTAGTGGCCACCTACGGAGATGCAAGGGATTACTACTACAAAGGTCAGAAGGTAAGCAGCAGTGTGCATATGGGCTATGACTTTGCCTCTGTAGAGAGGGCTGACGTCCCAGCTAGCAACTCGGGCGTGGTAGTCTATACAGGTCAGCTAGGAATATACGGGAACTTAGTCCTGATAGATCACGGCCTGGGTCTTATGAGCCTGTACGGACACCTGTCTGAAATATATGTAAAGCCTGGTGATTACGTTAAAAAGGGTCAGACCATAGGTAAGACGGGAAAAACAGGTCTAGCTCTAGGGGATCACCTGCACTTTGGTATACTTGTGAATGGTTATGAAGTTAACCCTGTCTACTGGCTGGACAGGAGGTGGATGGAAAACTACCTAAAGGATGGAGAATTTTTAAGGTAAGTTTCTAGAAAAGACCCCTTATACTCCTATTAGGTAAAAAGACCCAACCCCAGGAGGTCAATACCATGCATGTAATCAAACGTTCTGGTAGAAAGGAGAACCTTGATATTTCAAAGATTAGAGTGGTCATAGACTTTGCATGTAAAGGGCTTAACGTAGACCCCCTTGAGCTCGAAGCGGACGCTCATATACAGTTCAGAGAAGGTATAACTACCAAGGAGATACAGCAGCTCCTCATAAGGACTGCTGCAGAGAAGATATCTCCACAAACTCCCGATTGGCAGTATGTAGCTGCGAGGCTCTTACTTTATGACCTTTACAAAGATGTAGGACATCTAAGAGGGTACAAAGTAAAGGACAAGCTAAACGGTAGGTACAAGCCATACAACCCTGATAGCTTCTACGACCTTATAAAAACTTACACTGAGAAGGGCATATATGGAGAGTACCTTCTCGAGAACTACACCAAGGATGAGATAGATGAGCTTGCGCGTTACATAAACCCTGATAGGGACCTGCTCTTTAACTATGTAGGTATAAAGATCCTGTGCGACAGGTACCTTGTTAGGGACGAAGAAGGAAAGATAATAGAGCTTCCTCAGGAGATGTACATGCTCATAGCCATGAGCCTTGCCGTACCTGAAAAGAAAGAAGATAGAATACGTTGGGCCAAGATCTTTTACGATGTTCTGTCCAAACACGAAGTTTCTTTAGCAACCCCCACACTCATGAACGCAAGAAGGCCTTTTACCCAACTCTCTTCTTGCTTTGTCCTGACAGTAGATGATGATCTTTACGACATATTTGACAACGTTCAAAAAGCTGGAATGATATCCAAGTTCGCAGGAGGCCTTGGCATATACCTAGGTAAGATTAGGGCAACTGGGGCTCCTATCAGGAAATTCAAGGGTGCAAGTTCGGGAGTTCTGCCCGTAGTCAAGATCCTTAACGACGTGATGGTTTACGTAGACCAGCTGGGAATGAGAAAAGGATCCGCATCCATTACACTAGACATATGGCATAAGGATATACTCGACTTCCTGGAGGTAAAGACTAACGTAGGAGATGAGAGAAAGAAGGCGCACGACATACACCCTGCAGTATCCATACCAGACCTGTTTATGAAAAGGCTAAGGGAAAGACTAGAGGGTAAGGAAGTCTATTGGACGCTGTTGGATCCTTACTACTGCAAGAACGTAAAAGATGGAAAGAACTTAGAAGACTTCTACGGAGAAGAGTTTGAAGAGCTCTACCAACATCTGGAAAAGACCCTACCAGATTACGCCAAAAGGCAGGTGGATCCTTTTGAACTTTTTAAAAGACTCCTGTCTGTAATTTTTGAAACAGGTGAACCCTATGTGTTCTTCAGGGATACAGCAAACAAACTAAACCCTAACAAACATGCAGGTATGGTCTACTCATCCAACCTATGTATGGAGATAGTTCAGAACATGTCTACGACTACTCACCTCGAAGACAAACTTTTAGAGGATGGTACCATAATACACAAAAAGAAATCTGGGGACGTGGTAGTATGTAACCTAGGGAGCATCAATCTAGGAAAGGTACACACTAAGGAAGATCTTGAAAGGGTCATGCCTATACTAGTGCGTATGCTTGACAACGTCATAAGTATAAACTTCTACGCCATAAAGGAAGCAGAGTACACCAATAAACGTTACAGAGCTATAGGTATAGGGGTTAGCAACTACCACTATCTGCTTGTAAAGGAAGGCATTTCCTGGGAGTCTGAAGAGCACCTTAAGTTTGCCAACTCCCTGTTCGAAAGGATAGCATACTACGCCATAAAGAGCTCTATGGAGCTTGCAAAAGAAAGGGGTAAGTATCCACTGTTTGATGGGTCAGACTGGTCTAAGGGCATATTCTTTGGAAGGACACCGGAAGAGAACCAAACTATGTCAACCAATGGACTAGATTGGATAGGACTTGCCGAAGATGTCAAAAAGTACGGAATTAGGAATGCTTACTTGCTTGCTCTAATGCCTACAGGTTCCACATCCCTGATAATAGGAGCTACCCCATCAGTAGACCCCATATTTGCAAAGTTCTACAAAGAGGAGAACATGTCCGGTATACTCCCGCAGGTACCACCCGAAGTAGACAAGTACTTCTGGCACTACAAGAGTGCCTACCACATAGACCAAAGGTGGTCCATACGCGCAGCTGCAGAAAGGCAGAAATGGATAGACCAAGCCCAATCTCTCAACCTCTTCATAGATCCTGAAAACATAGATGGACCCACACTGCTTAGCTACTACATGATGGCATGGGAGCTTGGACTCAAGACTGTCTACTACGTCAGGAGCAGGTCTTTAACGGACATAGAAGAATGCGAAAGCTGCAGCGCCTAAGCCTGCCTCCTGGCGTTTTTATAACCATACAGAATGTATATGGCCATACCTATAAGGCACCACAACAAAAACCTCTTCCACGTGAGAGCAGGAAGAGCAGAAACAACTAGCATTATTAGGAATAGATTTATGGGCACTAGCAAGTAAGCCATGGGTACTGTGTAGCCACATGGCGGCGCTTTCTTGAGCCTAAGGTAGAGTACTGCAACACCCACCGTAAAGTAGGCAAACAGTGTACCTACGTTCACAAGCTCGGCAAGCTGTGTGAGAGGTACAAAACCAGCAATCAGGGCTATAAAAAGCCCTCCAACCAATGTGGCCACATGGGGTGTCTTGTACTTAGGATGGATCTCTGCCAATTTACTAAAGAGTAATCCATCTCTGGCAAGGGCATAAACAACCCTTGTAAAACCAAGCCCCATGGTTATCATCACGCTCGTTATGGTTATGATGGCACCTATGGCTATTATGTTACCTATCAAGGTATGGCTGTGCATGTACATAGCCTTGGCAAGAGGTTCCGCCACATCCAGTTCTTTGTAAGGTGCAATGCCCGTCAGAGTAAAGCTAACAGATATGTACAGGAAGGTACTTATGAGCATTGCGAACATTATGCCTAAGGGCACGGTTTTTGTGGGGTTCTTAGCCTCTTCCGCCACGGTAGATACAGCGTCAAACCCAAGGTATGCAAATATGACTATGCTAGCCGCTCTCAGGATACCAAACCATCCATAAGCATCCTCTCCCATGCTGTTCTTACCAGGAGGGGGTATAAAAGGTGTAAGATTAGAAAGGTCTATGCCTATGAAGAAAAGTCCGGTAGCCAAGAAAAGACCTAGAGTAAAGAGCTTTACCATCACTATGAATAGATTCACACGAGCAGATTCCTTCACTCCCCTGTAGAGGAGACCAAACACAACTAGGACAGCCAAAAAGGCAAAGAGGTCAAAGTAAGTACCTTTTTGTGGCTCGTAGGCTCCGGATATAACCTTAGGTATACTCAGACCCAACTCCTTTTCCAGTATGCTACGCATGTATCCGGACCATCCTGCAGAAACGGCAGCTACCGAGAGTCCATACTCTAGCACAAGGTTCCACCCTACCAGCCAAGCCAAGATTTCTCCAAGGGTGGCGTATGTGTAGCTGTAGGCACTTCCTGCCACGGGATAGCGCGTGCTGAGCTCTGAATATATAAGAGCACTTATGGCTGTTGTTACACCAGCTAGAATAAAGGATAAAACTACAGCTGGACCAGCATAGTTAGCTGCTACCTTACCAGTTATGACGAAGATTCCGGCACCTATTATAGCGCCGATGCCTATGCTCGTCAGGTCTAAGACTCCAAGCTTGGGTTCAAAGACAGAACATTCACTTTCGTAGTACTTTTTTCTAAAAAGCTCTTTGATAACCATAAAGTAAAATTATAAACATGCAAGAACTGGTTTTAAAAGTTTACAGAATCTTTATCCGCATCGCCTTTAACGTAACTCTGGTAATACTTATAGTTGCCCTCTTTATAGGTCTTGCAAGGACTACACTAGAATTGGGTTTAACCGTAACAGAGGAAACGGTTAGACTAGGTTTTAAAGAGCTTGTAACAAATGTGCTATCACTTGTTGTAGTTCTTGAACTAATAAGAGCTTTTATAGACTTCTTTGAGTACGACAGAATAAGGGTTGATATACTTATGGATGTTCTGCTTGCATTCCTTACCAGAGAATTTATGCTGAAGCTCTTTGAGGGGAAAATGTCTGGTCTGGACGTGTTTTTATGGTCCTTGGGCATAGGCGGCGTCGTTCTTGCACGTATGCTTAGCCAGATTCATAAGCTAAAATGACCAGAAGGAGGTTCTTCTTCCTTTTTATACTGTCCCTATTCCTATACATGATAGTACTTGTAAGACTCTTTTACATGCAGATCATAAAGGGAGAGTATTTTAAGAAACTCTCCACTAAAAACTACCTCAGATTAAGAGTTTTGTATCCCGAAAGGGGATACATACTAGACAGGAACGGAGTTAAGCTTGCTTACGATGTGCCAAGATACATGATATTCCTCGATCCACAAAGGTTAGAAGACAAAACAGAGCTAGAAAACAGTTTAAAAACACTTAAGGAGCTTTTCGGTTTAGAACTATCCGAGGAAAAGCTAAAGACATCTCTAAAAGGATACCAACCTATACCCATAAAGAAGATAAACACCCAGGAGGAGCTTGACCTCTTTTATAACAACAGCTACAAGCTACAGGGCTTTTTCGTGGATATACTACCAGAAAGGTTCTATCCTATGGCCGAGACATGTGCTCATGTGATGGGTTACGTAGGGTATCCTACCGAGCAGGAACTTGCTAAGTACCAAGGAAGAATAGCCACACAGAGCCTAGTGGGAAAGGCAGGAATAGAAAGAGTCTTTGATCAAGAACTCCTGGGTTATGTAGGAGGAGAGGAGGTAATGGTGGACGCCACAGGAAGACCCATAAAGGTTCTTAGGAGGATAGAACCCAGGGTAGGAAATACAGTGGTGCTTACCATAGACGCCCGCATACAAAAGATAGCCTACGATGTTTTCAAAGAGTCGGGACACAAAGCGGGGGGTGTTCTCATACTACATGCAAGGACTGGTGAAGTTCTGTGTCTTATGAGCTACCCTTCTTATGACCCAAACCGTATAGCAGACCTATGGGAAGAGTACATAAAGGATCCTTACAAACCCCTCTTCAACAGGTGCCTGCAAGCCAAGTATCCACCAGCTTCCGTTATAAAGCCAGCGCTAGCTATAGAGCTGTTAAGGAGAAACACCACACAGGGTGTAGTATGTAGAGGAGTGTTCGTGTTGGGGAACGAAGATTTCTTCTGTTGGAACAGACACGGCCATGGCTTCCAAAACATAAAAGAAGCTATAGTAAACTCCTGTGACGTTTACTTTTACTATCACGGTTACTATAACCTTGGACCTTCAGGCATAGAGAAAACCCTAAGATCCTTCACCTACGGTGAAGAAATCCCTTTTGAACTAAAACACAGCAAAGGCTTTATTCCCAACCCAAGATGGAAGAAAGAGAAGTTAAAACAACACTGGTTTGGTGGAGACACAGTAAACATGTCCATAGGACAAGGTTACATCTCAGCCACACTTCTTGAGCAGTGTCTTATGATGATGGGTATAGCTAACGATGGGGTTATATACACACCAACCCTGGTGAAGGAAATAAGAGATCCGGAGGGTAAGACCGTCTGGCAGAATAAAAGAAAAGTGTTTAAAGTTGTACAAACCAGCTTGGAACACTTCGCTTTGGTTAGGGAAGCTTTAAGGGATGTGGTAAGGCGTGGAACGGCCACTTCAGCCTTCTCAAGAATAGTAGACATAGCGGGTAAAACTGGGACAGCGCAGGTGTCTCCTCTAAGCTCCAAGAGGAAAAACCTTCCGTACCATCTGAGGGATCATGCATGGTTTGTTGGCTTTGCCCCCTACAGGGATCCTATCTTCATAATAGGAGTTATAGTAGAGCATGGAGGCTCGGGAGGATCTGCAGCCGCTCCCATAGCCAGAAGGATACTTGAAAGGATCTACGCGGAGGGTATAAACAAAGAGCTATGATTTGGTTTCTCTTCCTGGTGTTTATAAGCTCCTGTGCTGTCAAAGTGGAAGAAAGGGAAAAGTACTTGGAAGTAAACTGTCCAAAGGTTATCAGAACAACGGCCAGATACTGCGAATATCCAAAAGCTTTTAGCAACTTGGTACAAACAGGAAGCAAAGTGAAGGTAACAAACGAAGAGAATGGTAAGCATATAACCATAGCCGTGTTTAGGAGAGAAGATGTAGAAGGCTTGTGCCTACCTTATAGATACTCGAATTATCTTGGTAAGGATCCCTTCAGAGCCAGGCTAGAAGTAGAGAGGTGTGGCAAGGAAGGTATAGTTAGGTGTCCATCGTACGTCGAAGGATATGCAAGTTGGTATGGGGAGCCTTACCATGGAAGGGAGAGCGCGTACGGAACAGTGTATAACATGATGGGTATGTACGCAGCTTCCAGAGACCTTCCTCTAGGGACACTTCTGGAAGTACAGAACTTAGAAAACAATAAAAAGGTTGTGGTCAAGGTAGTAGACCGGGGACCTCTTAAAGATGACAGAATCCTCGACTTGTCTTACGGTGCTGCAAAGGAGTTGGGTATGTTGGGAAGGGGTGTCATCAAGATAAGAGCGAAAGTTTTAAGGTGTGGAGATTAAGAACTTATACTATTAGTCATGAGAGATTTCTTAGAAGCTTTACCTTTCTTCATAATTGTAGGTTTTATACTGTTCGGAGTCATCGGTATTGATTTTTTAAAGACCTTGGGAGGGCTTATCATGGGTGTTCCTATAATCTTCTTCGCTGCCGTATTTCTCCTGATAGTAATCATTTCCTCTATAAAGATAGCCAAAGAGTATGAGAGGGCTGTAGTCTTTAGGTTAGGTAGAGTGATAGGTGCAAAGGGACCAGGACTCTTCATACTAATCCCCTTCATAGATCAGATGGTGAAGGTGGACCTCAGGACGGTAACCTTAGACGTTCCCACCCAGGATGTAATAACCAAGGACAACGTATCCGTGAGCGTGGATGCGGTAGTCTACTTTAGAATAGTGGATCCTGTAAAGGCTGTAGTGAGCGTAGAGAACTACATGTTTGCTACATCCCAGATAGCTCAGACTACTCTAAGGAGCGTATGCGGTGCTGCCGAGCTTGACGAACTACTCTCGGAAAGAGAGAAGCTAAACCTAAAGCTCCAAGAGATCATAGACAAGCAAACAGACCCCTGGGGCATAAAGGTGATAGCAGTAGAACTGAAGAGGATTGACCTCCCTGAAGAGTTAAGAAAAGCCATGGCAAGACAGGCGGAAGCGGAGAGGGAAAGACGGGCAAAGGTAATAACGGCCGAAGCTGAGTACCAGGCTGCTAAGATGTTGGCTGAAGCAGCTAAAGTTTTGGCTTCAGAGCCATTGGCCATACAGATAAGGTACCTAGAGGCCATTCAAAATGTAAGTACAAAACCAGGAAACGTGGTAGTGCTTCCTATCCCTGTGGAGCTTCTAAAGCACTTTCTAAAGGATGAAGTACAAGGTAAAGGTTAACGCCTTCGGCCATATCTTCATAGGCATCACCGTCTTTTTAGGTGTCGCCGCCGTAAACACTGGGAACAACCTGCTCTACATGGTAGTGTCCGCCTTGCTCTCTTTCATGCTCTTGTCTGGTATCTTTTCCCTACAAAACATAAAAGGCCTGAGTCTTACACTTATACCACCACCTGAGGTGTATGCAGGTACACCCGCCACCTTTACCCTCATGATTGGCTCCTCCAAAAGGATACCCTCTTTCCTTATAGGTGTTTCCTACGACGAAGATGTTCTATGTTACTTTCCGTATGTGCGCGAAAGCTCAGAGAAAAAGATAAGCCTAAGTTTTAAGAGTAGGGGTTTACATCCCTCTATAACCTTTACCATCTTTTCAGATTTCCCCGTAGGCATGTTCAGGAGGTACTATACGGTAGAAGTGCCATTAAACTTGGTGGTCTTTCCAAAGCTACTGAAGGTTGAAAACTTTCACGTATTACATACGGCTACAGGTAAGACTAAACAGAGTCTGGAGGATACTCTTCAGAAGGGGGTTGAAGAGTTTCATTCAATCAAGGAGTATTCAGGAGAGCCTGTGAAGTTTATCCACTGGAAGCTCTTTGCTAAGACAGAAAGACTCATGGTAAGGAAGATGGTATCTGAAGAAAGAAAACCCATAGTCCTCTCTTTAGATATGGTAGAAGGTAACCTAGAAGAGAAACTCTCCAAGCTAGCTTACTTATGTGTAAAACTCACAAGAGAAGGCTATCCTGTGGGTTTAAGGCTTGGAGATGTATTTCTAGAGCCAGCTTATGGAGAAAGACAGAAGAGGAGGATCCTGACCGAGTTAGCCCTCTTCAAACAGAGCCCTCGGGTATGATCCTAAGACCTTGACCATCTGCGTCCTATCTTCTAACATGCTTAAGGCCTTACGTACTGGTTCATCCTCCACATGACCTTCTATATCCGCAAAAAACACATAGTCCCACGCCTTCTTCTTAGAAGGTCTTGATTCTATCTTAGTGAGGTTTATGCCATGCACGTAGAAGCTTTCAAGAGCCCTATACAGAGCTCCAGCTTGATGCTTTACGGCAAACAGAAGAGAGGTCTTGTCTTTGCCTGTCCTCTTGACCTCTCTCTTTCCTATCACCAGGAACCTAGTGTAGTTGTTAGATCCATCTTGAATGTTCTGAGCCAGTATGTTGAGATGGTACGTATAGGCGGCTGCCTCACTGGCTATAGCAGCTGCATCATCCTGCTCTAAGACGATTTCGCAGGCTTTGGCTGTGCTTTCAGTCTCTATGAGCGTTGCGTGAGGTAAGTTCTTCTCAAGCCAGTTTCTACACTGAGCAAGCGCGTGTCCATGAGAGTAAACTTTTCTTATCCCTTCCAAGTCCAGGCGAGTGGAGAGGAGGTTTAGCTTTATTGGGATGACTACTTCCCCCACTATCTTAGTGTTGTACTCCAAAAACATATCTAGCGTATAGTTCACAACACCTTCAGTGGTGTTTTCTACAGGCACCACTCCGTAGTCTACCCTATCAGTTTCTACCTCAACAAAGACATCCCTTATAGTGTTGACCATCACATAGTTGGCCGAAAGACCAAAGTACTCCAAGGCCGCCTGATGCGTAAAGGTAGCCTTAGGACCTAGGTAGGCCACCCTTATGCCCCCATTCCTTTCCAAAGATAGACACATAGACATGATCTCTCTAAAGATGTGGGCCACTGCCTTGGATGGTATCTGCTCCGAGTATAGCTCCTTGTTTAACCTTATAACCCTCTCTAAAACTTCTCTCTCCCTCTCTGGAGAGTGGAGATGAACACCTTCTTTCCTCTTTGCCTCCCCTATGATCTTAGCGATCCTAGCTCTCTCGTTGAGCAGTCTTAATATCTCTTCATCTATCTTGTCTATCTGGGCACGTAAATCTTTTATACTCTCCATGTATGATTAGTGTAATCCATACTGTGTGGATGGGTAAGTCTTCCCTTTTGTCTCCAGTACTTCCTCCTCTTTCTGTAAATCTCCCTAAGATATTCAGGGAGCGTAAGGCTTGGATACCTACCCTTAGCTATCTTGTGCAGATGCCACCACCATTTGTTTATGGGTTCGTCTTCCTTATCGTCTATAGGCTCGTCGGAGGTTTCAAGGAGTTCTATATACCTATGGACGCTCTGGATCAGCTTTCTGTCAGCTTTTTTCACGTAAGGACTCTCCTCCAGACCTTCCCTGTAGACCTTCTCCCTCAGCTGAGGGATGAGTTCGGGATAACCTACGCCGTGGTTTAGAAGCAGCTCCACCTCTGCGAAGTACACATAGTCCGTATCAACTTGCCTTTTTAGCTCACCCATGTAATTTATTATAAATTACAAAACATGACAAAGATCATTGTTGTAGGCAGTGGCATAATAGGGCTTTCGTGCGCTTTAAGGTTGCTGATCGAGGGCTACAGGGTCGCCATCATCACCAAGAACACTCAGGAGTCTACCTCTTGGGTGGCGGGTGGTATGCTTGCTCCCTTCTCTGAAGGATTAAAGGGATACATATTTGATTTCTCCTACCAAAGCTTGAAGGAGTTCCCGCAGTTTGTAAAAGTTGCTGAAGAAACAAGCAGCTACAAAGTCAGCTTTTGGCAGGAAGGTATAAGAAGGCTCGTGTTAGAGGGCGAAGAAGACCTTCTATCCATCGCTGAGGCTTATACCAGGATGGGTTACAAGCTTCATTTGGAGGAACCCACTTCTGATCTTTCTTCAAAGGTAAAGAAGGTGATTCATTACGAAGAAGAAGGATGGGTAGACACAGAAGAGCTCATGAGCGCCCTGTGGAAGGCAGCAGAGAGGTTAGGGGCTGAGCTCGTAATAGACCACATAAGGGAGGTAAGGAAAAAAGACGGTTATGTGGAAGAGGTGGTAGGGATAAAAGGATGTTATGAGGCCGAGTTTTACGTGTTTGCTACAGGTGCATGGACCGGTCAGCTCTTTGATTTACCCGTGTTTCCTATAAAGGGTCAAGCTCTAAAGGTGAAGGGTGTCAAACCCTCTATAGTCCATTACTCCTCCGTGTCTTACCTTATACCCAGGGAAAGGTACCTCTACATAGGTGCAACGAGCGAGAGGGTAGGCTTCTTGGAAGGGGTGAGTCTGGAGGGTGTAAAAAGATTATCGGAAGGAGCCATACAGCTAATGCCAGCACTCAAGGATTCGGAACTCATATCCACGTTGTACGGCTTTAGGCCAGCATCGCCCGACGAACTTCCTATCTTTGAAACAGGGAACAACTACATAGTAGCTACAGGGCATTACAGGAACGGTATCCTTCATGGTCCCATAACTTCAAAGATAGTCCTTGAGTACCTTCAAGGAAAGAAAAGTCCCTTTTTAGACATCTTTTCCTCTGAGAGGTTCAAACATGAGAGAGGTTGAAGAGCTTTTGGAGATTATGGAAAGACTAAGGAAGGAATGCCCATGGGATAGAAGTCAAACGCATGAAAGCCTTAAAAAATATGCCTTGGAAGAGGTCTACGAGCTTTTGGAGGCCATAGACGAGAAGGATGACGGAAAACTTAAAGAGGAGCTTGGAGATGTGCTTCTACAGGTGGTGTTTCACTCTCAGATAGCTAAGGAGAGGGGAGCCTTTACCTTTGAGGATGTAGTAAAAAACCTAATAGAAAAGCTCATACAAAGGCATCCACACGTGTTTTCAGATGCCAACCCTGAGGAGGTACTCAAAAACTGGGAAGCCAACAAGAAGAGAGAGAGCATATTTGATGGAATACCAAAGAGCCTTCCAGCTCTGGCCAGGAGTCAAAAGATACAGGATAGAGCAAGCTCCGTAGGCTTTGACTTTAGCCATATAGACCAGGTGTTTGAAAAACTTCAGGAGGAGATAGAGGAACTAAAGCAGGCCATACGTGAAGGTAAAGGTCAGAAGGACATAGAACACGAGGTGGGTGATATACTCACTGCTGTGGTAGAGCTAGCAAGGTTCTTGAAGGTGGACGCAGAAACTGCCCTCCAGAAGGCAAACGACAGGTTCATAAGAAGATTCTCCTACATAGAGCAAAAGGCCAAGCAGATGGGAAAGGACCTCAAAGACATGACCCTAGAGGAGATGGACAGACTCTGGATGGAAGCCAAGATGTACGACTGACCTTTCTGTTCTCTCTTGGAAGTACTTGCTGCCAACATGCCCGAGAGACTCAGCACCTGCCACGAGCAAGGCCAGCTCACCAGAGAGTATCTTTTTAGAGCTAAGCTTCATAAACTCACACACAAAGTCAAGGTTTATACCCCTGCCATCCTGTAGGGTATCTGCGGGTATGCAGAGTATCCTTGGAGAGTTAAAGTCACCTACAAGTAGGACGCTGCTCTCGGAAGGAGTAAACTCCACCTCTAGCTGTGCGCTTACTCTCTTGTGTAAAAGCTCCTCCTTGTATTCAGTGGGCACGAGGAAAGTAGGGTCTGCCACGCCATCAAACTCCTCAATAGGTCTGTCTTCAAAGGGCTCCACGAAAACAACCCTTAACCCTCCCTTTGAGTAGTAGAGAGTATCTCCTACGAGCTCATGGGGATCTGTCTTCAACACACCCCTTATGGACCTTGAGTAGGGTCTTACAAAGGAGGGAATCGCCTTACCATCTACCTCAAGCTTACCCAGTATAGGTCTCCAGTTTATGAAGGAAAACTCCCACTCCTTGCAGGCAATTCCTATAGATTCTGCAAAGAGTCTGACCTCTTTTATGAAGGCTCTTTCCTCCTTGCTTCCTGGTCTTCTACCCATGTAGGAGATCAGATCCCACACACTTTGATCTTTCTTCTGCTTGAAAAGTCCATACACACAACCACAATAATCCTGGTGATAAAGCTCAAGCTCTCTGGATAGCCTGAACATCTCCTGAGTTCCGCCACCCTTCCTGTAGTCAAGGGCAAGAAACTCAACGCCGTACTCCTGGCATACCTTCTGTCCAGACTCGGAGAGCATCCTAAGGTCTTTCTTAGGGCTCATAAGGAGGGTAGTAGTGAGATGGGTGGCACCTATCTCTTTAGCAAACTCTGCAGACCTCAAAAGCCTGTAGTCAAAGCACACAGCACACCTTTTACCTCTTTCGGGTTCATCCTCAAGGCCCTTAACCTTAGAAAGCCAGCTTTCAACGTCGTACTCACCTTCATAAAGCTCTATACCTAGCTCTTGGCATACTCTCTTGGTTTCCAAGAGTCTGAGCTTATACTCCTCGTAAGGATGGATGTTGGGGTCGTAGAAAAAGCCCACTATGTGTGCTTCTTTAAAGTCTTCCCTTAGCCTTTTTAAGAAGTAGACAGCGTCAGGGGCGCAGCATATGTGAGCCAGAATCTTCATGCATAAAATAATAGCCCTGCACAAAGTCTATTTCAAGGGCAAGAGCTATGTTGTACTGCTCTTGGGTTTCTACCTTCTCGGCTATGAGCTTTACGCCCGGGATTATACTATGTACTAGTCTCTTGACGTTTTCAACAACCTCAAGGTTATAACCTTTCAAAAGTTCAAAGTCAAGCTTTATAAACTCAGGTCTTAAGAGGATAAGCCTGTCTATGTTGGAGGATCTTCTTCCAAAATCATCTATGCAGAATTTAAAACCTAGATAATCTTTGATGTTACTTAAATATATAATTTCTTCCTCCTTAGTATCTTCTTCTATTATTTCAAGCACTATGTTTTCTCTATCTTTTAGGATTTCATACAATTCATCTTGGTGGCGTATTATAGTTCTTGGGTATATATTGATAAAGTAAACATATAGACTTTCTGGATATGCTAACTCAATCAAAGCGTTGAAAAACTCCCAATCTTCCTCTACACTTCTGGGTGCCTTACCCATGAGAAGTTCATAACCATAAGGCTCTAAGCTCTGTGTCCTAAGGATTTTTTCCAACTTCATCTATAGGTTTATTACCCTTTCCACCACGTATGGCTTTTGCTCCTTTGAGGTGTAGTAGATCCTAACTAGGAGCTCTGCAAGGATACCTGTGGAAAGGAGTTGTATTCCAGATATGATGGCTAATACACTTAGGATAAGCAAAGGCCTTCTACCTATGGGCTCATCCATGAAAATCTTCACGAATATTAGATACAGCATGGATAGAAGACCAAAGGTGAGCAGCAAGAGGCCTACGTATCCGAAGACGTACATGGGCCTGTTTATGTACTCGTTGAGAAACTTAACCAGAAGTATATCAAGGATTACCTTGATAGTTCTTCCTAGCCCGTACTTGGACTTCCCATACAGCCTTGGGTGGTGTCTTACTACGACCTCTGTTATCCTAGCTCCTTGCCTCTTCGTTAGAGCCGGCAGAAAGCGGTGCATATCTCCATAAAGCTCAAGATCTTTCACTACTTCAGATCTATAAGCCTTTAGGGTACATCCGTAATCATGAAGGTGTACGCCAGTGACCTTAGAGATTATCCAATTGGCTATCATGGAGGGAAGAACCCTTGAAAGGAAGGGATCTTTGCGGTCCTTCCTCCAACCGCTTACTATATCGTAACCTTTTTTGAGCTCTTCTAAAAGCTTTGGTATGTCCTCTGGATCGTTCTGTAGATCTGCATCCATGGTGATTATCACATCACCCTTGGCGTACTCAAAACCGGCGTACATAGCAGCAGTTTGCCCATAGTTTCTTCTAAAACGTACCACCTTCAGCTTTTCATCAACCTTAGCAAGTTCTTGAAGTACCTCAAAGGTCCCATCAGTAGAGCCATCGTCCACCACTATTATCTCGTAGTCCTCTCCTAGACTTTCTAGGACCTTCTTGAGCCTCTCGTACAGTATGGGTATGTTATCCTTTTCGTTGTATGCTGGTATCACCACAGAGATCATATGTAAGCCCCCTGACCTTTTAGTACCACCCTCACCCTCTTTCCCTCCTCCCTTATGCTTTCTACTTTGTAGTCGTAAAAGTTGATAACAGTGAGATGTTCGTAACCGAGCTGTCTTTCGGCTATGTAGCGGAGGGTATAGGCTTTGTGTGGCTGATCTCTGTAAACCCTCCTCTCTCTTTTGTAAAACTCAAAGGTTATGAGCTTTTGGCACGAGGACGTGTCAATTAGAGAAAGCTCCTCCTTTCCCAAAAAGCTGAAGACCACCTTATCCTTAAGGAGTTCTCGCGAAATACCTTTTAGCGTTTCCCTCCAGAAGGATCTTAACTCTTTACTCCACTGAGCTTGACAGTAAGGTATCCAGTCGTTTAAGGAAAGAAGTCCAAAGACAGGGGAAATAACCACAGAATTCTCGGCTAGGTGGTTTTGAACCTTAGGCGGGAGGACCCAGAATTCAAGGGAATTCCAGAAAGGACCGGCATACCTGCGCCAGACGGGAAGAAGCTCCTCCTGACAAGAGATGACTTTTAAGAGCTCTATGCGTTTGTCGTCCAACTCCCTGAACCTGTTTATACTCTCTTCTGTGAAGAAATCCTTTAGGGTATATTTACCTAGGACCATTCGGGATTGTTTCTTTGAGCTGGGAAGGAGGTAAACCTGCATCATTATTAGAAACATTTTACAATGTTTCTATGGCATTTGAGAAGTACTTCCCTGAGATCCTCAGAGAACTACTAAAAAACATAGAAAAGATACCCACCTACGGTGAGAGAGGAGCAAGCAGGCTAGTATACAATTTCCTAAAGCTTCCTAAGGAAGAGAGACTCAGGATAGCAAACCTTATGATGAAAGCCTCCGAGTCCATCATCACCTGTTCTGAGTGCGGCATAGTATCTGACATGGATCCATGCAGGATATGCTCCGACGAAGGTAGGAACAGGAGGTACATATGCGTTGTTGAAGAGTCATCGGATGCTTATGCTATAGAGAAGTTGGAAAGGTACAAAGGCGTGTACCACGTGTTATGGGGAAGGATATCACCCCTTGAGGGTATTTCACCGGAGGATTTAAACATACCCAAGCTTTTGGAAAGGGTGGAGAAGAATCAAGCTAAGGAGGTCATACTGGCCACAAATCCCAACGTGGAAGGTGAAGCCACGGCCAACTACCTTTACAAGCTCCTTAAAAGGAAGTTTCCAAACCTTACTATAAGTCGTGTATCCTTTGGGCTATCCTTCGGCGGTTTTATAGAGTTTACCGACAGTCTTTCCTTGGAAAAGTCCATAGAAAACAGGAAAAAACTATAATTACTGAGTGCTTAGGAGGGAGTCTTGGGTACTGTTTTTCCTTGGAGTAGTCATAGGTGCAATAGTACTCCCTATACCCGCCATACTTCTTGACTTACTTCTGGTAACAAGCATAGCCTTTTCGCTTACCGTTCTGGTCCTTACCATGTTCATAAAGAGTCCTCTTGAACTCTCTGCTTTCCCAACTGTTTTACTTCTGGGAACCCTCCTGAGACTATCTCTAAATATAGCTGCGGCCAGAAGGATATTACTGCACGGACATGAAGGAACAGGCGCAGCAGGTCATATCATAGAAGGATTTGGTAAGTTCGTAGTAGGTGGAGAGGTGTTAGTGGGTATAGTGGTATTTCTCATATTCATAGTCATAAACTTTGTAGTCATCACAAGGGGAGCCGAGAGGATATCAGAGGTGGCTGCCAGGTTTACCTTGGATGCCATGCCAGGTAAACAGATGAGCATAGACGCAGACCTGAACGCCGGACTCATAACAGAGGAAGAAGCTAGAAGAAGAAGAGCTCAGCTTGAGCAGGAAGCTGCTTTCTACGGTGCTATGGATGGTGCTAGTAAGTTTATAAGAGGAGACGCTGTAGCAGCCTTAATCATACTCTTCCTATCCATAGTGGGGGGTCTTCTAATCGGGATAGTCTTCAAGGGTATGGGTTTTATGGACGCATTAAACACATACACAGTGCTCACGGTAGGGGAAGGTCTAGCCTCGCAGATACCAGCACTTCTCCTATCTACAGCCGCGGGCATAGTAGTTACCAAGTCGTCTTCAAAGGAAGAACTCGGAAAAACTCTTCTTGAGGAATTCCACAAGGATCCAAGGGTTTTCCTATACTCCTCCGGCTTCTTGTTTTTAATAGGTCTTATACAAGGCTTTCCTAAACTGCCCTTCTTCCTAATGTCTGGAATTATGGGTCTTCTCTACTACCTTTCCCAAAAGGCTCTCAAGGAAAGAGAGCTTCAGAATTTGGAAAAGATGTTGAAAGAGAGGACAAAACCTCAAGAAAAGAAGGAGGAAGAGGACATAATACAGCCAGAGGCCATATCTCTGGAAGTAGGCTACGGGCTAGTGCCGTTGGTTGAAGAGAAAGAAGGGGGAGACATAGCCTCAAGGATCAGGACCATAAGAAAGCAGATAGCCAGCGAGTATGGTGTTGTGGTTCCCCTCGTTCACATAAGGGATAACCTAAAGCTCAGACCATACGAGTACAGGATCCTTATAAGAGGTATAGAGGTGGATAGGTACGAGGTGATGCCCAACCACCTACTGGCTATAGACCTGGGGAACGCCAAAGGTCCTTTGCAAGCTATTCAGGCAAAGGATCCAGCTTTCAAGCTAAAGGCGTACTGGATAAGGGAAGATCAGAAGGCAGAAGCTCAAAGGCTAAACTACATGGTCGTAGACATACCCACCCTTCTTATAACCCACCTTTCTGAGGTCATAAAGAGAAACTTACATGAGATCCTCGGAAGACAGGAAGTTATGGAGCTTGTGGAGAGGTTAAGCAAGAAATACCCAAAGGCCATGCAGGGTCTTGTCCCAGACCTTATACCCATATCCATACTTCACAGGGTTCTGCAAAACCTCCTGAAAGAAGGTATACCCATAAACGACCTTATGAGCATAGTGGAAACTCTAGCAGACTACATAGATCAGACCAAGGATGTAGAACTCCTTACTGAGTACGTAAGACAAAGGTTGGCCAAAAGGATCACACGCCTATACATGACAGGAGATACCCTCTATGCCCTTGTACTCTCCCCTAAACTTGAAGCAAAGCTCACCTCTTACGTCCAGGAGGGAAGAGAAGACGAGTTTTTAGACACCGTAGTCAACCGTTTATATCCAAAGCTTTCCAGTGAGATCTCCAAGTTTGCACCCTACGGCGCCATGCCCGTGCTTATAACCACCTTTACTCTCAGAAGGCATATAAGGAAAGTTCTTGAGAGCTACATACCCCAGCTCGTAGTACTGTCGTATAATGAACTTGACAGACAGGTCAACCTAAAAGTATTAGGTGTAGTGGATGAGGATTAAAAAGATTTTTTCCAAGTCTCTACAGGAGGCGGTGGAGGATATAAAAGCCCTTTACGGTCAAGACGCTCTCATACTCTCCACCCGTGTGGTGAAGAAGAGACTAATTCCCTTCATGCCATTCCCTAGGCGTACCTACCTGGAAGTCACAGTGGGAATACCCGACAAGGAAGACTTTTCAGAGGAACTAAGAAAGCAAAACAATGTGTACGAGGAAATAGAAAAGCTCAAGCAAACCCTTAAAGAGATATTGGAAAGCATAAACAAGCAGAAGCTTGAAGTCCAAGACAAACCCAGTGCCGAGCTTGAAAGGGAGTTTTCCATAAGTGCCCTAAACTTGATAAACAAGCTATTGAACAAGGGTGTTTCTAAGGATGTGGCGCAGAGGATAGTAGAGTCTGCGTGCGGCTACGACTACGAGTTCAAAAGGCTTGACCTTAAGGGCGATAGCCTAGAATCTTTGGTGGAGGCTCTTAAGGTCCATATAAAGGTGGTAGAAGATTTCTTTGACAAGGATAAGGGACTGAGAATAGTGACCTTGGTGGGACCCACGGGCGTTGGCAAAACTACCACCATAGCAAAGCTCGCGCATATGCTAAAGAATCAAAGCATGTCTGTAGGGATAGTTACCATAGACAGCTATAGGGTGGGTGCTGTGGAGCAGTTAAAAGCCTTTGCCCTAGCCATGGAGCTCCCCTTCAGGGTTGCAGACACACCTTACAAGTTTAGGGAATGCATCGGTGAATTTTCCTCCATGGATTGCATATTTGTAGATACAGCAGGACGAAGCCAGTACGATGAGATAAAGATAAGAGAGCTTCTTCCTTACCTCTCTAAGCTTCCAGCTAGCGAAGTTTACCTTACAATAAGCACCAACGTAGATGAGAAGGTCATGTACGAAAGCATAGAAAGGTTTTCACCACTACACATAAAGGGTCTTATCTTTACAAAAATTGATGAGACCAACTACTACGGAACCATGCTCAACGTACTCTGCAGGACAAAGCTACCTATACTATGCTACACAACTGGGCAGCGTGTACCGAATGACATACAGATAGCAAGCTACGAAAACCTCGCAAAGCTCTTTTTGGAGAGGTAAGCCATGCAGGAACAAATGGCTCTCTTAGAAAGGCAGAAAGAGGGCAAGCAGACCCTCTACCTTTCCATATCCAGTGGTAAAGGAGGCGTTGGAAAGACGCTTCTGACGGTACACACAGGCAAGATAATAGCTGATAAAGGAAAGAAGGTCCTCATCATAGACGGAGACTTGGGCCTCAGCAACGTGCACCTTATGCTTGGCATTGCATCACCTAAAAACCTGTATGACTTTCTCAAAGGCGAATGTAGCATGGACGAAATAGTTGTACCACTGAATGAAAACCTTTCTTTTATATCAAGTGGTAGTGGCATAAAAGATATGGTAAACCTACCAGAAGCTCAACTGAAGGCTTTATTATGGAGGCTTAAAGAATTTGCGGAAAGGAGTTATGATTACGTTATATTTGACACGCCACCAGGCATACACTCAGACACCATAGCCCTCGTCTCTTCTTCTCACATCCCTATAATCATAACAACACCAGAACCTACAGCCGTTGCGGATGCCTATGGTCTTATAAAGGTTTTAAACAAGGAGGAGAACGTAAAGGAATTTTGCATTATAGTGAATAAGGTAAGCTCAAGGGAGGAAGGGAATAAGGTATACGAAACCATAAGCACGTTGTGCGAAAAGTTTACAACCGCAAGCGTAAAGTACCTCGGAAGCATAAGCTACAACCCAAAACTCATAAGACGGATAGTAAGACAGGATCCTTTTGACGATACTCTGATCAGAGAACTATCCCTCGCTCTTTCTAAGCTTCCCCTTGATGTAGAACCCCTAAGACTTAACTTTTGGGAACGTCTTTTTAACAGACTCAGACTCAGAAGTTAAAATTTAACTATGCTTAATCTCTCGTTGGAGGAATTTCTAGAGCTTTCAAGAACTTACAACATCATCCCTCTCTACAAGGACTTTCTGGCAGACACGGAGACTCCCCTGTCCATATTCTTAAAAACCCAAGAAAAAGGGAAGTTCAACATCCTGCTGGAGAGCGCCGAGGGTGGGATAAAGTGGGGTAGGTATTCCTTCATAATCCTGGGTGGATCTTTCTACTGTACTTACAGGAAGGGTATTTTTGAGATCATCAAGGACGGAAGGGTAGAGCACACTATAACCAAAGACCCTTTCTCGGAGATAAAAAAGATCTTAGAAGGCTTTATACCTTACCAGGATTCAAGTCTTGGGCGCTTTTGGGGTGGGCTTGTGGGGTACATAGGCTACGACCTTATCAAGCTCTACGAGCCTGTTGAAGACCAAAAGCCAGATCCCATATCCGTATACGACATGTTTATGATTTTTACAGACAGACTCATAGTGCACGACAACCTCACGGGCAAGGTAAGGATCATAGTACCCGTAAGAGTGTCTAAGGATGCAAAAGGGGACTACGAAAGGGCAGTAAGAGAGATAGACAGATGTAGCAAGGAAATATTCACCAGATGTGTATATCCTAAGGATTTCAAGGAGAAGGAACCAGACTTAAAGGGCTGGGAGTCTAACTTTAGCAAAGAAGACTTTATGAAGGCTGTAGAGAGGGCAAAAGAGTATATAGCCCAAGGAGATGCCATACAGGTAGTCCTCTCTCAGAGGTTTAAAAGGACCTTCACTGGTAACCCTCAGGACGTCTACAGAGTTCTAAGGTTTTTAAACCCCTCCCCTTACATGTACTGCATGGACCTAGGAAGTTTGCAGGTAGTGGGCTCCTCTCCAGAAGTGTTGGTAAGGCTAGAGGGTAACATAGTGCAGACAAGACCCATAGCCGGTACAAGAAGGAGAGGAACCACAGAAGAAGAGGATATACTCCTAGAGGAGGAACTTCTAAGAGATGAGAAGGAGAGGGCTGAGCATCTGATGCTTGTAGATCTTGCACGCAATGATTTGGGTAAAGTATGCAAACCAGGGACTGTAAAGGTTAGCAGTTTTATGAGAGTGGAAAGGTACTCTCACGTGATGCACATGGTGAGCGACGTAGAAGGTGAGCTTATGGATGGAATGTCTCCTGTAGACGTGCTCAAGGCTACCTTCCCCGCAGGTACAGTATCTGGAGCTCCAAAGGTCAGAGCCATGCAGATAATAGAAGAGTTAGAACCTGAGAGAAGAGGTGTGTACGCCGGAGCCGTAGGATACTTCTCCTTTCAGGGAAACATGGACATGGCAATAGCTATAAGGACGGCCATCTTTAGGGGAGGAGAAGTCTTTGTACAGGCAGGAGCTGGTGTAGTGGCAGACTCAGACCCTGAGAAGGAATGGTGGGAGACGGTAAATAAGGCAAAGGCCATAATGAAAGCTATACATATGGCGGAGGATACCTGATGGACCTATCTGTAGAGCTCTTTGGTGTGAGGTTCAAGAATCCCGTTTGGGTGGCATCGGGTACCTTTGGGTACGGACTTGAGGCCATGGAGATATATGACATATCCCAGCTTGGAGCTGTAGTTACCAAAGGCATATCACTAAAGCCAAGAGAAGGCAATCCACCGGAGAGGATAGCAGAGACGCCTTGCGGTATGCTCAACTCCATTGGTCTGCAAAATCCTGGCGTAGAGGGCTTCCTGAAGAAGATATACCCACACATAGAGAAGGTGAACACCCACTTTATAGTCAACGTATTCGGAGAAACAGAAGAAGAGTACCTAGAAGTATGCCTAGCATTAGAATCCGCACATAAGGTAGTGGCCTACGAACTGAATGTCTCATGCCCTAACGTAAAAAAGGGTGGCATGCTCTTCGGACATGACAAGGCAGTCCTAGGTAGACTCATAGACAGGATAAAGTCACACGTTAAAAAGCCTGTTTTGGTAAAGCTTTCTCCCAACGTGGATAACATAAAGGAGTACGCAAGAGTATGCCTAGAAAACGGTGCGGATGGCCTCGTAGCCATAAATACCCTAGTGGGTATGAAGATAGATATAAAGGCTCAAAGGCCAGAGCTTTCTACATACAAGGGTGGTCTTTCTGGACCTGCCATACTTCCCATAGCCGTCAGGATGGTGTGGGAGGTTTACGAAGAAGTAGGATCTTACATACCCGTGATAGGTGTGGGTGGTATATACGATACAGATTCGGCATTGCAACACATCCTTGCGGGTGCCAGCGCTGTGCAGGTAGGAACAGCTAACTTCTTTGATCCAACAGCTCCACTCAAGATAATAAAAGGGATAGAGGAATACTTGAAGGAGAGGTCCTTAGAGAGCTTTACCAAGCTCGTGGGCAGAGCTCATGGCTTAAGAGTAACCCCATGAAGGTTTCTGTGATAGTCACTACATACAACAACCCAGACTACCTTATGAGGGTTTTGGAGAGTCTTGCTTACCAAAAGGTACTTCCCTACGAAGTGATCGTAGCAGATGATGGCTCCACTGAGGATACAGCTTTGGCTGTTAGGGACTTTTCAAGAAGGGCTCCCTTTGTGGTCAAGCATGTCTGGCACGATGATCTTGGTTTTAGGGCGGCGAAGATAAGGAACGAAGGAATAAAGGTATCAGAAGGGGATTACATAATAGTCTTGGACGGTGACTGTGTAGTAAACAAACACTTTGTAGAGGATCACATGAAGTTAGCACAAAAGGGTTTCTTTGTCCAAGGTAAGAGGGTGCTACTGTCAAAAGAACTTTCAAGTACCTTTACGTACCGTCAGGCCAACTCCCTTACCTTCCTATTAAAACACCTGAAACATATCACGAATGCACACCACATATTCCATCTTCCCATCCTTCCTGCCTTTTCAAACAAAAACCTCAAGGGTATAAAAAGCTGTAACATGTCCTTCTGGAGGGAGGATCTTATAGCTGTTAACGGCTTTAACGAAGAGTTTGTCGGCTGGGGAAGAGAAGACAGCGAGCTAGCAGTAAGGCTGTTTAAGTACGGACTCAAGAAGAAGGTCCATCCCTTCATGGCCGTATGCTTTCACCTTTGGCATCCAGAGAACTCAAGGGAAAGCCTAAGCAGAAACGACGAGCTTTTAAGGATGGCTATACAGTCTGAAGAGTATGTCTGCAAAAAAGGCATAGTCAAGCTGCCTTAACAAAAGCTTAACCTTTCACCTCTATTCTCTATCCTTAGGATGGAAGTTTTAGTAGAACTCCATGACGTTTGTCCTTTTTACTTTGAGGAACTTGTAAGAGCCTTTAAACTTCTAGAGTCTTCTAACGTAAAGAAGTTTTCTCTGCTTGTAATACCCAACTTCCTAGAAAAGTATCCCATATGCAGCCATGAAAGATTCTTAAGGGCCATAAAGGATCTAAAACAGGAGGTAGTTTTGCACGGTTACACGCATAGCTCCAGGATAAGGTTTAGGGACCTTCCCTTTACATACAGGGAAGGAGAGTTTGGAGGGCTATCCTACGAAGAAACGTACCAAAGGATCTACATGGCTCTAGAGCTTTTGGATGCCTGCAGCATAAAAAGCAAAACTTTCGTACCACCTGCGTGGATTTCAAACCCACACATTGAGAACATACTTAGAGACCTCGGTCTCAGGTTCCTTGGACTTAGAAACCGTATAGTAGACCTTCAGAAAGCCATCGGCCTGCCTTCTCCCTCTCTCACTTTTTCCAACAGACCCATCCTATCTTACTTGAGCCTTAAGCTTATGCCTGGACTTTTGAACTTGACGAAGAACTACAGGCTTTTGCGCCTTGCCATACACATGAAAGACATGAGAGACAAAAGAAAGGTAGCCATGTGGCGCTTAATACTTAGGAGGTTAAAAAACAGGAGGTTTGTAAGCTATGAGGAAACGTTTGGCTCGTGCGGACTTGCACCTTCATTCTAAGGCTTCCAACCTGCCAGGTGGGTGGTTTAGCGCCCTCATCAACTGCCCAGAGAGCTACGCAGAACCTAAGGAGATTTACAACAGACTAAAGCAAAGGGGAATGACCTTCGTGACCATAACGGACCATAACACTATAGATGGTGTCCTTGAAATAGCACACCTGCCTGACGTGTTCATAAGTTGTGAGTACACAGTAAGCTTCCCAGAGGACAAGTCAAAGGTACACATCCTGGTGTACGGCATAGACGAATACACGCACAGGGAACTCCTCGAGCTCAGGAACAATGTGTACGAGTTTGTTAAATATCTAAAAGAAAAGCACATAGCCCACAGTCTGGCTCACCCCCTGTACAGCGTGCAAGAGACTAAGATCACCCCAGAGCTTGTGGAGAAGTTTATACTCCTTTTTGACAACTGGGAGATAGTAAACGGAACCAGAGGAGACTACTCACAAAGGTACGAAGAGTGGATAGCTAAAACTTACGATGGCTGGCACAAGATCTGGCACCTTGCTGAAAAGCACAAGATAGAACCACTCAGAATAAGACCCAACATAGCCTTCACGGCGGGTTCTGACGACCACGGCGGTATGGACGTGGGAAGAACATACACGGCATGCCCAGCTGACACAGTTGAAGAGTTCCTAAACTGTCTTAGGGAAGGTAAGACAGAGGTTTATACACAACCCCTTGGTGAAGAAAGGCTCCTGAACATGACCCTGCGCGTCTTTTACATGCACATAAGGGATCGCATACCCAAGGAAGAAAGTGAGCTAAAGAATATATTAGATCAAGTTTTTTACGTATCTAACAACCCTCTCGTGGAGCTGCTGCTTAGTAGTACTTTCAAGGTGGATAGAAGCCTCTTGCTGAAGGAGATAATAAAACGTCTACCCTTTATGGTAGTCCATAGACTTGTAAAAGAGCCCAGCCTTACCAACCTGGGAGCCCTGGTAGCAGCCATTGGCCTGCAAACCTTCTATGGCAGCTTGGTATACATGAGGAAGGAAGAAGAAAGTAACATGCAGTCAATATCCAGCCTTATGGGATTTACAACTGAGCAGAGCAGAAGATTGGCTTATATAACAGACACTTACTTTGAGATAAACGGTGTAGCAAGAACAGCTAGGATAGTTAGAGACCTATCCATCAAACATGGCCTCCCCGTGGACGTTATCACTGTGCATGACAAGCCTGGTAAGGAAGAAAACCTCATATTTCTAAAGTCCTACCTTGAGTTTCCGCTTCCCTACTACCAAGAGCTAAAGGTCAGGGTTCCCTCCTTTGTAGATGTACTTGACCTTCTTAAGAACTATAGCCACGTGCACGTAGCTACTCCGTCAGCTTTAGGTATCCTTGCAACTATCTCTGCCAAGATCTTAGGCTTGAAGACCAGCACTACCTTCCACACGGATATACCATCATACGTGGAGAAGTACACGGAGAGCCTATCTGCAGGTCAGAGGACATGGACACTGCTTACCATGTTTATGAATCTCTTTGACAAGGTGTATGTACCATCTGAAAAGTACAGAAGCATACTCGTGCAGAAGGGTGTAAAGGAAGAAAAGCTCAGACTCTTATACAGGGGAGTTGATAGAGGGCTCTTCAGCCCATCAAAGAAGAAACAGGACTACTGGAAAAGGAAGCTAGGAATAGAGGGCAAGGTAATACTTTACGTGGGCAGACTGGCGAAGGAGAAAAACTTAGACCTTCTGCTGCATGTGGCCAAGAAGCTATCAAACTACAACTTTGTATTGGTGGGCGACGGGCCGTACAAGGAACAAATTCTTAAGACAAAGCTCAGCAACGTACATCTAACCGGTTACCTGGTAGGTGAAGAGTTGGCCACAGCTTACGCCAGCTCTTACATCTTTGTGTTTCCTTCCCACACAGACACCTACGGACAGGTAGTCTTGGAAGCTCTGGCCTGCGGTCTTCCCGTTGTAGCCTTAAAAGGTTCCGCATCTTCCGAACATATACAGGACTACCACAACGGCTTGCTGGCTGAAGGGCCCGAGGACCTAGTGAAGAAGGTGGAGCTGCTTCTCATGAATGAAGACTTGAGAGATACCCTCTCTAGAGGAGCCCTCGAGTACATCAACAGTCTTGACTTAGAACAGACATACCTGAGCTTTATAAACAGCATAATGGAGGATGAGCTCTATGAAAGTGTTGGCTGTAGCTCCCTACTTTCATAGAAAAAGTGGCGGCATAAGAAGGTACATCCTAAGAAGGATAAAACAACTCAAAGACATACAGCAGGTACTTGTCATACCAGGAAAGCAAAAGAGGGTTTACCATATGGACCATGTCAAAGTGTACGAAGTCCCCTCTTTTCCCATACCACTGACAGGAGGCTACAGGTTTTTCAACAACCTAAAAGACGTAAAGGAGGTAATAAGCTTAGAAGAGCCGGATATAGTAGAGTTGCATGGAACCTACCTCATAGCTCCGTACATAGTTGGAGAAGGTTACAGGCTTGTCATCTTCTACCACTCAGACGCCGAGAAGGAGCTAAAGCTCTTATACATGCCTCAGATAATAAGAAACAAGCTTATGAAGTCTGTGATAAATGCCCTCAAGTGTGCCGACGCTGTCTTGGTACCAAGCCAGAAGTACCTAAACATACTAAAGGAATGGGGTGTTGAAAAAGTTCACCTTGTACCTTTAGGTGTTGACTGTGATACCTTCTCACCTTCTGCCAGAGACCCATACTTTGATAAGCTCTTAGGGGTAGACCCACACAGGACCATAAAGCTCCTCTACGTAGGAAGGCTCTCTAAGGACAAGAACATAGATACTCTACTTGAACTTTTAGACTTCTTAAACCCAAGACTCTTTTCCATGGTGGTAGTAGGAGCCGGGCCCCTTAGCTCCACGATCGAGAAGGAACAAAAAAGGAGGACAAACCTCTTCTATATGGGTCACATAAGCTCAGAGGAAGAGCTGGCCAAAATATACGCAAGCTGTGATATCTTTGTAAGTGCTTCCGAGTACGAGACCTTTTGCTTTTCCTTCGTGGAAGCACAGGCCAGCGGTCTTATAGTGTGTGCCTTCGACCTTAACTTAGAGACTCAACTCATCAAAGAGACCCTTTCCAGAGACTTTACAGCCCAAGGACTTGCCCATACCGTTTACAGAGCAGCTGATCTTCTCTCGCCAGGTTTGAGAGGATACCTTCACATAAAAACAAAAGAGCTCTTCCGTTGGGAAAAGAGCTTTTCAAAGCTCCTAGAAGTGTACGAAGTATTAACAGGATTACGCCAAAATTTATAAAAAAATACTTACTACTTATATGGTTATGTAGTAAACAGCTATTATAAACCGTACTTATGCATTAATAACGAGAATTTAATTGACCTTAGGGCACCTGTGAATAGAATAATGAATGCTATGAAGAGCCTGCTACTAAGCCTGCTTCTTTGCCTTTTTGCCTTTGCATCAAACTGGTACTCTGACGTTTCTAAAGGTATCGACATTGCAAAGAAGGAAAACAAACTAGTCCTCTTTTACGTGTACTCAAAGCATTGTCCTTACTGTAAGTACATGGAGGAGTTTGTCCTCTCAGATCCAGATGTGGATCAGAAATTAAGGGAATACGTAGTGGTGGCCGTAGACGTATCCTCAGACATGGGTCAGGAACTGGCAAAAAAGTACGGAGTAGTTGGTGTACCGTCTTTCATCTTCTACGACCCATCAAAGGATGTTATCATCTCCAAGAGGTTTGGTTCTATGTATAAAAGGGATTTTTTAAACATGCTTACTAATGTGTGCAAGCTCAGTCAGAAAAAAACCTGTTAGGAGGTATAGAAAATGGATAGGAGAAAGTTCCTGATGTTGTCAGCTTTAGGCGCTGGAATGCTTATGCTTTCACCCACGCTACTTGGTACCTCTTACGGTGCTGTGCCAGAGAAAGCACTAGAGGTGATAAAGGAAAAGGTGGGAGTACCTCTTGAGCAGATCAAGGAAAGCCCAGAGGTAACCCTCAAGGCACCCACCATAGCCGAAACTCCTACAGCCATCCCCATAGAGGTGGAGTCTACTATACCCGTTGAAAAGGTGGAAAAGCTCTGGATAATAGTGGATGGAAATCCAAACCCATGGATAGCTGACCTTACCTTTACACCTCAGAGCGGAAGGGTGTGGTTTGCCACGAGGATAAAGATGGCCCAAAGCTCCAACGTAAGGGCCATACTCAAACTCAAAGACGGTTCTTATGTGATGGCCGTCAAAGAGGTTAAGGTAACGGCCGGCGGTTGCGGATGACCTAAAAATTCCCAAAAATCCTATACAGGAGGTGTAACATGGAAATAGGTTTTGCAATACTGCGCGTGCCAAAGGAAGCCAAGAAGGGAGAGGTGATAAAGGTACAGATGATCATCACACACCCCATGGAACCCGGGACTAGAAAAGACCCATCCACTGGACAGATCATACCCGCCTACCACCTTACCAAGTTGAACCTCATCTATAACAACCAGCTTGTGTCTACTTTGCAGATGGGCGGCGCCATAAGCCAGAACCCTTACATAGGGCTCCCCCTAAAGGTGGAAGAATCAGGAACCATCAAGATATCCTACGAGGACAACAAAGGAGGAAAGTGGGAAAAGAGCGTTGAGATAAAGGTAACATAGGAGGGGATGACATGAAGAGGGTTTTTGTGGGGGGTGCCCTCATAGCTGGGGCCATCCTAATAGGTCTTTATTCCCTCTCCAAAGCTCAAGAGAAGGAACTCACTCCCGAGGAAGAGATAAGACTTGTCCAAGAAGCAAACAGAATGCTGGCCGAAGGCTTAAACCCAGCCGAATACTGGTACGAAACGGGAAAGGAGCTTTTCAAGAAGTACAAGCTTGACAAGTGTGACTTTGGTCTTGGGCCAGGTGTGGTGAAGGGAGCCCTTGCCCAGCTGCCAAGGTACTTTGACGACGCTAAAAGGGTGATGGACTTAGAGACACGCTTAGCCTACTGCCTCGAGAAGTACGCAGGTATGAAAAAGGAAGACGTGGTTAAGTTTGCAAAACAATGCTGGGGTAAGACTAACTGCTACTCTGAGTATGATGCCCTTGTTACCTACATCTCCATGGAGTCAAACGGTTACAAGGTGAACGTAAACTTAAAGGACCCAAGGGTGAAAGCTGAATACGAAAAGGGTAAAGCCCTTTTCTACGCAAGGAGAGGTCCCTGGGACTTTAACTGCGCCGTCTGTCACGCAGGACAAAAGGAACAGAGGATAAGGGCAACAGCGCTCTGGAGTATAGACAGGGATGAGGCAAAACAGGTGGTTACCAAGTTCCCCATATACAGGGTGAGTTGGAATCAGGTCTTCCCCATGCACTACAGGTATGCTGAATGTTTAAGACAGATGAGATGGCCGGAGCTGGAACCTTTCTCAGAGTATGCTGTAGCCATGTCTACTTTCTTGTACGGGTCTGCAAACGGGGCTGTCATAAAGATCCCTGGTATAGGCAGATGAGGGAGGTATAAAGATGGACAGGAAAAAGGTAGCCATATCTCTTTGCGGGCTATTAATCTTCATGGGTGTAGTGTACTCCCAGCCTACAAAGGATGAGCAAGCCATGGTAGACCAAATCCTTCAAAGATCCTTTACTAAAGACCCAAGGACAGAATGGAAGTTAAAGACAGACGAGAGCGGTTACATATGCAGCAAGTACCCAAGCAGAGAAAAGATGCCAGCCAAGGAGATACAGAAGGTCATGGAGTTGAACAAAAAGGCCATAAAATATCCGCAGCACGGCTTTATCATGGGAGACTGGAAGGAGGGGCAAAAGCTGGTTGAAACCTCAGCAGGCGGTAGGTTTGTTGGCTACGGCTTCTCGGACAAGCCCTTTGCGGCCCATGGAGGAAACTGTTACGCCTGCCATCTCATAGAGAAAGGAAAACCCGGTGGAACCCTTGGACCTGAGCTTACAGGTTATGGTAAGAGATTGGGAATCACGAAGGACAACGTGGACAAGATATACAAAGATCCAGAGCTCTTCAACAAGGTCAAGACGGTTTATGAGATCATCTATGCCTCGTGGGCTTACTACCCATGCTCGGCCATGCCCAGGTTTGGCTACTGGGAGGTACTTTCGCCTGATGATATAGCCCATATAGTAGCCTTCCTGCTCCATCCAGAGTCTCCTGTCAACAAGTAAGAAGTGGCCCTTCCCCTTTTCATTAGGAGGTATAAGCGTGGGAATAGATAGAAGAACCTTTATCATAGGAAGTCTTTCTACAGCCAGCCTTGCTACCTTCGCCCTTTCAAAGAAACCCTCTGTGGAAGATCTTATGACCACAAAAGCCGTGGGTAATGTAACCCTTGTCTTTACTACGGACATACATGCTAGAACTAGACCTGTTTACTTTGCAGAACCACCGAACCTGCTAGCTCCTAAGAGTCTGGAAGGCACTCCTGGCTTCATAGCGGGCAAGGATTGGCTAAGGTACTTTCATGTAAAGAGGGGAACTCCTCTAGCCTATGTGGGATCCTCAACGGACTTTATAGAGAACGCTAAGAGGTACGGCAAGACAGGAGGACTTGACAGGGTAGCCTGGATAATAAAGAGGATAGTGGAGGAAAGGGGAAGAGACAGGGTGATCATCTTGGACGGTGGGGACACATGGGTCACGTCCACGATAGCACTCCTGACGGAAGGAAAAGCGATAGTAGACTGGCTTAACTATGTAGGCTACGACTACATAGTAGCCCACTGGGATGTTACCATTGGAAAAGAGAAGTTTTTACAAAGGGTGAAAGAGTTTAAAGGTAAGTTTATATCGCAGAACATAACAGATGAGGACTTTGGAGATCTCATATTCCCTCCCTATGATGTCAGGGAGGTTGGTGGCGTAAAGGTGGGAATAATAGGTCAGTCTTTCCCCTTCACACCAATAGCAAACCCAAGGCAGTTTGTACAGGGATGGAGCTTTGGTGTGAAAGAAGACACTCTACAGAAATACGTAGACGAGCTAAGAGAAAAGCATAAGGTCAATGCAGTCATACTATTGTCCCACGACGGCCTTGCACTGGATGTAGCCCTTGCAAAGAAGGTAAAGGGTATAGACGTAATACTATCGGGACACACCCACGACGTTGTACCGTCCGTCATAAAAGTGGACAAAACTCTGATAGTGATAGCCGGTTCCCACGCAAAGGTAGTAGGAAGACTGGATCTGAAGATAGACAAGGATGGTATAAAAGACTTTAGCTACAAACTAATACCCGTGCTCTCAGATGTTATACCCTCCGACAAGGGAGCCAAGGAGATAATAGACAAATACTACCAGCCTTACAGGGACAAGCTTTCGGAGGTTATAGCCACTACGGACACTATGCTTTACAAGAGGGACACCCTCTTTTCCACTATAGACGTGCTCATAAACATGGCCATAGTAGATCACTACGGTGTAGACATAGCCCAGTCTCCCGGCTACAGATGGGGCACTACCATACTACCTGGTGAGAAGATAACCGTAGAAGACCTCATGGACTACATGGCCATAACCTATCCCAACGTCTGGATCATAAGGAGGACAGGAGAGCAGATAAAGGCGGCCTGGGAGGACGTGGCCGACAACGTCTTCAACCCAAACCCCTTCTACCAGCAGGGTGGAGACATGAGCAGGATATACGGGGCGGAGTACGAGCTTATGGTCAACGCTCCCATGGGTCAGAGGATAAGGAACATAAAGGTAAAGGGCAAAGACCTAGATCCGAAGAAGACTTATCTTGTGGCAGTCTGGGGTGGACCACCACCGCCGGCGGAGATCCTCGACCCCAACTTCAAGCCCAGACCCGTGTACGACGTAGTCCTTGAGTACGTCAGGAAGATAAAACACATAAGCATAGACCCGAGGCCTAACGTAAAAGTTTTAGATACCAAGTACAGACTTCCAGAGGAAGAGTTTGGTAAAATAAGGATTTAAGGGGGATTTAGTATGGCAAGGCTTCTTATCCTTTTCATACTGGCCTTCTCCTTTGGCTTTTCTGCCGATCCTGTAAAACTCATGTTCTTGACTTTCACCCTGAAGGAAAAGGACTTTTCAAGAGCTGTTGAGTCAGTTTCCAACAGCATGCAAAGGGAAGGGCTTGGGGTAAAGAGGACCCTAAAGCTGTCAGATGCTTTACGAAACAGAGGCGTGGATTTTCCAGATTACTACATAGTCTTTGGATGTTTCTCCGAAAAGAATACAAAGCTGCTTGAAAAGGTTCCAGCTCTTACAAACCTTCTCCCATGCAGCGTAGCCATTTACAAAGACAAAGATGGTAGGATAAAGGCAAGCATAGCGAACTATAGGCCATACCTTGCCAAGTATTACAAAAATCTAAGTAATGAGGATAGGAACATCGTTGTATCCTCCTACAATAAGCTTATAAAGGCTCTTTCTGGACTCAGTGTAAAACCCCAAAGTGCTCCATATGTACCACCACCTAAAGAGGACCTTGTATCAGAAGCTTTGGTGGAAGGTCTAGGTTACGATGAGTTTCTCACACTCTACAAGTCTTCTTTGGAAGGTAAGAACATGAACGTGCTGGATGTTATAAGCCTAGCTCCCAATTACAACGTACTCCTTGCATGTAATCTTAGCTATGGAGAGAAGATCCTCAGGAACTTCCCTCAGTTTGGTACGTTGGCTCCCTGTAGGATCTACGTAAAACAAGAGGACAAGGGCATAAGGATAGGTTACATAAACATACCCCTGTTGGTAAAGCTATACGGTAAACAAATAGGAGAAGAAGGTACGAAGATATTCCAAAAGGCTCAAGAGGACTTACAGGGAGCCCTGGAAGAAGCTACTGGACGATAAAGGCTTCAAAGGCCCGGTAAGAGCTCCTTACGTTCGGGCCGCTTGCCACATACTTAAACCCCAAAGAGTAAGCTATCTCTTTTAACCTATCAAACTCCTCCTGCGTGTAGTACTTTACCACAGGATGATGTCTTAGGGATGGTTGGTAGTATTGGCCTATGGTCAAAAAGTCGCAGTCTACAGACCGTAGGTCTTCAAGCACCTTCAGTATCTCATCCCAGGTTTCACCAAAGCCAAGTATAAGAGCAGATTTTGTGGGGATATGTGGGGCCAGCTTCTTAGAGTTCCTAAGAAGTTCTAAGCTCCTCCCGTAGTTCGCCCCTTTTCTCACTCTAGGGTACAACCTCTCCACCGTTTCCACGTTGTGATTTAGTACATCAGGAGAGCTGTCCAGAACTACGCTAAGAGCTCTTATGCTTCCACCAAAGTCAGGCACCAAAACTTCAACCTTTATGTCCTGTAGGTTTTCTTTTAAGACCCTCACGCACTTGGCAAAATGAGAAGCACCCCCATCCTCAAGGTCATCCCTCGTGACGGATGTGATAACCACGTACCTGAGGTTTAGCCTTTTGACAGCCTCAAGGAGCTTATAGGGTTCTTCTGGGTCTGGGCCTTTTGGATTTCCCCTTTTGACGTTGCAAAAACTGCACCCTCTTGTACATGTATCTCCAAGTATCATGAAGGTAGCCGTCCCAGAACCAAAGCATTCGCTGATGTTTGGACATCTGGACTCCTCACAGACTGTATTCAGAGAGAGTTGTCTCAAAAGACCCTTGAGTCTATGCGTCTGGGAAAGCCTTATAACAGGCTTCATGATAGCCACCTGCTTATGAGAACTATAAAGAAAAAGACTACACTGATGTATCCGTTTACGGTAAAAAAGGCTTTGTTTATCTTTGAAAGATCATTAGGTTTTATTAAGGAATGCTCGTAGACCAGAAAACCAGCCACAGCTATAAGTCCTAGCAGATAGAATAAACCCAAGAAATCTACAACAAAGTAGAGCATAAGCAGGCTAAAGAAGGTTATAGTGTGGAATATCCTGGCAAAGAGGAGTGCCTTCTCTATGCCGTACTTTGCAGGAATAGATCCTATACCGTATTCTCTATCAAACTCATAGTCTTGCAAGGCATACAGTACATCAAAACCCGCAACCCAGAAGGCCATGGCCACGCCCAAGAGCAAAGCCCTTAAGGAGATATGCTCGTTAAGGGCCACGTCTACAGCCACAGGTATTAGAAAGTAAACCAAACCCAGCACAAGGTGGGGGAAGTTGGTAAACCTCTTGGAGTATGGATACAGCCATAGCAAGAAAAGAACCACCGGCGAAAGTAAGAAAGCTTTCATGTTTATCATAAGGCTTGAGAAAACAAACAAAGCAGAGGAGATAGCTATGAGCGCTTTTATCTCGTTGGGCTTTACCTCTCCTCTTGCATGCACCCAAGAGCTTGTCCTTGGGTTTTTTACATCTATTGGTAAGTCTATATACCTGTTTAGGGCCATACCAGCTGTTCTTGCAGTGACAAGGGCAATCACTATCCAAAAGACTTTCCAAAAGGAAGGAGTTTTTTCGTACAGAATGAGTACACTTACAAGCGTAAAGGGTAATGCAAAGATGGTATGTTCAAACTTTACGAGCTCTGCATAAGCCTTAAGCTTCATAGTATAATTTTAGTAAAACAAGAGAGGAGGTATCGTATGAAAATCACCCTAAGCGTCATAAAAGCGGACATAGGTGGATACGTAGGACACTCTGCTGCACACCCTGAAGTAGTTCAAAAGGTAAAGGAAGTTGGACAGAAAGCAGTAGAAGATGGACTGCTTATAGACTGCGACGTTCTAGTATGCGGTGACGACATAGCCTTGGTTATGACACATACGCACGGCGTTGACAGTGAAAAGGTTCACGGTCTTGCGTGGAAAGCCTTTGAGGAAGGAACAAAAATAGCCAAAAAGTTAAAGCTATATGGTGCAGGTCAGGATCTTCTTTCCGATACCTTCTCCGGGAATGTAAAGGGTATGGGACCAGGTGTGGCTGAGATGGAGTTTGAGGAAAGGCCTTCCGAGCCCGTAGTGGTATTTTTTGCAGACAAGACAGCACCTTCAGCTTGGAACCTACCCCTTTATGAAATGTTTGCCGACCCTATGGTATGCGCCGGCTTAGTGATAGATCCAAAGATGCACGAAGGGTTTACCTTTGAAGTGTTAGATACCTTCACAGGTAAGGCCGTTAAGCTTTCAACACCTGCAGAGCTATATGACCTCCTTGCTCTCATAGGAACAGTAGAGAGATACGCGGTAAAAAGCGTATGGAGGAACAGCGACGGAGAGATAGCAGCCGTAGCGTCCACTCAAAGGCTTTCTTTAATAGCCGGTAAGTATGTAGGAAAGGATGACCCTGTCATGATCGTCAGGGCTCAGTCAGGTTTTCCTGCCATAGGTGAGATCCTAGAACCCTTTGCAAGACCTTGGATAGTGGAAGGGTGGATGAGAGGTTCTCATAACGGACCTCTGATGCCCGTATCCTTTAGGTATGCTACACCCACAAGGTTTGATGGACCTCCAAGGGTTATAGCTGCGGGCTACCAAATAGCTGAGGGTAAGCTTATAGGGCCAAGGGATCTCTTTGACGATCCTGCTTTTGACAAAGCAAGGGAACAAGCTCAGATGATAGCGGATGTACTAAGAAGGCAGGGTATCTTTGAACCCCACAGGCTACCTTCAGAAGAGATGGAGTACACCACACTACCAAAGATACTGGCAAAGTTGGAAGGTCGCTTCTACGAAGCTGAGGCAGGTAAAAAAGGACCTTCTGGAGAACACCTTGACGTAGACTAACATGAAGGAGATAGTAACCTTCATAGAACCAGTTAGGAATAGGGAGTTAAAGCTTGCTTACTTTAATGTAGCCGAGCTGGATGTACCCCCTTTCCAGAGGGATGTCTCTCCAAGCCTAGTAAAGAGCTTAGAGAAAGCTATAGAAAAGCTGGGCTTCCTTGTCCCCATAGTAGTAGTACCGGTGGAAGGAAAGTTCTACGTGATAGATGGACGACATAGGTTGGAGGCTGTTAAAAGCCTGGGAATCAGTGAAATACTCGCCGTAGTCGTAGACCCCTCTTACTACCACTACATACTAGAACTCAACACAGAAAAGCCACCAAACGTAAAGGACAAGTCAAAGCAAGCTTACAGGCTCTATGTGGATCTACTCAAGGAGAACCCTACTATGGTAGAGGAAGACATCACTACCTACGTAGAAGAGCCCTACTACATAACCCTTGGCTTTGCCATAGAAGAGATAGATCCGAAATTCCCTGCAGGCTTCTATGATGAATTCCTATCCAAGATAGACAACTTCCTCTACAGGCCCCTTGAAGAAGCAGTGGAGGAAAGAAGAAGAAGGGCAAAGGCCGTATACGAGCTTAACCAGGTAGTTAACGAAAAGTTTGAGGAACTCGCCCTTGACAATGCCCTTTTAAAGGGAGAGATAGTGAGAAAGGGTGTACAAAAGGCTTTCGGCGTTAGGGTAAGGGTCATAGATGAGGAGTTTTACAGGGCCATAGAAAGGTTAAAAGAGGCTGTAAGAAGTCTGGAAGCTCAAGATCTCTAAAAAGCGGGCGACGGGACTCGAACCCGCGACCCCCTGCTTGGGAAGCAGGTGCTCTACCTCTGAGCTACGCCCGCTCTATAATATAATTGTACATCATGAAGCTTTTTCTTAATAACCTCCTAAAAAATACCCAGTCTATACCAGGTTTTGAAAACCTAGAAGCTGCAAAGGACTACCTCTGCAGATACCTTCTTAGCTACATTCACATTGAGCTTTCTTCTTTACCAAAGCAAGAGTGGGAAAAAACCCTTAAGACATGGGCAAAGATATGCATGTTTGCCAACAGTCTTTTGCAAAAAAGCGAAGAAGAAAGGCAGGAGCTTTACAGAAAGTATAACTTTGACCAGATGATGATAGGCATAGCCGAGGATGTGAGGCACACACTCATAGGTGCTTATGCACTTGGACTACTCAAAAAGGAGGACAAGCCTTATAAAATCATACCCTTGGCTGCAAGCTTTGCACTGGAGGACAACAAGCTAATGGAGAAGCATCAGTTTAACAGGGAAATCCTGGAATACATAAAAGGGCTATTCGATGAAGGTAGGAGTGTTTGACTCAGGAGTGGGCGGTCTTACAGTCCTTAAGGCCATAAGGGACCGCTTTCCATCCTTGGACCTTGTGTACCTAGGAGATACGGCGAGGGTTCCTTACGGTGGAAGGTCTAAGGAAACAGTTCAACGCTACAGTCTTGAGTGCGCCCAGTTTCTGTTAGACAAGGGTATAGAGCTGCTCGTGGTAGCCTGCAACACAGCCTCAGCCTTAGCTTTGGAAAAGCTAAAAGAAACGCTAGATATACCCATAGTAGGAGTTATAGAACCTGGAGTGAAAAAGGCCTTGGAAGTCACAAGAGAAGGTAGAATAGGAGTCATAGGTACAAAGGCCACAATCAAAAGCGGTGTTTATCAAAGGATGTTAGAGGATGCAGGAGCTACTGTTTACGCTAAGGCCTGCCCTATGTTCGTACCCATGATAGAAGAAGGTCTCCTAGAGGGAGAGATACCCAAGAAGATAGTAGATCATTACCTTAGGGACCTGAGAGGTAAAGTAGACACACTAGTGCTGGGTTGTACCCATTACCCACTCATCAAACATCTGCTACAGGAATACATGGGGGAGGATGTGCAGGTTGTAGACTCGGCAGAGTCTACTGCCTTAACTCTCAGAAATCTTATCGTGGACGAAGGATACGCTAACTTGGAGCTTTACTTTACAGACAGATCAGAGAGCATGGACTTTTTCGTGGAGAAGCTCCTCGGAAGAGAAGTCAGTTATGAGGTAGTACCCATCCTGTGCAAACTTTAGCTCCCTTAGGTAGTCTTTCCTTACCGTATGGAAGAACTCCTTTACCTTTTTATCTCTGTAGTCTGCATAGGTCCAGAACAAGGGCCTGAAAGCACCATGTACGTAAAGGTACTCTATCTCTGCAAACACTCCTTCACCTAAGAATATCCTTCCACCCCTAGCTTTCGAAGATGCAAGCACAAGCTGATGTCTATCCACGTAACCTGGGTCTATGTTTAACCTTCTTCTACCATTTACAGAAAGATGTTTTTCCCACCTTACGCTCCAAAGTTTGTAGACTTTTAGGTCATCTTTCCTGATTAGACCCTTCAGGGATACAAATACTTTTAGTAAGTTTTCCCCCATCTCCCTAGAGTAGTACGATTGGATGCTCTCAAAGAAAAAGGGTTCGGACATGCGTTCTAAAGGTAGTCTCTCTAAAAACCGCTCTAGTAGATCTCCTTCTCTGTAGGTTATGGCCAGTATGGGCTTTCCTAAGGTCTCCGTAGCCAAAGGTAGGCTTCCCTCTCGGGACCTGTGGAAAGCATCACCACCGGACAGTTTACGTACTCCTCTATAAAGCGCACGTACCCTTTTGCCTCCTCCGGAAGATCTTGAATCTTTACTATACCCCTTGTGCTCCGCATCCAACCTTTCAAGGTCTTGTAGACAGGTTTTACCTTGCTAAGGGTGTAAAGATCAGAGGGAAAGTCGTATATGGTTTGCCCATCTAGCTCGTAGGCTACGCACACCTTAACCTCTTCGAAAGTGTCAAGCACGTCAAGCTTTGTGAGCACAAGACCATCAAGACCGTTTATCCTTACCGCATACTTTAGAGCCACGAGGTCAAGCCAACCACATCTCCGTGGCCTTCCCGTAGTGGTACCAAACTCATTGCCTGCCTCTCTTAGTCTGTCCCCTTCTTCTCCCTCAAGTTCCGTGGGAAAGGGTCCTTCTCCAACCCTTGTGGTGTAAGCCTTGGATACACCAAGGAAGTAGCAGTCTTTAAAGTACTTAGGTGGAAGGCCTGTACCGTTTGTGAGACCCAGAGCTGATGCGTTGGAGGAGGTAACGTAAGGGTAAGTACCCATGTCCACGTCCAACAGGGTTCCTTGAGCACCTTCAAAGAGTACCGTTCCGTTTGTGTTGAGAAGAAAGTAAGATACGTCTACCACACGGTCCTTTATGTATTCGTACGCTTTTAAGGTCTCTTCGTATATCTTATCTACATCCAGTGTATGTTTTTCGCAGTATACTCTTTCGCATATCTCGCCTACGAACTCCACATTTTCCTTGAGGAGTTTATAGAACCTATCTTTGTCCTTAATATCACCTATCCTTATGCCCTTCCTTCCATACTTGAACATGTAGGCAGGACCTATACCGCGTAGAGTGGTCCCTATCTTGTTCCTTCTCTCCAGAAGGGAATCCATAAGCTTATGGTACTCAAACACTACGTGCACCCTATCGCTTATGTAAAGCCTATCTATGACCTTTGTACCACCGGCCTCTATCTGGGATATTTCCTTCAAGAGTACCTCTAGGTCTACTACCATTCCCTGGGCTATGACTATCTTGACATGTTCGTGGAGTACTCCCGTGGGCAGAAGATGTAGGGCGTACTTTTTACCGTTTATGACCACCGTATGTCCTGCGTTGCTGCCTCCCTGATATCTGACGGCCACATCAAAGTCTTTGGAAAGAAGGTCTACTACTTTTCCCTTACCTTCGTCACCCCACTGGGCACCCAAGACTACAAGATCTTTCATACTTCCACCAACTCCTTGGCGTACTCTCTTATAACTTCAAGCAATTTCTTTATACCCCAACCTTTCACCGCGGAGACTACTACGGCCTTTCCACCCAAGAAAGCAGGCTCTGTGAGGTTAAAAGCTTCTTCCTCGCTTGCCACTAATCTGTCTGCCTTGTTGAGGACATAAATGACAGGCTTTTCGTCACAACCCAGATCCTTTAGGATGTTTTTAACTACCTGCACCTTGTTTATCCATCCTGGATCTGATATGTCTATCACGTGCAGTATTATGTCTGCCTCTTGCACTTCCTCCAGTGTTGCCTTGAAGGATTCTACTAGCTCCGGTGGAAGTCTTCTTATAAAACCTACTGTATCTGTTATCAGAATCTTTAGACCTTCAGGTAGATCTCTCGAAGAGGTTTTTGTGTCCAAAGTGGCGAAAGGCATGTCTGCTACGAATGTGTCTGTCCCCGTCATAGCCTTCATCAGGCTAGACTTACCCACGTTTGTGTAACCTACCAAAGCTACCCTTATGATTCTGTCACTGAGTCTTTCTCTCCTCTTTCTTTGCTCTGCCCTTTGCTTTCTGACCTCCTGGAGCTCTTTCTTTATCTGCTCTATTCTCTTCTTTATCCACCTTCTTTTAATCTCTGCCTGTTGCTCACCTGGTCCTCTTGTACCAACACCACCACCAAGACGCGAAAGCTCTTTACCCTTTCCATAAAGCCGTGGCAGTTCATGGGTGAGCTTGGCTAGTTCCACCTGAAGCTTGGCCGTCTTGCTTCTGACTCTCCTTGAAAAGATCTCGAGCACTAGATCTGCCCTATCGTATACTTTCTTACCTATAGCCTTTTCAAGGTTGTAGTGTTGAGAAGGAGAAAGGAAAGCATCAAACACTATAGCGTCTGCTTCTATTCCCTGAGCTACTTGTTTGATCTCCTCTACTTTACCAGCACCCACGTAGTAGCGTACGTCTGGCTCTCTACGTCTCTGGATTATGTAACCTAAGACCTTACCGTCTACAGCTTTTACTAGCTCCTTGAGCTCTTCCAAAGACTCCCTATCTTCTTGCTCTTCCCTGAAGAGGCTGACTACTATGGCTTTCATCAAGAGCTTTGTACTATGGTGCTTATGGCGTGTTTGTATATGAGGTTTGGTTGACCTTCTACTTCAAGCAGTATGGTGTACTTATCATGATCCAATATCTTGCCTGTTATACGGTTACCCCTTGTAAGGAATATGGTCACGTTTGCGCCCTTTCTTTTCAGCTCCTCTATTACTTCGTCCTGAACGCTTGAAGGTTTTTCCATAGGAAACATAACATTTATTATATCTTTCCTCGAAGGATTTGCAAGAGCTGGTTTACAAGCTCCTGAGGTTCTCTGGTGGCATCCAACCTCACGTGTGCCTTGCTGTACACTTCCATCCTTTTTGTGTACAGCTCTTCTAGCTTCTCAAGACCCATCTTGAGAAGTGGCCTGTTTGGATCCTCTGCACATCTTTGGAGGAACACATCAAAAGGAACGTCAAGCCAGACTACCAACCCTTTTTCCTTCATAAGATCCATAGCGTGTGGGTTTGCACCTAGTCCACCACCCGTGCCCACGACTATCCTGCTTCTACCGAGTAGGTCTTTAAGAGTAGCAAGTTCAAGCTTCCTGAAGTACTCTTCCGAGAATCTTTCGAAGATCTCTCCTATCTTCATACCCTCCCTCTGCTCTATGAGAAGATCCGTGTCCACAAACTCGTAGCCCAAGCTGTCAGCCAGCAGCTTACCGACCGTACTCTTACCGCTTCCCATAAAGCCTACTAAGAAGATCCTTTCAAAACTCATGTCTTATTACGAGTAGGTTTAACATACTCAGGATAGCACCAACTATGATGAGGATGGATAGGGTACGTGGTTTTGGTCTACCTACGAGATTAGCATGAGAGACAAAGGCGTAGTAAAACCACAGCATAAGGGTCATGAGCAACTTCGGATCGTCTATCCAGTGTTTTCCAAAGTGTACCCTAGACCATAAGCTGCCAAAGAGTAAGGTGAGGGTAAACATAACGAAAGCTAAATTTAGGCTTATCCTTTCCCATCTGAAAAAGAAGCTGATGGGTGCTGATGCGCTGTAGAGCTTCTTAGCCTTTAGGTTTCTTTCCAGGAGAAGTCTTACTGTAGAATTAATACCCCCAAGGAAAGCAAAAAGGTAACCAAGTATGGCAGACAGCACGTGGAGAGAGTATAGGACGTTCTTGTAAGGTGTGGGTTCTGCAGGCAAAAGCAGGAGGGAAAAGAGTATTCCAAATAAAGACATGAGGGTGGCGTACCTTAAGGTGCTAAAACCTCTAAGTTCAAGGACAAGAAATATGAGGAGAAGTAAGTTTCCTAGGACGGAGAGGATACCGTAAAGGTTGGCAAAGGGAAAGCTACCAACTTTTAGAGTAAGGTAAAGAACATAAACAAGGTAGGTAAGCACACCCAGCGTAAGGCACAGGAGTACCAACAGTCTGCCCGTCTTTAAAACCATAAGAATCAACGAAAATATTAGAGCGAGCGAATAAAAAAGGAGGCTTGTTATAAGCATACCTGAGGTCTATTATATACTTGATGGACATCTGTCCTGTATGTAAAGGGTCTGGGTTTGTAGACAGGGGCCAGTACGTGGAGCCCTGTCAGTGTAGGTACTCCTTTGAAAAACTTAAGCATCACCTGCGTATACCACCTCGTTTCGAAGAAGCAAGCCTTGAAAACTACCAACCTTCTACACCCAGCCAGTACGAGGCCCTATCCCAAAGCATAGCCTTCGTGGAGAACTTTGATCCAAAAGAAGGACATGGGCTCACTTACTTGGGACCAAGCGGTGTAGGGAAAACGCACCTGGCCGTGGGAGTACTCAAAGCCCTTTACATAAAGAAGGGTATAAGAGGCATGTTTGTGTCTGTCAGGGAGCTTCTCTACATACTTAAGAAGTTCTTTGACGATAACGAAAGGTACAGACGTGTACTGGATACCTTCATGAACCTCCCGATCTTACTCTTGGACGACCTGGGGAGCGAATACTCTGGTGACTGGCAGAGGGATATACTGTCCCTTATAATAGAGCACAGGTACAATCACTGCCTTAGTACCCTTATAACCACGTCCCGCAGCTTTGAAGACCTTGAACTGTCCTTCTCCCCCTCTCTGATAAACAAGGTACGCCAAATGAATACTACCCTAGAGATCAGACAAGAAGAGAAAAGATCATGGCGGGCAACAAGTTCAAGAGCTTAATTTGATCCAAGAGACCAAAAAGCTTTAAGGAAAGGATAAGGAGCATACCCCCTCCTATGAAGAGAGAAGCTTTTATATTCTCTTGGGGTATACTGTTCGCAAAGGTGTAGAAGATTAAGGTTAAAAGGCCTTGATATACAAGCACAAAGAAGGCTGAGAATATCACGCTCCTACCAAAGGTTGAGGCAAGCATCACGGAAGACAGACCGTCCATAAGTCCCTTCGAAAGAAGGAGAGAGCTGTCACCCTTGGTAGCCTCAAGAAGGCATCCCAGGAAGGTCATAGGACCTACAGTAAACAGCAAAGACGCAGAGAGAAAACCTTTGTATAGGTCAGATTCGGTAAACCTCTGAAGCCTCTCTTCTAACCCAAGCAAGTGCCCTAACACAGAACCTACTAGCAAGGAAAGAAAAACCTTGATAGTATCCCCAGTGTTTTCATAGATGAGTTTTACACCCAAGATTAAGGTAAAGGTAGCCACCGCAGTCAGAAAGCCACTCCTTACACTATGTGGTAGACGTTTACCTAAGTGAAGACCTATCCATGAACCTAGAAGGATGAGTGAGGCGTTAACCCATGTCCCGAACGTTGGAAACATCCTGAGCTTGTTTAAGTATATCCTGGAAGATGTTGTAGAGAAACTCAGCCCTGTCGTCTGGTAGGTACCTTTCTAAAACCTTCTGCCTTGCACGCTTACCTATCTCCCTCGCCTCTTGTGGGTTATCCAGGTAGTAGACGATCTTTTCTTCAATCTCCGCCCTGTCTAAGGGTAAGAAGGTTATGCACTCCTCTTCAGGAGTAAAGAAGCCTGGTAACGTACCTCTAAAATCGATAAAGGGAGCACACTCCATGTAAGCACACTCTATGGGAGAAAAACCAACGCCCGTGGGGACTGTATGAGGGTATACTAGCAGGCTCATGTTTGCCCTTCCTAGTATCTCCAGAACATCCTGATGGCTTGAAACCTCAAGCACCTGATGACCTTCCTTCAGCTCTCCCTGGAAGGCACCCACTATTTTAAGATCTATACCTTCTAGAAAGGATAGTACATACCATCTTTTCTTTGCAGATGCGTATATAAGGATGGTTTGCAAAAACCTTATAAACTCATCAGGGTTTTCTTCCCTCCACTTCAAAAAGCTTTCTTGAAGAGAAGGATTGAACATGCTAAAGATGTAGTCAAAGGTAGGTATTATATGGGACTCTGGATTTCTGAACATAAACTCGCCCACCTCGTAAAATATGGGTAAAAACTCTTCTTTTATCTGGTTGTTCTCAAGGAGGCTTCTTAGGAGCAGGTCTGGGTCCACAACAGGACCCAAGAAGATAACACCCAGGTCTTTCTCCTGCTCTGGTTCTTTCATGTAATGCATGTAAACAAAGGGGGTTATGTAAGAAGCGGGTTTGTTTACACCTAGGTACCTTAGGGAATCTGCGTACTTGATGTCACAAACAACGGGCAAAAAGTTGTTAGCCTGTCTTGCATCTATGAGCGAAAGATGGTAAAAAAGCGGCTCGTCGGTAAAAATACTCACGTGAACAAAACCAAAGAGATCGCAGATGGGTATGCTTTTATCTTCCTGTTTGCCTACTATCATACCCGTGGAGTTCACGTCCATAACAAAGTGAGGTGCAAACTCCGAAAGCTTCTCTACGTTCTTCTGCAGGTCTCCCTCCCTAAGGTTAAGGGTCATCACTTCAGCACCCTTTTGGCTGAAAAAGTCTAAGAAAGAAAGCACATGCCTATTTACACCTTCTTCACTTCCAGTTCTTATGAAGGCTATCCTCATGCTAGCTTATTATAAACCTTAAAGCTAAGGGTATAATAGAGTCCTTAGATGAAGAAGGTTCTAATAATAGGAAGCGGTCCAAACAGGATAGGCCAGGGCATTGAGTTTGATTACGCCTGCGTTCACGCCATATACTCCCTAAAGGAAGAAGGTATACAGACCATAATGGTTAACTGTAATCCAGAAACGGTTTCCACAGACTATGACACAGCCGATAAGCTCTACTTTGAACCCATAATCCTTGAGAAGGTTCTGGACATAGTAGAAAGAGAAAACCCAGACGGTGTGTTCCTGCAGTTTGGAGGACAAACTCCTCTTAAACTCTCCTTATCCCTGAAAGAATTTGGAGTCCCTATACTTGGTACACAACCAGAATCCATAGATGTGGCAGAAGACAGGGAACTCTTCAGAAGCTTTATAGACTCCCTGGGTTTTCTTCAACCCCCAAGCGACACAGCAAGGTCTACAGAAGAAGCCCTTGAGAAGGCAAAGCAGATAGGCTATCCTGTTTTGGTAAGACCTTCCTACGTGCTAGGTGGAAGGGCCATGCGCATAATCCATGAAGAAGAAGAGCTCGTAAGGTACTTAAGAGAGGCTGTGAGTGTTAGCTACGAAAGACCCGTTCTCATAGACAAGTATTTAGAGGACAGCGTGGAGGTGGACGTGGACGCTATAGGGGATGGAGAAGACTATCTCATAGGCGCCGTCATGGAACACATAGAGGAGGCAGGAGTTCATTCAGGAGACAGCGCCGCCTGCATACCCCCATACACCTTAGACAAAAACACCGTTCATACAATAAAGGAACAGTCAAAAGCTATAGCCAAGGCTCTTAATGTTAAAGGGCTTATAAACCTTCAATTCGCAGTACATGAAGGAAAGGTCTACGTGCTAGAAGTAAACCCAAGGGCTTCGCGGACCATCCCCTTCGTGAGCAAGGCTATAGGCTACCCTCTGGCAAAGCTTGCCGCCAAGGTAGGCATAGGCAAAAGACTTAGGGACATAATCCCGGAAGTGTTTGAAAGGCTTCAGAAAGGCAACGTACATTGGGCTAGTGACTTTTGGCCTGCTGATAAAAAGCTTTACACCGTAAAAGAGGTGGTCTTTCCCTTTAACAGGTTCCCAGAGGTGGATCCCGTCCTAGGGCCTGAGATGAAGAGCACAGGAGAGGTCATGGCTATTGACGAAGAGTTTGGGCTTGCCTTCTATAAAGCACAGCTGGCAGCAGGTCATAGGCTTCCTATGAAGGGAAGGGTGTTTGTGAGCGTGGCAGACAAGGACAAGCCCAGAATAGTAGAGCTCGTAAAGGGTTTTATAGAACTTGGTTTTGAAGTTCTAGCCACAGGTGGCACACACAAGTATCTGAAGGAGAAGGGGTTGGAAACAAGGATGGTCCTAAAAGTGTCTGAAGGTAGGCCCCACATAGTGGACATGATGACCAACTCGGAAGTAGATCTTGTCATAAACACACCCAGTGGTAGTAGGGCAAGGAGTGATGCTTACTACATAAGAAGAACGGCAGTACTCCAAGGTATACCTTACACCACGACCGTAAGGGGTGCCTACGCCATACTGGAAGCTATAAGGTGTATCAAAGAACACAAGGATTTTAAAGTCTATGCTCTTCAGGACCTCTTCCCATGAAGATAATCATCACAGGCGAACCCGGTATAGGTAAGACAACCCTTATAAAGAATCTAGTAAAAAGGCTAAAAGGTAAAGTTATAGGCTTTTGGACAGAGGAAGTCAGGGACGAAAAGACAAACCAAAGGACAGGTTTCAGGGTGGTGAGCACCGAAGGGAAGAAAAGTCTGTTTGCTAGCAAGCTGTTCACTTCAAAATACCTAGTAGGTTCTTATGGAGTAAACGTTCAAAGGTTTGAAAGCGTAGCCTTGGAGGTTCTACAAAAAGCCCTCAAGGAAAAGGACAAGATCATAGTCATAGACGAAATAGGTAAGATGGAGCTTTTTTCAAAGAAGTTTAGGGAGATCTTAGAACAGATAATGTTTAATCCATCCTACAAGGTTATAGCCACAATACCCATAAGGGATGTTCATCCTTTGGTGAAAGCTATAAGGAGACTCCCAGACGGAGTACTCATAGAGGTCACAAAGGAAAACAGGAACATGCTTTTAGAAGAGATACTAAAGCTTACACAGACGTTCTAAAAATTCCCGATGGCTCAAAGGTGTTCTAAAGCCTTGCGGTGAGAAGTGTGTCCTTACACCTTCAAAAAGCTTTATAAACTTATCCATGGGTGGCATCTGGTGTATGTAGAAAGCCTTTGCTATACGGTCCACCGTGTAAAAGCCCAGAGAGTTTATACTGCTCTCCTCCCTTATAGTCCTCAGGAGCTTTACAGTCTCAGGAGCAAGCTCTACCTTTCCCCTGTTTATCCAAAGGTCTTCTACTAGCTCCCTGTCGTAGAGCTCTCCCAGCCACATGGGCCCTGCTACATGTAGCCTCTCCCCACAGTGAGGACATACGGACCTTATGCTTTCAAGGTTGACACCTTCCCTGTAGAGACAAAAGCTACAGTACAGGAGATAACCTATCCTGCTTAAAAGCTCGTCCACTCTTTTGGCTCCTAGATCCTTCCTAAAGAATACTCTCATATGATGTCTGTAAGAATAGGAGAATATAGGTTTGAAGGCATACTCATGCTTTGCTCCTTCTTCTACAACCTTCTTTATAAGGATCCTAAGACCTATCTCGTGGTAAAATTCAGCCTCAAGCAAAGGTTTGCTTGCATACTTCCTTATGCATGCCTTGGGATGTGTACCAGAGAGGGCTGAGGTGTCCGTTGCCGTTACTGCCAACACACCGTGTCTCTTTACAGGAAAGAGAAAGCTCTCCAAAAAGGGAACTGGAGAACCAAAGGGATCAAGGTCTAGGTAGTCTAAGTCCCTAAGTCTCCTGGCAAAGATTACAGCATCCTCCGAATAGATCTCTACCCTCTCAGAATCCAGATGGTTGAGCTTCAAAAACTCCATAAACTTCTGGACAGCCTGGGGCTTAGAGTCGTTGTAGACCACAATCTTGACATTTTCTAACTCTTTCAGGGCTCTTATAAGCCTAACACCCGTGGCTCCAAGCAAGTCCGCAACCTTTATAGAGTCTCCTAGGGTGCTCATGATGAGCAAGCTTATGTCCCTGTTTAGCCTCATATGAGGGTTGTAGAAGACTTCTAGCTTGGAGCTTATAAGCGGTGCAGTCTCTATATCCAGAAGGGCCTTACCCTCCCTTATCATGCTATCCTGTAGGATTTGACTACTTGCACAAGGTATTTTACCTTCTCCAGTTCCATGTCTGGCATAAGCCCATGACCCAAGTTAAACACGTAGCGTGTCTTCCTGGGTATACATCTGAGTAAGTCTAGAGTTTTCCTACGAATGGTTTCCAAGTCTGCATAGAGTACGTAAGGATCAAGGTTTCCCTGAAAGGCATGAGAATAGACTTCCATGCTCTCCACTATATCCACAGTCCAGTCCACAGAGATACAATCTGCTGGAAGATCTTTGAGGGCTTTGAGAAAGGAGCCAGAACCTCTGAAGAAGTAGATGACCGGGACGTTAAACTCCTTTATGGACTTTATAAAGTCCTTGAGGTAAACGTTAGCATAGTCCTCAAAGTCCTCATAAGATAGGTGCAGAACCCAGCTATCGAAAACCTGGATTAGATCTACACCTGCGAGGATCTGCCCCTTTACATACTCCACAAGGTTCTCCACCAACAGTCCAAGTGCCTGTTTACACTCACCAGACCAGAGACACAGCTTTGTATTCCTTAGACCCTTATGAGGACTACCATCCAGCATATACGAAAGGAGAGTAAAGGGACCACCGCAGAACCCTATTACAGGTACCTCACTCTGGGAAGCTTTTACACCCCTTATTATCTCAAGCACAAAAGAAGTGTCCTCATAGCTTATCCTTTTCAGACTCTTAAAATTCCCATCCCAGTAAAGCTTTGGACCCTCTCCTTCTTCAAACCTAACTTCCACACCCATAGGCTCCAAGGGGACGAGTATGTCGGAGAAGATGATAAGAGCGTCAACCTCTAGTAGTTCAAGGGGTAAAAGAGAGGCCTTTACCGAAAGATCTACGTTCTTGTAGAAGCTCACAAAATCCCGTTCTTTCTCCCTGAGCTCCCTGTACTGGGGCATATACCTGCCAGCCTGGCGCATAAGCCATACAGGGAAACGATCTATCTTCTCTCCGCGGATACTCCTTAGGATAAGGTCGTTCATTCTGTGAATATTTTACCAATTAAAATTAAACACCATGCATTTAAACAAAGAAAAGCTTATCAAACTCTTTGAAAAGTTCAAAGGTTTAAAAGTTCTCGTCGTGGGAGACATCATCCTAGACAGGTACCTTTTTGGAGAGGTGGAGAGGATTTCTCCCGAAGCACCAGTACCCGTAGTAGACGTTAGAAGAGAAGAGTTCAGGCTTGGAGGAGCTGGTAACGTGGCCAACAACTTGAGAGCTCTAGGCGCTGAAGTTTTCCTGGTTGGTGTCCTTGGACAAGATTACGGGATGCACATAGTAAAGGGCTTTCTCAAAGAGAAGGGTATTCACGACCTTACGGTTGTGGATCCGGAAAGGCCAACCACCGAAAAGACGAGGGTAGTGGCTGTTTCTCAACAGCTTTTGAGAATAGACAGGGAGGAAAGGAAGAAGATAGAGGGTAAAGTTCTACAAAAGGTTTTGGAGGCTTTGGACACTGACTGCGCGGGTGTTGTTGTCTCTGACTACAACAAGGGAGTGGTGTGCAAAGAGCTCATGGACAGGATAAGAGAAAAGAATGTTCCCTTCTTTGTAGATCCAAGGCCTCAAAACAAAGACCTGTACACTGATGCCTACCTTATGACTCCTAACGAAAAGGAAGCCCTGAGTATGGGCAGGGGGAGAACTCTAGAGGAGCTAGGATGGAACCTAAAGGAATCTCTTAGGCTTAAGAACCTTGCCATTACCTTAGGGCCTAAAGGTATAGCCTTCTTTTCAGAGAGAATGGAGGTGTTTCCAGCAAAAGCCAGGCAGGTTTACGACGTTACAGGGGCTGGAGACACGGTTATATCTGCCATGAGCGCATGCATGCTCGTAGGAGAGGATCACGCCACTGCCTGTGAGTTTGCAAACCTGTGTGCAGGGGTTGTAGTGGGCAAGCTTGGTACGGCTGTAGTAAGTATGGAGGAGCTTCTTGAGTACTTCCAAGAAGGGCAGGCTGTTTGAAGAGTTAGCCGTTAGGTATCTAGAGAGTCTTGGCTACAGGATACTTTGCAGGAACTACCACTGCAGGTACTCGGAGATAGACATAGTGGCTCAAGATGGAAGCTGCCTTGTTTTCGTAGAAGTGAAGGGATCTAACACCAGCTGTGACCCTCTTGAAAAAGTAGATAAAAGGAAGGTGCAGAGGTTACTTGCGTGCGCCGAGATGTTTCTTCAGAACCACCCTGCCGACGAGTGCAGGGTGGACATAATAGTCGTACATAAGGGAAGGCTAAGTCACATAAAGGGCGTTGAGTTATTCTAATATCTCCAGAACTACCCTTTTGTTTAGCTTCCTTCCCATGGAAGACAGTATGGTCCTAAGAGCCCTTGCTATCCTTCCCTGCTTGCCTATAACCTTACCCAGGTCAGAAGGCTCGACCCTAAGTTCTATTACTACGGTCTTTTCTCCTTCTATCTCTACAACGTTAACCTTATCTGGGTTGTCCACCAAAGATTTGGCGGTTATTTCTACGATGTCCCTCAGTTGGCTCATGTTCCTACCTCCTTACTTAGAGTATTTGAGCAAGCTTCAGTATGCTTTTTGCCCTGTCAGTAACCTCTGCACCCTTAGAAAGCCATTCCTTTACCTTTTCAGGCTTTATCTCTATGATCTTTTTGTTTACAGGGTCATAAGTACCCAAAATGTCTATGTACCTACTCTCTCTTGGAGATCTAGAATCCATCACCACTATCCTGTATATGGGATGGTGCCTTTTACCGAAGCGTGCAAGCCTTATCCTTACCGCCATCCTCTACCTCCGTCAAGACTGACTTTTTATTATACCATACTTTTCATAAGCTTTTAGGGTGTTAAGAAGTAGGCTTGCCACAGTCATTGGTCCTACGCCGCCTGGCACTGGTGTTATAGCATAGGCCTTATGCTTTACCTCTTCAAAGTCCACATCACCCACTATCTTTCCATCAAGCTTTGATATACCCACGTCTATGACTATAACTCCTTCTTTTACCATGTGGGCCTTTATGAGGTGTGGGACTCCTGTAGCCGATATTAGTATGTCAGCCCTTAGGGTGTGTTCCTTTATATCCCTTGTATGTATATGGCAGACGCTTACAGTGGCATCTCTCCAGAGCATGAGCATGGCAAGGGGTCTTCCTACTATAAACCCGGCTCCTACTATAACAACCTCTTTACCTTTTGGATCTATACCGTACTCCTTCAAAAGTAGGTCTATACCCAGGGGAGTACAAGGTACAAACCCGTCCTCTATCCTGGCTACCAACTTGCCCATATTCATGGGATGAAAACCGTCCACATCTTTGTAGGGAGATATAGAAAGGATGATCTCATGCTGATCTATATGCTTGGGTAGAGGAAGCTGGACTAGTATGCCGTCTACATCCTGCCTACTGTTTAGCTCCGCTATTAGGTCCAGAAGCTCTTCTGTCCTTGTATTTTCAGGAAGGTGAAAAAGTAAGGATTCTATACCTACTTCTTGGCAGGATTTTCTTTTGTTGTTTACGTACACCTGGCTAGCAGGATCGTTACCCACCAAGATAACCGCAAGACATGGTCTTCTAAAGCCTTCAGATACGTATGCATTTACCTTCTGACTTATCTGATCCTTTATCTTCTTTGAGAGAGCCTTCCCATCAAGTATGATGGGACTTACACCCTTTTCCATCTTGTACCTGCAGGCGTGTCTTCTAAGACTATTCCAAGGGTTTTTAACTGATCCCTTATATAGTCAGCTATGGAATAGACCTTTTCCTTCCTTGCCATATCCCTTACATGTATAAGAAGCTGGATGAGTTTATCATCTAGAACCCTTCCAGCCTCTAACTCTTCGTATACTACCCTCTCTACAGGCTTTTCTTGGTATAGATCTTCGAAGAGTCCGAATATGCCTTGAAGGTTTTTCCTTATGGTTTCAACGGCAAACTTGTATGCCTCAAGTTCTGACCTATACACAAACTTCCTCTCAAAGACAGTGTTCTTTATCCTGTTTAGATCCCCCACTAGAGAAAAGATGTGTGAAAGGGCTGAAGGTGTGTTAAAGTCGTCGCTTAGGTCTGAAAAGAACCTTTCTTGGGCCTGCTTTACTCTTTCATACAGATCTGTAGGATGGGTTTTTTCTTCCAGAGGTAAGGACTTTATAACCTCAAGGTCAAGGAGGGCGTTCTTGATCCTCTCGTATGCTCTTTTTGTCTCCTCCATCTTCTCCCACGAAAAGTCTAAGGGACTCCTGTAATGAGTAAAAAGGACCAAAAGCCTTAGTATATCCGGATGATACTTGGTGTAAACCTCACGGAGAGTTATATAGTTTCCCAAAGATTTAGACATCTTCTGTCCACCCACAGTCACAAGGCCATTATGTACCCAGTACCTGGCAAAGGGTTTTCCTGTGATGGCCTCGGCCTGGGCTATTTCGTTCTCGTGGTGTGGGAAGATGAGGTCAAGACCACCCCCGTGTATGTCTATGGTCTCTCCAAGATGCTTAAAGATCATTGCCACGCATTCTGTGTGCCAGCCTGGCCTTCCTGGACCCCAGGGAGAATCCCATGCAGGCTCTCCTGCCTTTGCAGACTTCCACAGTGCAAAGTCAAGGGGATCCCTCTTCTTCTCTGAAGGTTCTACTCTAGCCCCAGCCTCCATCTCCTCCAGACTCCTTTTGGAAAGCTTTCCATACTCTGGGAAAGACTTTATGGAAAAGTACACGTCTCCACCAGACTCGTAGGCATGTCCCTTTTCTATGAGCCTTTGGATAAGTTGGATTATCTCAGGTATATGTTCTGTAACCCTCGGTTCTACATCAGCAGGCCTAACTCTTATGTTCTCCATGTCTATGTAGTACCTGGCTATGTACCTGTTGGCTATGGTCATAAAGTCTGTATTCTCCTGCTTGGCCTTATTTATTATCTTGTCATCTACATCCGTAAAGTTCCTGACAAACCTAACTCTATAACCAAGATACTCTAAGTATCGCCTGAGGGTGTCAAAGACTATAAGGCTTCTACCGTGTCCTACATGAGAATCATCGTAGACGGTAACGCCGCACGTGTAGATTTTCACGTGTGGCGGATCAATAGGGACAAACTCTTCAACTCTACCGCTGAGGGTGTTGTATATCCTTATGCTCATATGAAGATTAATTATATTATTTTTTCTTATGCACAGGTTTATGCTGAAGTCAAAAGTCCACAGGGCCAGGGTTACTGGGGCTGAACTTCACTACGAAGGAAGCCTTTCCTTGGACTCTGCCATAATGGAGGCTGCCAACTTATTGCCCTACGAGAGAGTGGATATATACAACGTGAGCAATGGACAGAGGTTTTCCACTTACGTAATACCGGCACCTGCACACTCAGGGGAAGTACGCCTTAATGGTGCAGCAGCAAGGTTGGGAGCCGTCGGAGACATCATCATAATAGCCTCGTATGGGCTTTTTGAAGAAAAGGAACTAGAAAACTTCAAACCCTACCTGGTATACGTAGATGAGAACAACAGGATAATGAAGGTAAAAAGGCAGATGGAGGAGGAAGTTTTCTTTGCTAAGGGTATTTAAGATATTCAGGGAAAAAGGGGGGATACTCAAGGCCCTTGATCTGTGGGACTGGTATGAGAGCTTAAGCCACAAAGAACAAAAGTCTGTTAAGTACTACTTTTCCTTAAAGACAATCAAAAACCTACGTTTTCCCTTCAGAGCAAAGCACTTTGACAGTGGAGAGGTTGAGGTAAAGGGTTATACAAGGTGTACTTTTTTGGGTAGTCTTGCCCAAACAGCCCTGCTTGAGGGAGACTATCAGACAGCCGAATGGCTCTACCTTCAAGCGTTAGGGTTTGCGCAGAATGCTTTGGAAAAGCACCTGGTTCTTAATGACCTTGTGATGCTCGCCCAGAAGATAAAAGACTTTGAGAAGATGGAAAAGTACGCACGTACTGACGTGGAGCTATTCAAAGAATATAAAGAGGATTTAAAGCAGAAGAATGGGGGAAAGTTGGGTAGAATCAACTCCCTTGAGGTTTACGTTTACCTTTTAGAGAGAAAGGGGAAAAGGCGCGAGGCTTTGGAGCTCCTTGAAGAGTTCGTTAGGGAGGGTGTAGAGTATCCCTTTTACGAAGATGTCAGAAAAAGGTTACTCCAGTCTGCTTAGGAAGGTAGTAAGCCTCCAAAGAGAGAAGAGGCTTATACCAGAAGGAAGCAGGGTACTGGTAGCCTTCTCTGGTGGTCCCGACTCGGTAGCCCTAACCTTGGCCCTGCTGATGTTGAAGGAGTTTTTAAAACTTTCAGATGTAGCCCTTGTTCATGTGAACCATGGCATAAGGGAGACCTCCATAAGAGACGAGGAATTCAGCATTGAGTTTGCCAAAAGGAAGAAGCTCAGAATATACGTTGAAAGACTACAAGTAAAGGAGATTTCAAAGGAGAGGGGAGAAAACCTAGAGGCTGTGGCTAGAGAAGAAAGGTACAAGGTCCTAAGGAGGATAAAGAGTACGGAGGGCTTTGACCTTATAGCTACGGCTCATCACCTCAACGACCTTGTGGAGACCATCCTCCTATGGATGGTAAGGGGTTGCGGCCTTGAAGGACTTTTAGGCTTTGAAGAAAGACAGGATGATGTAGTTAGACCTCTTTACAGAGTAAAAAGAGAAGAGATACTGGAGTTCCTCACACAGCTAAAGGAAGATTGGGTGCTTGATGAAAGCAATCTGGATCTTTCCATCGCAAGAAACCGCATAAGGTACATGGTGATACCAGAGCTAAAAAAGATAAATCCAAGCTTAGAAGAATCCTTTTTACGCATGAGAGAACTTCTCAAAACGGACCAAGATTTCATAGACCAAAACCTGCAAGAGGTAAAAAAGAAGGTCCTAAAGGAGGGTTCTATAGACAGACGGGCTTTTCTAAAGCTACATCCTGCTCTCCAAAAAAGGCTAATCATGGAACTTTATGGCCTTAAGGACTCAAGAAGGGTACAACAGACGATAAACAGGATAAAAAAGGGTTCCATCTAGAAAGTGTTAAACTTTTACCATGGAGCTTAAGGTAAACGGAAAGGTTTACGTCTTGAAAGTAGCAGAGGACACACCACTACTCTGGGCCATAAGAGAGCATCTTGGGTTCACCGGAACCAAGTTTGGATGTGGGAAAGGTATATGTGGGGCATGTACTGTTCTAGTAGATGGCGAACCTACACGGTCATGCATAACACCCATATCAGCCGTCAGGGGCAAGAATATCACTACCATAGAAGGGATTCCCTCAAGCCATCCCATAAAGAGAGCATGGATAGAACTACAAGTCCCTCAGTGTGGATACTGCCAACCTGGACAGATAGTGGAAGCTTATGCTTTGCTAAGTAAAAACCCAAGGGCTAGCAAGGAGGAGATAGTAAAGGTCATGTCTTCTCATTTGTGCAGATGTGGTACCTACAACAGAATATTGAAGGCTATACAAAGGGCCCAACAGCTTATTGAGGTGAAAGCATGATAACAAGAAGAGGTTTTCTAAAGGCTGGCGTTTCGGGTCTGGGTCTATTCTTTACAGAAGGCGGCGTTAAAGTACTCAAAGCTTTTCAGAGTGATGTGCTAAAGCCCTTTGCATGGGCAAACATCACCCGCGACAACTACCTGGTAGTCGTCTCAAACAAGTCTGAGATGGGACAAGGAGTACACACGGGATTATCCATGCTTGTGGCAGACGAGCTTAACTTCCCATGGGAGAGAGTAAGAGTACAGACGGCACCAGCTGGAGAGATTTACATAGACAGGAAGATGGGGTCTCAGTTGACGGGTGGTAGTACGAGCCTCAGAAACATGCACACCCACTACAGACTTCTTGGGGCTACCATTAGAGAAATGCTCCTTCTAGCTGCCTCATCCTCGTGGAAGGTTCCCAAGGAAAGCCTAAGAATAGACAAAGGTTATGTAACCGATGGCAAAAGGAAGGTAAGCTGCGGAGAGCTATGGGAGATAGCCATAAAACTACCAGTACCTCAAAACCCTAGGCTAAAGACACCAAAGGAGTTTATATACATAGGTAAGAATGTCCCAAGGATAGACGTCCCCGAGAAGGTAGAAGGAAAGGCCATCTTCGGCATAGACGTTAGACTTGATGGTATGGTCTACGCACTAGTAGAAAGGCCCCCGTCCTTTGGGTCAAAACTTCTCAGCTATGATGTATCCAAAGCCAAAAAGGTAGATGGATTCATCTCAGCCTTTCCTATATCCACAGGGTTGGCCATATGTGCCAATAGCTTTGAAAGTGCTCTAAAGGCCAGACAAAACATAGAAGTCTCCTGGAGTAAGAGTCCGATACAAGATTTTGATGACGAGAAATTAAAGGATTTCTTCCTGAGCAAGCTGCAGACTAAGGGTCAAGTAGCTAGGAGGGAAGGAGATCCCGAAAGAGTTATACAGAACTCTGGAAAGAAGGTAGAGGCTGTATACCTACTCCCCTACCTTTACCATGCAACCCTTGAGCCTATGAATTGCGTAGCCTATGTAAAGGAGGATGAGTGTATAGTGTACGCCCCAATCCAAGGACAGACCTTTGCCTTGAACCTTGCAAGGAGCATAACAGGACTACCCGAGGACAGGATAAAGATATACACCACTTATTTGGGTGGTGGTTTTGGTAGAAAGGCTCAAGCTCTCTTTGTGGGTGAAGCCATAGAGATATCAAAGAAGTTGAGAAAGCCTGTAAAGCTTGTGTACACCAGGGAAGATGATGTAAAGTCTGGGTACTACAGACCTATGAACGCTACCCTGCTTAGGGGAGCTGTAGATGATAAAGGAAAAGTCTCATCCCTCTACTTTAAGATAGCAGTCCAGTCGGTGTTTGAATGGGCTGGACGGCCTTCGCCTATAGACAGGGCGGCCGTTGAAGGCTTGGAAAACATACCCTACCAGATACCCAACCTACATGTTGAGTACGTCAAGGTTGATCTCCCCGTAAGCGTGTGGTTTTGGAGGTCTGTAGGAAGTACCCATAACGCTTTCACCCTTGAAACCTTTATAGACAGGCTAGCAAAGGTTGCAGGAAGGGACCCAGTGGACCTAAGGCTTGAGCTCTTAAAAGATCCAAGAGCCAAAAAGGTGGTGGAAGTTGCCGCTGAGAAGGGTGGATGGGGTAAAAAATCAAACCTTGGTCTTGCATACCACTACTCCTTTGGATCGCACGTGGCACAGGTAGCAGAAGTTTCCTTTGATGAAAAGAATAGTGAGCTAAAGGTACATAAGGTAGTTTGTGCCATAGATCTTGGTCCCTTTGTTATACACCCAGGCCTTGTTATCTCACAGGTAGAAGGAGCCATTATGATGGGGCTTAGCGCGGCCCTAAAGGAAGGAGTGAAATTTTCCAACGGTGGTCCTTCAAACCTAAACTTTGATACGTACCCCTTGCTCACCATGGACGAAGCTCCAGAGGTAGAAGTTTACATAGTGAAGGGTGACGGTCCTATGGGTGGTGTAGGTGAACCTGGTCTTCCACCTGTAGCTCCAGCCGTGGCAAACGCTCTACTCTGGGGGTACGGAATAGAAGTCAACCAGCTACCCATGACTCCAGATGTGCTAAAATCAGCAATCTCAAGGAGGTAGAAAGCTATGCTTAGAAAGTTCATTTGGATAGGTCTTTTTGCTTTGGCCAGCTGTCAGAGTGTGGCTGGCACATGCCCAGACAAATCAAAAATAGAGAGCGTGGTAAAGGAGTTTACAAACAGCCCTGTAGAGGTTTCCGCCGTGAGGCCGGCTAAGGTAAAAGGTCTCTGTGAAGTGGTCATAAAGATGGGTGCCCAGCCGGTAGTCTTCTACACAGACAGCAAGATGGAATACCTCATCCTAGGCAATCTTGTAAGTGTAAAGGAGAAAAAGAGCATAACAGAGGAAACCAAGAAGGAGTTTTCGAAGGTATCCCAGAACGTTCTCGACGAGCTTTCAAAGCATACTGACATAACCTACGGCAAGGGTGATAAGTACATCTACTTTATTACAGATCCAGACTGTCCCTTCTGTAAGAGGTCAGAGTCCATAGTGAAAGAGTGGGCCGACAAAAACGGCGTACAGATAAGAGTGATCCTCTTCCCACTTCCCATACATCCCGACGCCTTCAACAAGTCTGTGGCTTTGGTATGCGAGAAAAGATCTTTTGAGGATTACATAAACAGAAACTTTGGTAACACCCAGTGTGAGGATGGTAAAAAGAAAATCCAAGAAAACTTAGACTTCTTGGCCAACAAGCTTGGCGTCAGGGGAACACCTACCTTTATAGGCATGAACGGCAAGATACACTCGGGAGTACCCGCACAGGAAGATTTAAACAGCCTCATAAGATGAAAGACCTCTGGAAAGAGTTAAGGGGTCTAAAGGAGCTAAACCTCTACAGGCAGAGAAGGCTGAGAGAGGGAGTAAAGGACTTTTGTTCTAACGACTACCTTGCCCTCAGAAACCACCCAGAAGTAGTGGAAGAGGCAATAAGAGTACTGAGGGAGGAGGGTCTTGGGTCTGGGGCAAGCCAGCTAGTGTCTGGTTACAGTAGGTACCATATGGCTTTAGAGGAAGACTTAGCAGGATTTAAAGGTACCGAATGCTGCGTGCTCTTTGGTTCTGGTTACCTTGCCAACCTAGGAGCTATAGGAGCTCTAGTAGGAGAGAAGGATGTTATCTTCAGCGATGAATTAAACCATGCGAGTATAATAGATGGCTGTAGGCTTTCCAAAGCCAAAGTCATAGTCTTTAAGCATAGGGACTACAAACACCTAGAGGAGCTCCTCAAAGAACACAGAAAAAACTACAGGCGAGCACTCATAATCTCAGATAGTGTTTTCAGTATGGACGGAGACATAGCAGATCTAAGGGAACTGAACAGGCTAGCAAAAGAGTATGACGCTATACTTTATCTGGATGAGGCTCATGCCACAGGAGTTTTGGGTACCACCGGGAAGGGCATACTGGAGGAGTTTTCCCAGGGATGGGAAGGGCATATGATAATCATGGGGACCCTTTCAAAGGCCTTAGGGTCGTATGGTGCCTTCGTTTGCGGCAGCAAGATCTTATGCGAATACCTGGTAAACAAAGCCAGGAGTCTTATCTTTTCCACATCTTTACCGCCGAGTGTGTGTGCAGGAGCAAGAAAGGCATTGGAGATAATAAGAAGAGAGCCACAGAGGATAAAAAGGCTAAAGGAGTTAACCCTCTATGTGTATAACAGACTAAAGGAGCTACATTTGGACGTGCTCTTTTATGGCACACCCATAATACCCATCATGCTTTATGAAGAAAAGAAGGCCCTGGAGGTATCCAGAGCCCTGCTTGAGGATGGCCTGTTCATACAGGCCATAAGGTACCCTACTGTTCCTCTAAAGAAGGCAAGGCTAAGGCTTACAGTCAGCCTTAACTACACACAGGAAGATGTGGAGATTCTGCTCAGCTCCCTAAGTAAGCACCTATCTTAAGGGCAGACTGGCTTCTCTTCTGTCTTTACAGGTTTTCCGTCTTGGTAGTAAGTGGTCCTGACTATCTTACAGTTCCCACTGCTTGCTACAGGCTCAGCGTATACCTTCTGTCTGCCATCTTCAGAAACGTAGCTAACAGGTCTGTTTTGCATTGCAGCCTCTTTGCTTGCCCTCTGAGCTATCTCCGTTATGGTTCCACCAAGTATTGCACCTAGGGCTGCACCTATAGCACCACCACGCCACCTGTTGTTCTTATCTATAAGCGCGCCTGCAGCAGCACCAACAGCAGCACCAACAGCAGCACCCTGATAGGTTTGTTGAGAAGATACCTCAACGCAAGAGTAAAGACCTGCCGAAAATACCACACCAGTCATAAACAAAGCTACTTTCTTAACCATGTCTCTACACCTCCTTATGTCCTAATATACCCCCTTCTTTCTAAAATTTTCATGAAAAGCTCTAAGGATCTCTCCTCCGCAGGTCCAAGACCAAGATGCAAACAATCCAAAAAGTACTCGTTGACATCAACTAGCTGTGAGCTTATCTTCCCCTCTTTTAAGTCTCGGTAGAACACTTCCTTTGAAACAAGGCATAGCCTGTGAATAATCTCGGTAAGCTCCGGATGGTACTCTTTTCTGACCAAGAAGAGGGCAAAGACAAAGGGGAGGTTGTAGGCCTTCTTCCACTCGTGTCCAAGGTCATACACAAAAGGATACAAACCCAGACGTTTCTGAGAAAGAGCTTCATCACCTATCAGAAGGATTGCATCAGCCTGGGACATGGATTCTGTATAATTAGGGCTTATACCGTAAACATCCTCTAGTATATGGATACAGAGAAGCCTAGAAGTCAGGGAGTTTGAAGTAAGGTACACAGTTTTTATGGAACTTATCTCTGTTTTTGAGAAGAGTAGCACAGAGCAAACTCTATCTCTGGAGGATATGGAAACATCAGGTACGTAGGTGTACAGGTGGCTGTTCATCAGATACTCAACTGAAGAAACTATGCCCGCGTGTATCTCCCCGTACCTTAGCTTTCTTACTAGATCTGAGGGATGACCATCTACAAGCTCAACTTCTGGAGCGTCCCATCTGTAAAAAAGAGGGAGAGTGTTTAAATACGCTACTTTTCCTACTCTATACTTCACAGTTTTTGAGATATGTCTACAAACTGCATGAGCTTCTGGTATGCTCTTCCAGACTGTATGGACTCTTTTGCTATCTCTATAGCATCTTTGAGGTCATCGACAAGGCCTGAGGCTAGCACTCCAAAGGCAGCGTTTAGAAGCACCATGTAGTAAGGAGCTCCCAACTCTTCTCCTTTTAGAACAGAGAGTCCCATCTTCACACTCTCCTCTACGCTGCTAACAGTTACATACTCCAAAGGGAATCTTCTTATACCCACATCCTCAGGAGAGAACTCGTAAAGACTTACCTCATCACCTTTGACTTCCGCTACCAAGGTGGGGGCGCTTATAGAAATCTCGTCTATACCATCCTTTCCATGGACTACGAATGCTCTTATAACTCCCAAAGACTTTAAGGTAAGGGCTACCTTCTCCACAAAGACGTCAGAAAAAACACCGAGGAGATGCCTTCTTGCACCTGCTGGATTGGAAAGAGGGCCCACCAGGTTGAATATGGACTTTATGCCCACCTCTTTCCTGGGTCCTATCACCCTCTTCATGGCTGGGTGGAACATAGGGGCGAACATAAAGCCTATGCCTATCTCTTCTATCATGGTGGAAACTTTCTCAGGTGGTAAATCTATCTTGGCTCCAAGGGCTTCCAAAAAGTCGGCGCTTCCAGTCTTAGAAGAGACAGATCTGTTACCATGCTTTGCCACCTTTATGCCAGCACCTGCTAGGACAAAGGCTGTTACGGTTGACACGTTAAAGGTACCAGACCTATCACCACCAGTCCCACACGTATCCAAAAGTTCCTCCGGGTTTTTTACAAAGACCTTTTGAGCCCTTTCTCTGAAAAACTCAGCACATGCACTCAACTCTTCTACAGTCTCTCCCTTCATCCTAGATCCCATTATGAAAGCACCTATCTGCGCGTCTGTAGCTCTGCCTTCCACTATGTCCTCAAGGGCCCTTCTGACCTCCTCTTTGGTTAAGTTTTGACTCTCAGAGAGCTTAAGCAGGATGTCTTTCATCGGGATTAATTATATTTACTGACTGGGTCGTATGCATAGATTTTATTAGTGATGATCCTAGCGCTCATGATGTGGGGGACCGAAAGGGGTGAGGAATTCTATCCTACAAAGATGCTCTGGCTTTTGGAAAGGCCTCATCCCCATTGGGTAGAAACAAACAAGGACAACTTTAAACTGGACTTTAAGGAAAGCGGCTTTAGACAGTTTGTAAACCTAAGCTCTAAAAACCTTATAACGGACGCCATACTTATGTTTGGCCTTGAGTTTACAAGAAACAGAGAAGAACTCATTGAAACTCTCAACCCTGTAAGGCTTACCGTGAAAGTAAAACCTGGCAGTTTTTTAGGTATGAGCCATCATTTCATGGGTGCTCCCTTTGAAGTGGAACAGGATGAAATCCTCAGAGAGTTTCTGGGCTCTGCTAGGAGAAAGCTTGAGGAAACGGGTTTTCTATTGCATATAGTTGTGGTAAGCTTTAATCCATACATAGAAGATGTTATGCTTGAAAACCTTAATAGATTGCAGAACACAAGCTACAAATTCTACGGGAGTTGAAACATGGACAGAGACTACAAAGGTATGTTTAGCAAGATGGGAGAAGGGCTTTTGGAAAAGTACATCCAGGACATTATGAAGGAATTAGAAGCCAACCCCAAAGATCCTAATCTACTCTACAAGCTAGGCGTGGCTTACGCACGCCTAGGAAAGACAAGCCAAGCTAGAGAAGTCTACAAACAACTTAAGGATATAGATCCGAACTTAGCGAAGGATCTCTTGGACCTTATCTATGAGGTCTGAACAGGCTCTACGCTTACGTACTTTCTGTTCTTCCTCGTTTCAAAAACCACTATACCGTCCACCAGGGCGTACAGGGTAAAGTCTGAACCCATACCCACATTTTTTCCAGGGTATATCTTGGTGCCCCTCTGCCTTACGAGGATATTTCCTGCCCTCACAAACTGACCACCATACCTTTTGACGCCTAACCTTTTAGAATGACTATCTCTTCCGTTCCTCGTTGAGCCACCGCTTGCCTTTGATGCCATGATTAGACCTCCTTAATCTCCTTTATTAAAAGTTCAGTATACCACTGTCTGTGTCCACGCCACCTTTTGTAGTTTTTCTTAGCCCTAAACTTGAATACTATGAGCTTCTTACCCTTGGCATGTTTTACAACCTCGGCAACAACTTTGCCTGTGAAGAACTTCACCTTACCATCCGAAGCTTTTATAGCTATAGGCTCAAACTCTATAGTGCTGCCTGGCTCGACCTCTAACTTTTCAACCCTTATCTTAATACCTGGACTAACCTGATACTGCTTTCCTCCTGTTTCTATTACCGCGTACATACCAAGCCTCCACTTTGATTAGGAATAAAGCTGGAGGGGATTTCCCCTCCTACAAGCCTTACTTCTTCTGCTCGCCAGCCGGTTGCTGTTGTTGCTGTTGTTGCCCTTGAGCTGGCTGTTGCTGTTGTTGCTGTTGCTGCTGTTGATCCTGCTGAGCTGGTTGTTGTTGTTGTTGTTGTTGTTGAGCTGGTTGTTGCTGCTGTTGCTCTTGTGCAGGCTGCTGCTGTTCGGCAGGCTTCTGTTGGCATCCCGCAAGCAGGGCAAGTCCAACGACTCCGAGTGCTATGAACTTCCTCATTTTACCTACCTCCTTAAGATTTTGTCAAAAATTATACCATAGACAACTTTACGTGGGAGGTATGCTGTAAACTATTCTCATGCGGTGGAGTAGGTATTTTTGGTATACATCAAAGGATGATCCTGCAGATGCAGAAGCTCCATCACACAAGCTTCTTCTAAAGGCAGGCTTTATAAAGCAGGTAGCTTCTGGAATTTACGCCTTTACACCACCAGCCCACAGGGTGCTGAAGAAGATAGAGGACATAGTGAGGAAAGAGATGGACAGGTCTGGAGCTCAGGAGCTTTTGCTAACAGTTTTGAACCCTGCACACCTATGGCAGGAGACGGGAAGATGGGATCTTTACGGTCCGGAGCTTTTTAAGCTCAAAGACAGGAACGGTAGGGACTTTTGTCTTGGCCCCACGCACGAAGAAGAGATTACAGACTTAGTTAGACACTTCGTTAACTCCTACAGACAGCTCCCTTTAATACTCTACCAGATACAGGTAAAGTTTAGGGATGAAAAAAGGCCACGTTTTGGCCTTATAAGATGCAGAGAGTTCATAATGAAGGATGCCTATTCCTTTGATACGGATGAGATGTCAGCCATCATCTCTTACGAGACTATGAAGTTTGCCTACGAGAGAATCTTCAAAAAGCTAAGGTTAAACGTGCTGATGGTGGAAGCAAGCGTAGGAAACATAGGGGGTAAGAGCTCTCACGAGTTTGTTGTCCTAACTGACTACGGAGAAGCCCTAGTGGCCTACTGTGAAAACTGCGGTTACTCCGCCAACGCGGAGATAGTGCCTTTGGGTAAGGGAATTCAAGAAGAGGAAGAAGAAAAGCCATTGCAGGAGGTTTATACGCCCAACGTGGAGACCATAGAGGAGCTTGCCAATTTCCTAAAGGTTCCACCGAGAAAGATAATGAAGGCTGTCCTTTACATAGTGAAAGGTGAGCCTCTCATGGTAGTCATAAGGGGAGATAGGAATGTAGACGAGAAGAAGCTAGAAGCTATCTTGGGAACAGACGAGTTTAGGCTAGCGGACGATGAAGAAGTTAGAAAGCTTCTTGGAACATCCAAGGGATTCATAGGACCCATTAACCTTCCCGATGGTATAAGGGTACTGTGGGACAACTCCCTGTGGGGAGTTAAGAACATGGTGGTTGCTTTCAACAAGCCAGACTATCACCTTGTGAACGTGAACCCTGGAAGAGACTTCGCCTACGGTGAGTTTGTAGACGTATGCGAAGTTCGGGATATGGATCCCTGCCCTAAGTGTTCAAGCCCTCTGAAGGTAAGGAGAGGTCTTGAGCTCGGCCACATATTCCTCCTTGGTACAAGGTACTCTGAACCCATGAAGCTTTACTACAGAGACCAGGCTGGAGAAGAAAAACCCGTCATAATGGGCTGTTACGGTATAGGTATATCAAGGATCATGGCGGCACTTGTGGAACAATACCATGACCAGATGGGTATAAAATGGCCAACGGTGGTAGCTCCTTTTGAGCTTGACATCGTATGCGTCAACCCACAGGACTCGGAACAGAAGAAGGTATCGGAAGAGCTCTACCTACTTGCCCAGGAGATGGGTATAGAGGTTATCCTTGATGACAGGGATGAGAGCCCAGGTTCCAAGTTTGCAGATGCAGACCTGTGTGGCTTCCCGTACAGGATCGTTGTGGGTAAAAAGCTTAAAGAAGGTAAGGTAGAGCTTGTCAAAAGGTCTACAGGTGAAAGGGAAGACCTAGAGGTAGAAGAGGCCATCCAGTACGTGAAAGAACTCATACAGAAGGACAAGCTTTGAAGATACTGTTCCTTGATGTGGGCAACACCACTATAGACGCCTGTAGCTTTGAAAAGGGTGAGCTTTCCTACCTTGGAAAGTTCTCTCACGATCAGATACATGAACTCAAAGGAAGCTGGGAAAGGGTTTACATCTCCTCGGTTAGGCCTTCCCTAAACAGATTCCTAGAGGAAACCTTTAAAAACGCCTTTTTTATAAGACCTGAGCATGTTCCCATAGAGACGGAAGGTATACAGAAGCAAAAGGTAGGCATAGACAGGCTTTTGAACCTGTACGGTGCTTTCCTCCATTACGGGAAAGACTGTCTTGTAGTTAGCTGCGGCACGGCCATGGTTCTAGATCTTATAGTAGAAGGCATCTTTGTTGGAGGCTTTATCACGTTGGGCCTTTCTGGAAAGTTAAGGTGCCTGCAGGAAAAAGCAGAGCTCATACCTTCTTTCCAGATGGAAAAAGTAGATGTCCCCGTAGGCAAGGATACCAGGTCTGCCATCCTAGGTGGGATAATAAGGGAGGCCAGGGTTTTCATCCTTTCCTTCCTCGAGGAGAGCAAAAGAACCTACGGTAAAGAGATAAGGCTTGTAATCACAGGCGGTGATGGCTATCTTCTGGAGGATCTGGGAATTTACGATCCGATCTTAATATTTAGGGGTATGGTAAAAGTTGCGGGGGCGGGATTTGAACCCGCGACCTTCGGGTTATGAGCCCGACGAGCTACCAGGCTGCTCCACCCCGCGTACCAATATATTAATTATAACCCAAAAACCTTACAATTCAACAAGATCTAAGCTCACACTTGACAGTGGTTTACCAGAGCCTCCTTCTACAAGAACCATGTTTTCAAGCCTTACTCCAAACTTTCCAGGTAGGTATATGCCAGGTTCTATGGTGAAGACCATACCCTCCTCTATGGGCACCTCTGCGTCTGGACCATCCTTGTAGACTCTTGGAAACTCGTGTATTTCAACACCCACTCCGTGGCCAGTAGAGTGTGTAAAATAGTCTCCAAAACCCTTGTCTTGGATATATTCCCTGGCTTTCCTGTCCACATCTCCTATCCTCTTACCTACCTTTACCTCTTCAAGGGCAAAAAGATGGGCATCCCTTACCACAGTGTAGACCCTCTTAAACTCTTCGTCTGCCTTGCCTAAAAAGATGGTTCTGGTAAAGTCTGTGCAGTAACCTTCCCATACAAGTCCCATGTCTATAAGAAGTGGCTTTCCATGTTCCAATCTGTTTGTAGAAGTTTCCCAATGGGGTATGGCGGAAGCTGGTCCGCAAGCAACTATAGCGGGAAAGCTCTCCCCCAAAGCTCCACCCTTTAAAAACTCGTGCACTAAAAAGGCTCTAACTTCAAGCTCTGTAAGGCCTGGTCTTAAAAATTCCAAGAGATTGAGGTAGATCCTGTCACTTAGCTCCACACCCTTCCTCATCCTTTCTATCTCATCTTTATCCTTTATGGCCCTTAGGTCCTTCAGAAAACCTTCATACCCTACCCAGCTTATGCTTTTTGCCCTTAGCCTCTCCTTAAAATGGCATGAGACCCTGTCCTTTTCGTAGCCTACTTTTTTAAGCCCAAGGTCCTTTACAAAACCTTTTATGAACTTAAGAGTGTCCTTCTCTATCTTTACTACGTTCCACCCTTTTAGCTCCTCCAAAGCTCTGTGGTAGTACCTGCTGTCCGTAAGGAGATAGCTTCCATCCCTTGTGGCTATGCAGTAAGCGTTGGTAGACCTAAAGCCCGAAAGGTACTCCACACTGGCCCTTGAGGAGAAGAGAAAGCCATCTAGGTTTTCTTTCTTAAGTCTTTCCCTTATCTGCTGAAACTTCCTCATCTTAGACCCAAAAGCCTCCTGTACTTGGCAACCGTCCTCCTAGCTAGGTTGAACCCTAACTTCTTGACCTCTAGGCTTACCTCTCTGTCGCTCAGGTGCATGCCCTTCTCCTCCAAGATCTTTCTTACAAGAAGCATAACCTCCTGGGTACTAAGCCCAGACTTGCTCTCCCTCACGAAGAAGAATCTAAGAGGGTATGTTCCTGCTGGGGTTTTTATAGACTTTCTGGAGATAATCCTGCTTAGGGTGGATGTGTCTATGCCTATATCCTTAGCCACAGAGCTTACCTTTAGTGCCTTGAGCGGCTCACCCCTTAACAGAAAACCCTCCTGCCTGTGGATTATCCTGTAGCTTACGTCCCTGAGTATCTTTCTTCTCATCTCAAGCAGCATCTTTAGCCTTTTAGCCCTTTCCCAATCCCCATCTCTTTTTTCCACATCAAAGTCTACAAAGTCCTCGTACACGAAGAGGTACCACTCACCGTTCTCATACTCAGCTACCACATCCACGCTTGTGTGCGTGTACGCAGCATCTGTAGATAAGGGGAAGAGCTTGAGGGTTGAAAGAAGAGAAAGTACCTCTTGATCTCTAACCGGTCTTCTACTCTCTAGAGCCTTAAGGAGCTTTGGGATCAGATGTCTTTGGCTTGGGTACAACTCCTCCACTTGGAGGACCAAAAACTCCTTTATGTCCTTTGATGCCACTCCAAGAGGTTCAAACTCCCTTGTGATAAACCTTCTTATGCTCTCCACATACTGGGGTTCTGTTCCGAACCTTTTGGCTATGTCTTCAACGCTTTCACCAAGGAAACCCTTCGCGTCCAGGGAGTAGATTATCTCAAGGGCTACATCCAGATCCTGTCCATCGAATTCAAGCTTGGCTTGCTTGATAAGGCTCTCCATATGGGACTCTCTTGCTGCTACTTCCTGTCTTGGAATTTCCTCGTAGAAGAACTTTGGTATCCTTCTGGTATACCTTACCACGCATGGGTTCTTCCTGCTTTCCTCCTCTAGCACCTTGCTTAGGTCTTCTGAGGTTTCTTGGAGTAACTTTATGTCCACACCCAGGGTCAGGTTAAGCTGGAGTTTTGTGTGTAGCTCGGGTTTTACCTGCGGGCTTTGCATGTTCATAAATTTAACACCCTGTCCAGTTCGGCGAGGAGATCCTCCAGGTTGCTGAACTGTTTTACACCCTCTATGGGGTGGGTTTTGTAGCCTAGTATGGTCTTACCCAAGATGAGTGCGTAGGCTATCTCGGAAAGTGTTCCCCAGTGGCCACCTACAGCCACGACAATGTCACCGCTTGCCACCACCAGTGGGTTCCTGTTCCAGCTCATACCCGTACGTATTTTCACGTCCACGTAAGGGTTTGCTTCACTTCCCTCGTAAGAAGGAAGTATTCCTACTGTAAGCCCACCTTCTTCTTTAGCACCCTTACACACAGCTTCCATAACCCCACCCCTGCCACCACACACCACCACTAAGCCACGCCTTGCTAGCTCTTTACCTAGACGGTAGGCAAAGGAATACTCCTCTTCTGTAGAGTTAGAGGATCCTATGACGGCTACTTGCCTTGGCATGATCCTACAGTCTTGACTATATCATCCTTGAAGGTTAGGAAGGTAGAATGCCTTTCCTCCAGGAGCTTAAGCAAGGACTCATTGAGGTGAATCTTGCCACCTTCTTCTGAGATAAGGTTGAACTCAGCAGCGAACTCTCTTATAGCCTCGTAGTAGCCTGGGTTTGCACAGTATACAAAGAGTTCTGGAAAGTACTTAGAAAGACAGTAAGTTACAGAGTAGATATCTAAACCCTTGCCATCTACTCTTACATCTATGTAACCTAGCTTTTCATGTATCTCCAGCTTTTTGCCCGTTTCCTGTGAATAGAGATGAAGGGCACCTAAGACTATAGCGCTTAAAGTCACCAAGTCTATGTTTTGGTAGTCTTCGCCAAAAAGATCAGCTTTGGATGCAGCCTCCAAGCCCGTCTCTTTAAGAAGGTACACGTGGTTTAGGCCCTCTGTAAAGGTTATGTACTTTGAATCTTTTATGCTTGCCACAAGTCTACCAAGCTTGGAAAATATGAAAAGACCTTCGGTAGAAAGCAGATAAAGGTGGTAGCAGTTGTACTCAGCCTTCATGAACTCTCCTTGATAGCTACAAGAAGAGATGGATTCTAACTGGTGATCAAAGAAGACCACCTCTCCACTTTCCTTCACGGCCACAGGTCCTTCCTCGGTTGCTAGCAAGGCCAGCGTCCCAGAAAAAGCTTTCTCATCAAGAAGACCTCCCTCTTTGCTAAGCCTGTAGATGAATTCTTTGGATGCTATGTAGATGTAGTCCTTACTCAGGGATATACATACGAAAGGTCTTTCAAGCTTTGCTGGAGCCCCTACGTTTGTAAACTTTCCTGGCTTTTCAGTAGAAAATCTGTAGAGGTCTGTCTTGGTTAGGATATAACCCTCGTTAAGAGAAAGGGCTATGTCTTGCACATCTTCCACAGGAAACTCCTCTAGCTGACCATCTTCTTTGTGAACCCTTATGAGGTGCGAAGAGGTTATGCCAAACACATAATCCTTACCTGCGAGCAGCTTTTTGATAGGATCCTGCAAACGCTTAGTCTGCCAAAGGAGCTTCTGTTCCCCCCTCTCTATAAGCTCCTGCTTGTCAAAGGCTTTGACATCATACTCTCCCAAGTAGACGACCTTTTCATCACACATCAGAACCATCTTTATCACCTCCAAAAACCTTATCGTATATGTAGTCTAAGTGTTTGAGAAAGCTTTTAGGATCTATGGCTTTCTCTATCTCCTCCTGAGTTAGGTACTTGGAGACCTCCGTGTCTTCCATAAGACTTTGTCTGAAAGGTATCTCCTCCCTGTAGCTTCTCATAGCACACCTTTGCACTAGCTGGTAGGCTATGTCCCTGTCTATACCCTTTTCCATGAGAAGGGTGAGTATTTTGGAAGAGGCGTAGAGACCAAAGGATAGATCCATGTTCTTGAGCATTCTGTCCTTGTTGACCTTAAGACCTTTGAGTATGCTGAGAAATAGGTTGAGAATGTAATCAAGGGCTATGAAGGAGTCAGGCAGTATTACCCTCTCCGCCGATGAATGGGATATATCCCTTTCATGCCACAGGACTACGTTTTCCAAAGAAGCCGTAAGATTGGACCTTATTACCCTGGCAAGGCCGCATATCCTCTCAGCGTGTATGGGATTCTTCTTGTGGGGCATGGCGGAAGAACCCCTCTGACCTTCTCTGAAGGGCTCTTCTACCTCTCCTACTTCTGTCCTCTGAAGATGCCTTATCTCGGTGGCAAACTTTTCTAGAGAGGTAGCACATATTGCCAACGAGAACACAACCTGGGCATGTCTGTCTCTATGCACTATCTGGGTAGAAGCTGGTTCAGGCTTTAGTCCAAGCTCTTCGAGTGCCAGCTTTTCCACCATAGGGTCAAGGTTGGAGTAAGTACCTACGGCCCCAGCTATCTTACCGTAGGATATGTTATCCAGTGCTTCCAAAAGTCTCTGTCTGTTCCTCTTCATCTCGTCGTACCAAACTAGGAACTTCAGACCTAAGGTTATGGGCTCTGCATGCATGCCGTGCGTTCTACCCATCATGAGTGTATGCTTGTGTTCAAGGGAGAGCCTTTTTAGCTCTTCAAGTACTAAGTCAACGTCCTGCAGTATAAGTCTAAGGGCTTCTCTTATCTGAAGGGCTAGGGCCGTGTCTACTATGTCCGAGGAGGTTATGCCCATATGAAAGTACTGCGTATAACCCCTTATCTGATCACCTATGGCGGAGACAAAAGCTAGCACATCGTGGTTGTAAACCTTCTCGTACTCTTCTATACGCCTTAACACCTCCTCGTCCACGTAGGTCTTCTCTATCTTTTCGAGTGCTTGGGCAGGTATCTTTCCAAGTTTATGCCAAGCTCTACAGATTGCCTTTTCTACCTCAAGCCAGAATCTGAACTTACTAAGGTCACTCCATATCTCTCCCATCTGTGGGCGGGTGTACCTTTTAACCATCCTTGAGCACCTCTACTAGTCTGTCTATCTCCTGCTTTGTCCTCTTCTCCGTAGTGGCCAACAGGATGGTATCCCTGTAGCCAAAGGGTGAGAGATCCACACCGAAGAGAAAGCCTGCCTTTAAAGCCTTCTGTCTTAACTCCTTTATCCTTGGATGTCTTAGAGGGTACTCCCATAGATGCTTCCCCGTGTAGGGTTCCTCAAACCCAAGCTCAAGGAGCTTCTGCTTCAGATAGAGAGCCTTTGAGAGGCTCTGCTTTGCTACCTCTATAAGGCCTTCTTTGCCAAGTAGGCTAAGGTATATGACGTTGGCTATGGCCATAAGGTTCTGGTTTGTACATATGTTAGAAGTAGCCCTTTCTCTTCTTATGTGCTGTTCTCTCGTCTGAAGTACCAAAAGGAAAGCTCTTTTTCCCTCTACGTCTTCTCCCATACCTACAAGCCTTCCGGGTATTCTTCTTAGGTACTCCATCTTTGTAGCAAAAAAGCCTACGTACGGACCACCGAAGTTTAAAGGTATTCCTAGCTGCTGACCTTCACCTACCACTACATGTGCTTCATTTGGAGGTTTGAGCACAGCTAAAGCTACAGGATCTGCTACCACTATCAAAGGTACCTCGTACTCCCTAGCGATTTTTGAAATCTCTTGTACGTTTTCCACGTAACCCAAGAAGTTGGGCTGTTGGATAGCCAAAGCATAGACCTTCTTACTTTTAAGAAGCTCTTCGAGCCTCTCTAAATCTGTAGTACCTTCTTTCGATAATGGAGCGAGATCAATCTCGTCCTGGCGGGCCGTAATGTAGGTTCTTACCACATCCCTGTATAGAGGATTTACACCTTCAGAGAGAAGTAAACTATCGGCGTTCGTCTTTGCACTCTTTACCATGAGTATGGCTTCTGATAAGGCTGTGGCTCCATCGTACACGCTGGCGTTTGCCACGTCCATACCTGTAAGCTCGCATATGAGCGTCTGATATTCAAAGATGGCCTGTAGTGTACCCTGAGAGGCTTCAGGTTGATAGGGTGTGTAGGAGGTCAAGAACTCTCCTCTGTTTAGAATCTGCCATATTACTGATGGTACTATCCTATCATAGGCTCCAAATCCTGCGAAGCATACCAGGCTTCTATTTTTACCTTCAAGCTCTTTAAAAAATCTCCTTATTTCCTCCTCAGACAGAGGATCTTGCCTGATATCTGGCTTGACAAGCAGGGTAGGGTCTATGTGTGAATAAAGTTCTTCAAAGGAGGAAATACCCAAAAGGTTAAAGGCTTTTTTTGTATCTTCTTGTCCGTGGGGTATGTACATCACCTTTCCTTATCTTCGTAGGGGATATCCTCAGGTAACGCATCTAATGATTCTTCAAAGGATTCTTCTGGAGGTGTACCTATGCTTATGCTCTCTACCCTCTCTTCTTTGATTATGTCTGCAAGCATTTGGGCATAGTCTTCTGCCGTAAGTAGGTCTTCAAGCTCAGCAGGATCATCCATCTCAAGGACCACTAGCCAACCGTCTTCGTAGGGTGATTCATTAACTAGCTGGGGCTCGTCCTGGAGCTGTGAGTTTACCTCCACTACGGTACCGCTAACAGGTGCGTAAACAGGTGCCACGTTCTTGACCGACTCCAAGTTTACAAGCACATCCCCAGCTTCGTAGTGGCTGTCTTTCTCTGGAAGATCCACGTAGACTATGTCTCCGAGCTCTTTCTGGGCGTAGTCCGTTATGCCTACCCAAGCTTTCTTGCCCTTTACCAACACCCATTCATGTTCTTTGGTGTAATACCTGTCCTTTAAGACTATGTACTTTCCTACAGTTATCTCATCCATGCCAAACCTCCTCTAAGAGGATATCTCACATTCTATTCCATACTCCCTATGTACCGTATCAACAACTTTCATTAAGTCAACCTCTTCTTCTAACATTCTCTCAATGGTCCTTATAAAGTAGTCAAGGTCAACGAGCTTTATGTAAGCTAGTCCACCCCAAAGGTTCTCCCTTTTGAGGATCATGTTTTTCTTCTTTGAGATGAAATCCAGTGCCTTGTCCCTTAAAAAGATGGTGCCACCGTCCACCACAAGCACGTTGTTTCCCCTTAGCTTTCTAAGCCCCTTATAGATGGCATAAAGTTTAGAGCCCTTATCGTTGTTTATGAAGACCAAGTCAGGGAACCTATCAAAGAGCTCTTTAAACTGAGAAGTAAGAGTGATGTAAAGACTATCAGGTCCTATAAACCTTTTCAGTGCCTTTACTGTCTCCTCTAGCTTACTTAGTAGGTTCACATCTTCCTTCAGACTTTCGTAAAGTACTATAAGAACCTTAACCATACGTTACAAGATATTATAAACAAGATATTATAATGAGTATGATGTTCAACCCAACAAAAGACAAGATATGCGTGGTAGGACTTGGTTACGTAGGACTACCGCTAGCAGTGCTCCTCTCTAAGAAGTTTAAAGTAGTGGGTTACGACACAAAAAAAGAGAGAATAGAAGAGTTAAAGAGTGGAATAGATTCAACAGGTGAGGTACCGCCAGAGAAGCTAAAAAGCTCTACCTTGGAATTTTCCCACGATGAGAAGGTAATCTCTGAGTGTAAGGTAATCATAGTAGCTGTGCCTACACCGGTAGACAAGCTTAAGAACCCTGACCTTTCCTTTCTCAGGAGCGCCTCTCAGGTGGTTGGAAGGAATATGCAGAAGGGCTCTGTGGTAGTTTACGAGTCTACTGTATACCCTGGGGCTACAGAGGAGGTGTGCATACCCATACTGGAGAAGGAAAGCTCCCTAAAGTGGAAGAGAGATTTTTGGGTGGGTTACTCTCCCGAAAGGGTCAACCCAGGAGACAGGGAACATACCTTAGAAAAGGTGGTCAAGGTGGTGGCTGGCGATACACCGCAGACGGCCGAGCTCCTTTCCCAGATATACGGAAGCGTGATAGAGGCAGGTGTCTATGTAGCACCAGACATAAGGACTGCCGAGGCTGCAAAGGTCATAGAGAACATCCAGAGGGATGTAAACATAGCCCTCATAAACGAGCTGGCCCTCATCTTTCACAGGCTTGGGCTTGACACCCACGAGGTCTTAAAGGCTGCATCCACCAAGTGGAACTTTTTGAGGTTTGAGCCTGGGCTTGTGGGTGGCCACTGTATACCAGTAGACCCTTACTACCTTGCCCATAAATCCCAGGAGGTAGGTTACGTCCCTAAGCTGATACTCGCAGGTAGGAGCGTGAACGAGGATATACCCATCTACATAGCCCACCAAGTGGTAAAGCTCCTTATAAAAGCCGGTAAGAAGGTGAAAGGATCCAAGTTATTAGTGCTAGGTCTTTCCTTCAAGGAGAACGTGCCCGACACCAGAAACAGCAAAGTCTTCCCCCTATGCAAAGAGCTTGAGGAGTTCGGTTGTGATGTTTTTGTCTACGATCCTGTGGCCGAGAGGGAACTGGAGGAAAGCGTAAACAGGATAGAGGATCCTATAAAGTACTCTCCCTATGACGCAGTCATCTTCGCAGTAAGGCATAGGGTTTTGCTCGAGGAGTTTACACCAGATAGGATAAGGTCTATTTCCACAGAACCATACATCCTGGTAGATATAAAAGGTATATTCTCACGTAAGGATGTGGATGGGTTTGTTTACTGGCGGCTCTGATATAGGCTTATGAGCCTTTCTATCTCCTTGGCCAGTATGCAATCCCTTTCTGTGATAGCATCAAGCTCGTGGGTCTTTAGCTTTATGACCATGTGTTTAAAGCCCAGGCATACGTCTGGATGGTGCCAGTAAGCCTCGGCGAGGTACGCTATGGCGTTGAGCAACATCATAACCTGAGTGAAGTTTTTTAGCCTTATCTCTCTAGTGAGATAGCCATCTTGAAGCTTCCACTCGGGCAGCTCGGATAGTATAGACTTTAGTTCTTCTGGTGTGTAGACCTTAGGCTTTCCTTCTGCTGACATGCTGGACACACTCCGTATATGTGGACCGAGTATCCTTCCACCTTATAACCGTAAAGCTTCTCGGGTAAGTTTAGTCCGAAGTCAAAAGATACATCCTTTATGGTCCCACATTTTGTACATATGAGGTGGTGGTGTTCCTGGATGTTTGCATCGTACCTTACCGAGTTGCCCCAGTAGGCCACCCTCTTTACCAGGTTTAGCTGCTCCAAGGTCTCTATAGTTCTGTAGACTGTGGCAAGGGACACAAAAGGATAGCGTTTTTTAACTTCGTTGTAAACTTCCTCAGCGGTGGGGTGGTCATCTCTGCTTAGAAGTACCTCGTAGACGGCCACCCTCTGAGGTGTTATCCTAAGACCCATACTCCTACAAGCCTTTATGAATAAATCTACCTTATCTTTGATCATAGTTAAACTAATATAAAGCATATGAAAATCATTTGCAAGAGTTTCTTAAGTACCACTGAAGGTGGTTGTGTGCCAACCTAGTAGGTTCTGGCACTCTGTACATGGAGGTCTTTAGTACGAGCTCTATGGCTGTGTTCAAGCTAATTCTATGGCCTACTGAGACAAATATGGGAGCGGTGTTGTCCTTAGTCCTAACTACAGCACCTATGGTTCTACCTCTGTAGGTAAGAGGACTCCAGCTTCCTCTGCGTACATCTGGCTCTTTGTAAAAGCCAAAGAGTCTACTTTTTGCAACACCTACACTTACACAGTTAAGCTTGACACCAAAATGGGATGCTATACCACACCCGCGTGGATGTGCCACACCCTGACCGTCTATGAAGACCACGTCAGGCTTTACTTCTGCCGAAAGATATACCTTTTCCATGAGAGGTAACTCTCTAAAGGCTAGGAAGGTGGGTATGTAAGGAAAGTCCACAGTACCCTCTACCACGTGGCTGTACACCTTTTTGAGGGTTTTTATGTCTACAACTACAAGGCTTGCCCAGGCTCTTGTTGGGTTGCCCTTTGGATCTTCAAAGGTAAGATCAATGCCGCCTACTAACCTTACTTCCGTAAAGTCATCAGTTTGCAAAACCTTTTTGGCACACTCTATTTGTATCCTCTTTAGTTCCTCCAGGTCCACAGTATAATAAAAATTTTAATGCCAAGGCGAGAAGACATAGAGAGCATACTCATAATAGGTTCAGGTCCCATAGTCATAGGCCAAGCTGCTGAGTTTGACTACTCGGGCACTCAAGCATGCAAAGCCTTGAAGGAAGAAGGCTACAGGATAATACTGGTAAACTCAAACCCTGCTACCATAATGACAGACCCTCAAATAGCCGACAGGACATACATAGAACCCCTCACCGTGGAGGTACTTGAGAAGATAATCCAAAAGGAGAGACCGACGGCGCTACTACCCACGTTGGGTGGACAGACGGCTCTAAACTTAGCTGTAAAGCTCTACGAGATGGGAATACTGGAAAGGTATTCAGTGGAACTTATAGGTGCAAGCTACGAGGCCATAAAGAAGGGAGAAGATAGAGACCTCTTTAGGAAGTCTATGCAGAAGATAGGTCTTAAGGTTCCTCCTAGCGTGGTAGTGTCTTCGGTAGAAGAAGGTATTAAAGCTGTAAAAGAAATAGGCTTTCCAGCCATCCTCAGGCCAGCTTTTACCCTAGGTGGAACGGGCGGCTCCATAGCCTACAACATAGAAGAGTTCAAGGAAAAGTTGAGGATAGCTTTAGAGACCTCCCCCATACACCAGGTACTGATAGATAAATCCTTGATAGGTTGGAAGGAGTATGAATTCGAGGTAATAAGAGATAAGAAGGACAACGTGATAATAGTATGCTCCATAGAGAACTTTGACCCTATGGGAGTTCACACGGGAGACTCCATAACAGTAGCGCCAGCTCAAACACTATCCGACAAGGAATACCAGATACTAAGGGATGCATGTATAGCCATCATGAGGGAGATAGGTGTGGACACGGGTGGCTCCAACATCCAGTTTGCAGTAAATCCAGAAGACGGTGACTTTTACGTGATAGAGATGAACCCCAGGGTATCCAGAAGCTCCGCGCTCGCTTCAAAGGCAACTGGGTTCCCCATAGCCAAGGTGGCTGCAAAGCTTGCAGTAGGTTACACCTTGGACGAGCTTAAGAACGACATAACCAAGCATACACCTGCTTCCTTCGAACCTTCCATAGACTACGTGGTGGTCAAAATACCGCGCTTTGACTTTATGAAATTCCCCGAGGCAGACAGGACCCTCACCACCATGATGAAGTCCGTGGGTGAGGTTATGGCTATAGGTAGGACCTTTAAGGAAGCCCTTCAGAAAGCCATATACAGCTTAGAGATGGACGTCTATGGTCTGCACATGAAGAGATTAGAAAAAGTAACAAGGGAAGAACTGGAGCATAACCTAAGGACTCCAAACCCAGACAGACTCTGGTACATAGCTCAGGCTTTAAGAGAAGGTTATACGGTGGAGCAGATAAACATCCTCACCCATATAGATCCTTGGTTCCTTTGGCAGATAAAGGAGATAGTAGATTTTGAGAAGGAGCTCCTACAAAAAGAGCTTGATGAAGAAACACTCAAAAGGGCAAAGGAGCTTGGTTTCTCAGACAGACAGATAGCCCAGCTTAAAGGCATGAACGAGCTGGAAGTTAGAAAGCTTAGGAAGAGCTACTCCATAGTTCCCACTTTCAAAGGTGTGGACACGTGCGCCGGTGAGTTCCACGCCTACACTCCTTACTACTACTCTACCTATGAGTCTCCATACTTTTTGGAAGGTGAGGGTCCCGTATGGGACCAGGACTAGAGCGAGACCCCTTTTACGTATGCATGCAAGAAGCTAGGAAGGCCTTCAACGAAGGAGAAGTACCAGTAGGCTGCGCTGTGTTCAAAGAAGGTAGGTTGTTGGTAAGCTCCCACAACATGGTACAGACTTTAAAAGATCCTCTTGCTCACGCGGAGATACTAGCCATAAGGCAAGCTACAGAAATACTGGGAGAAAAATACCTCTACGGCTGTGAGGTACACGTGAGCCTAGAGCCGTGCCTGATGTGTACCTATGCCCTGGTGCTTGCAAGGGTAGACAGGATAGTCTTCTATGCCCTTGACCACAAACATGGTGGAATCATGAGCCTTTACAACATACTTGACGATGTTAGACTTAACCATAGGGTAAGGTGGGAATACAAACCGAGAGAGGAAGCTCAGAGACTTTTGAAGGAGTTCTTTGAAAGGTTGAGGGATGACCAAAGTAGAAAAGGCTAAAAAGCTCTTACAGGAGCTCACCGACAAAAACTTCCTGCTCCTTAAACGATCTAAAAACGTAGGAATCTACCTTTTTAGCCTTCTTAAAGACATACTGCCTCAGGACTACTTGGAACTTCTCAAAGGCTTTGACGGCTACAGCCTAGAGAAGAAGAAAGCTCTACTGATGACTATAAGAAGCTTTATAGAGGCCGCAGACTTTAGCCCAAGGACCTTTAGCTTTGAGCATGAAAAGAAATTACCACTAGAGAAGTTCTTCAAGAAGGTTGAAGACCTTAAGGTCTTGGACCAAAAGGAGAAGAAAGTACTCCTGGCCTTTGGCATACAAGATATGCAAAGTGCTCTATGGTACGTACCCGTAAGGTACGAAGACAGAAGGCTAAACACATCCATAGGTACGGCCATCGTAGGCCAGAAGGTGGCTCTAAAGGTAAGGGTAGTGGACAAGGGCTACCAGCAGGATGAAAAGTACCCAGCCTTTGTTAAGGTAGCAGACTCTACAGGAGTACTCTACCTGCGGTACAAGTATAAAAACCCAAGGTTTCTAGCCCGCTTTGTAGTAGGAAAGGAAATGATAGTCTACGGGAAACTACTAGAGTACAAAGGAGAGAAGTACATGGTACACCCCGAGGTACTCTCTCAGGAAGAGGCAGGACTCATACTACCCTTCTATTACATAAGGACCAAGTCAGGGTTAAAGCTTCCAGCGAAGCAAAAGCACAAAAAGCTAAGAGCCATAATGGAAAAACTAGTAGAGTACGTAAAACATATGCCCGAGTATATGCCTCAGGAGTGGCTTAAAAGCAACAACTACCCATCCATAGCTGAGTGTTTGTACTTTGTACATAAGCCTTCCCACGAGCTTTATCCTCTCTTGACTATAGAAGACCTCAACGCCTTCCTTACCCCCTATCAGAGAAGGTTGTCTCACGAAGAGCTGCTTCTTTATCAGCTTGCCCTTAGACTAAGACGGCTTGAAGCTGTAAGCCACAACGCTGTAAAACCCTCTGAGGACTTCTTAAAGCACATAGAGAATTTTAAGAAGTCGCTACCCTTTAAGCTTACGCAAGCTCAAGAGAGAGTTATAGAAGAGATAGTAAAAGACATACTGTCTGGTAAACCCATGCAGAGGCTTTTACAGGGAGACGTAGGAAGCGGTAAGACAGTAGTTAGCATGGCCATAGCTTACGCCTTTGCCATGGAAGGATACCAGAGCGCCATTATGGTACCTACTGAGATACTTGCAAGACAACATTTTGAAAACTTTCAAAAACTTTTGGCCCCATTAGGTGTAAACGTGGCCCTTTTGACAAGCTCTGTCAAAGGTGCAGAAAGGCAGAGCGTCTACAAACACACAAAGGAAGGAAACATACACGTACTCGTAGGAACCCATGCCCTACTGGAAGAGGACGTAGAGTTCAAGAAGCTTGCCTTTGTAGTCATAGACGAGCAGCACCGTTTTGGAGTCCTTCAGAGAAAGCTACTTCTTGAAAAGGGAAAGGGTTATTACCCGCACAGCCTCGTCATGAGCGCCACACCCATACCCAGGACCCTAGCCCTTTCCCTCTATGGAGACCTAGACATCTCTGTAATAGACCAGATGCCAGAGGGTAGGAAACCCATCATCACCATGCTATTCTTTGAGTCACAGTTTGACAGAGTGGTAGAAAAGGTAAGGCAGGAGGTTCAGAAAGGACACAAGGTCTACGTGGTCTACCCCGTTATAGAAGAATCTGAAAAGCTCCAACTTAAGGCCTTGATGACGGAACACGAAAAGTGGAAGAAGCTCTTCCCAGACAAGGAAGTACACATACTGCACGGAAAGATGAAAGAGGAGGACAAAAGAAAGGTGATGGAGGCTTTCAAGGAAAGAGGTCACATCCTCCTTTCCACCACTGTCATAGAAGTTGGTATAGACGTACCTGACGCCACCGTCATGGTGATTGAATCCGCTCATAGGTTTGGACTCTCACAGCTTCACCAGCTAAGGGGTAGGGTAGGTAGGTCTCACCTTCAAAGCTACTGCTACCTGGTAGTACCAGATGAGGTAAAACAGGACGAGGATGCCATAAACAGGCTGAAGGTTATGGTACGTACCAACGACGGATTTAAGATAGCTGAAGAAGACCTAAAGCTCAGGGGACCTGGTGATCTTCTGGGTGCAGCCCAATCGGGATACTTTGGATTCTGGGTGGCAAACCTCACGCGCCTCGATGACCTTATACTCCTTGAGAAGGCAAAGAAAGAGGCCGAAGAGATACTTTCCAAAGATCCAAAGCTTGAAAGCTATCCAGACCTTAAAAAGGTCTTACTCTACAGGTACGGTGATAGGATGGACCTAAGTCACATAGCTTAAAGCTACTTCTCACCACAGAGGTAGCAGACACCCTCCTCCGTCCTTGCCCAGTGTCTTTGACCTGCCTTTACCTCAAAGATATCACCTTCTTTAAGGTGGTACACACCTTCCTCTGTACCTATCACCATGGAACCCTTGTAGACTAGCCTCACTTCGTCCCTACTATGGGTATGCCAGTCGTAGTAAGCACCTGGTGGATCACACCACGAGTAGATGTTTTTATAACCCATGAGTTCAAGCTTTCTCTTTAACTCTTTTAGGTCCATCTTTGTAAAACCGTTGAGTTCTTCTCGTATAGCTTGCTAAGGTTCTGACTCCTTCTTGTTATCCAAGAGCTTCTGTAGAGGTGGACCTCTGGAGTTTTAACAGGCTGATAGCTTTCCTTCTTAAGTATCTTAATACCCTTGTTGAGGCTTCCCACGGCAGATGTAAGAGCCTGGAAGAAGTCCCTATCGTTAAAGGCCCATGGTAAGATTCTCCTTGAAGGAACATCCCCAAACAAGGAGCTAAAGGTACCTTCCACTTCACCCAACAGATTCATGGGTATCCTTATGCCTGCATAGGAAGATAGGCCGTCAGCAAAAGGTGAGAAAACCACCAAATGCTCCAATTTTTCAAAGAGTCCATAAACGTATTCCTCAGGGTAGTAGTCTAGTATGTCCTCACCGAACACTACCAGGTTCTTTATTTTGCCCCTTTGGACCTCTTCAAGAAGACCACCAAGGTGGGAGAGCTTGTCTCCGAAGATCCTGTAGACACCCTTAAAGTTTGCATCCTTGTGTAGCACCATAAAGTCAACCCTATCTTTTAAACTTTTCAGGTACTCTCCAAGAGCCCTGGCTTTATCTCCTATTAAACCAGTGGTGTTTACCAGGACAAGGAACTTACCCTCAAGGTCCTTTAAGCTTTCCAGGTCTATGACATGAGGTCTTAGCTTGGAATCCCTCGAAAACTCGCCCACCCTGTAGACCTTGCCCTTGATGTAGTAAGAGAGCACTGGTAAGCTTGAGGTTATGTCCTCTCCTATGAGAACAAAGCCTTCGTAAGAGCTAAGGTCGTGTACGCTTACATCCTTTGGTTCTCCAAAGGCCTCCAAGAAGGGATAGAGGTCAAGGCTCAAGGTAGAAGTGATAAAAGAGCCTACAGCTTCAGCTACAGACCTTATGGACTGTAACACTTCGTTGCTAAGGTAGGGTGACACCACTATAGCCGTTGATTCTCCCCTCTCCTTAAGGATGTTAGCCAGGAAGCTGGCCACGTTGGAAGGTGATTCTTCTTTACCGTGCAAGTAACAGGACAGGAGTCTGTTTTCGTTTAGTACATCGTACCCAAAGAAGGTTTTGGCACATATGTTTAGCTCATCCGTGGGCTTTGTCCTGTAGACCTTTCTCTGAGATCTCCAGTCACCCAGACCAAACTCTACCTGGACTTCACATCCTACCGCACAGTTAAAACAATGGGTAGACGCTCTTTCGAGTAACCAGCTTCTTGTCCAGTATTTGAAAGGTTTTGATATTATGGCTCCCACCGGACACACATGAACGCATATACCGCACATCTCGCAGCTTGATGTGTCCATGGGCCTAACAGCTGGAGCTATGTTAGATTGGAATCCCCTTTCCTCTATGTAGAGGGCATGGGCACCTACCACATCATCGCAGGCTCTTGTACACCTATAACAAACCACACACCTGTTAGAGTAATACTCCAAAAAGTCGCTCTCCCAGTCTACGTAGTGCCTTTCCTTCTCTAGTGCAGACACAGGAACTATCTGTCTTTGTGGTCCAAAGATGGCACCATAGTTTTGGAGGTCACACTCTCCAGCCTTGTCACATATGGGACAGTCCAGTGGATGTCTTGTCATAAAGGCTTGCAGGAGGTACTTCTGGTTTGCCTTCACCAGGTCGTGCTTTGTGGAGATAACCATACCATCCTCTACTGGAGTGTTACAGGAGGTAATCAGCCTTCCAGTCTTTTCGTTGTAGACGATACACATCCTACAGGCACCTATTATCTTGAGCCTGGGGTGGTAGCAGAAGTAAGGTATAGCTATACCGTTCTCAAGGGCTGCCTGAAGTACGGTTTTTCCTTTCTGAACCTCATATTCCTTACCATCTATAGTTATTCTTACTTTCTCCATAGTAGTCTCCTTTGGGTATTTCTATTATAATAATACTTAAACTTCCAACGAGTTAAGGAGGAGAAAGATGCCGCTTCCTAAAGAGCTAAAGCAGGAGATAATAAGGAACTTTCAGAGGCACGATAAGGATACGGGCTCTCCTGAGGTGCAGATAGCCATACTCACGGAGAAGATAAACAGGCTTACAGAGCACCTCAAGAAGCACAAGAAGGATATACACTCAAGGAGAGGCCTTATAGCTATGATACACGCAAGAAGGAGGCATCTCGAGTACCTCAGACAGAAAGACTATCAGAGGTACCTTGAGATAGTAAAAAGGTTGGGTCTTAAGGTGAAAGAATGATAAAGGTGGAGATTCCACTGGAAGACCAGGATCCGATCATTATAGAAACAGGGCATTATGCTAAGCTGGCAGATGGCTCCGTAGTAGTAAAGCAGGGTGATACTGCCGTCCTAGTAACGGCAGTCATGTCAGACTCACCCGCCACGGGTGTAGACTTCGTACCGCTTACTGTAGATTACAGGGAGCAAGCCTCAGCTTGGGGTAAAATACCCGGCGGCTTTATAAAGAGGGAAGGAAAGCCCACCGATAGGGAGGTACTCGTTTCAAGAGTCATAGACAGGCCTATAAGACCTCTGTTCCCAGAGGGCTTCTTCCATGATGTGGTGGTGACCGCCCTCACTCTGTCAGCCGACGACAAGTATGACCCTGATGTGCTTGCCATAACTGGAGCCTCCGCCGCACTACACATATCCCGGATACCCTTTGATGGACCTATAGCAGGTCTAAGGGTATGCAGGGTAGACGGAAATTTCCTTGTAAACCCCACCTACGAGCAAAGGCAAAAGGCAGACCTAGAGCTTATAGTAGCCGTCTCAGAGGATTCCATAGTCATGGTAGAGGGTGGAGGCAAGGAGGTACCTGAAGAGGTACTCCTTCAAGCTCTTTACTATGCCCTGGAAAAGGGTAAACCTATAATAGAAGCTCAGAGGAAGCTGAGAGAACAAGCAGGCGTAGAAAAGGCCTCCTTTGAACCTATAGACTTACCTGAAGACATACAAAAAGCCCTTGAAGAGTTCTGCACACCAAGAATACTAGAATGTTTTGCCATACAGGACAAAAGACAGAGAAAGGACGCTCTTGCGAAAGTCTTAGAAGAGTTCTTACAATACCAAGGTATACAGGATGAGTCTTTAAAGTTCAAAGTTCAGTACGCCTATAAGAAGCTAAACAGTAAACTGTTGCGTAAAAAAGTCCTGGATGAAGGTGTCCGCATAGACGGAAGGGGGCCTAAAGATATAAGGCCCATAACCATAGAGGTTCATCCCTTTGAAAGGCCACACGGAAGCGCCATATTCACCAGGGGGCAAACGCAAGCCTTTGCCACCGTAACCTTAGGCTCTCCGGAGGAAGCTCAGCTCGTCGAAAGCATATACGAAGGAGAAGTGGCCAAAAGGTTTATGCTGCACTACAACTTCCCACCCTTCTCCACGGGTGAGGCAAGACCTTGGGGACCACCAAGGAGAAGAGAGATAGGACATGGCTCCCTTGCAGAAAGGGCTTTAGAGCCTCTAATACCACCAGAAGAGGAGTTTCCTTACATAATAAGGATAGTTTCTAACATCTTAGAGTCCAATGGTTCTACTTCGATGGCCACCGTGTGTGCTGGATCCCTGGCACTCTTTGATGCGGGAGTCCCCATGAAGAAACACGTAGCTGGCATAGCTATGGGCCTCATCATGGATGGAGAGAGGTACGTCATCCTGTCCGACATACTGGGAGACGAAGACCAGCTTGGAGACATGGACTTTAAAGTGGCAGGTACAAGAGATGGTATAACCAGCGTCCAGATGGACATAAAGATAAAGGGCCTCAAGAAGGAAATAATGGCCCAAGCTCTAGAGCAAGCAAAGGAAGGAAGGCTTTACATACTCCAAAAGATGTACGAAGCCATACCTGAACCCAGGAAGGAAGTTTCACCTTACGCTCCAAAGATAGAGATAATCACCGTTCCTGAAGATAAGGCTCTGTTGATAATAGGTCCAGGTGGAAAGAACGTAAGAGAGATAAGGGAAAAGATTGGAGCAAGCGTGTGGGTCCATGAGGGTGGAAGAGTTTCCATAACGGCTCAGACAAGGGAAGCCATAGAAGAGGCCAAGAAGATAATAAAGAGCCTTATTGCTGAAATAGAAGTGGGTAAAGTTTACGAAGGTAAGATAACAAGAGTTGAGCCTTACGGAGTCTTTGTAGAAATACTCCCAGGAAAGGTAGGACTCTTACACGTATCCAAGATGGAAGGGAACGTTAAAGATGTAAAGGCTAGGTTCTCGGTTGGTGATACCATAAGGGCTATGGTCATAGAGATAGACGAGCTTGGCAGACCCAAACTCAGTACCATAGGTATAGATCAATCAGAGCAGACAAAGCCGGCGTAGCTCAGTGGCAGAGCGAGGCACTCGTAATGCCTAGGTCGTGGGTTCGAATCCCACCGCCGGCTAGAAGGCGTTAACCATGAAGATAAGGGTAAAAAGGCTTCCCCACGCAGAAGGTCTTCCTTTGCCTACCTATGCCACAAAGGGCTCATCTGGTTTTGACCTTCTGGCTGCTGTAGACTCTCCGGTAGTCATCAACCCAGGAGAGTGGGCGCTCATACCCACCGGTCTAGTGTTTGAGATCCCTGAAGGTTACGAGGGTCAAGTAAGACCAAGGAGCGGGCTAGCTCTAAAGCACGGCATAACCCTTTTGAACTCACCAGGTACGATAGACTCCGACTACAGGGGTGAAGTCAAAGTGATCCTTATAAACCTAGGCAAGGAACCTTTCGTGGTAGAAAGGGGAGACAGGATAGCCCAGATGGTTATAGTACCTATAGTAAAGGTTGATCTTGAAGAAAGCCAAGACTTGCAAGAGACAGAAAGATCCGATGGAGGTTTTGGCTCCACAGGAATAAAACCTAATGCATGAGCTCTTCCTGCAATTAGCCATAATACTCTTTACAGCAAGGCTTGTGGGAGACCTATTTGCAAAGTTTGGGATTCCTACAGTCCTCGGTGAGATACTAGTAGGTGTGCTCTTAGGTCAAAGTGCCCTTGGTCTTATCCCCATAAACGATGTCATAAGAACCCTTGCTGAGATAGGCATTCTTGTCCTTCTTTTTCACATAGGTCTCGAAGCAGACATACACCAGCTAAAAAAAGTAGGACTTTCTGCCTTCTTTGTAGCTACAGTAGGAGCTTTAACTCCCATATTCTTGAGTACAGCAGTGGGTATTTATGTGCTTGATCTACCACTTACAACTTCTCTCTTTCTAGGCGGCACTTTCACGGCTACTAGCATAGGCATAACAGTCGGAGTTTTAAAAAGCTTGGGAAGGCTCAAAGAGAGGTTTGCCCAAGTGGTGTTAGGTGCAGCCGTTATAGACGACGTGCTAGGTATCATAGCCCTAACCGTGATAGCGCAATATGCTAGAAACATGTGGATAGACTTCAACGCCATAACTACGCTCATCTTGTACATAGCAATCTTCTTCTTCTTTTCACCCTTGTTAGCCAAGATTATGGCCAATTTCATACAGATCATCGCCAGGAGACTAGGGACTATGGACTTTGTACCATCTACAGTGATGGCCATGGTCTTCTTCTTCGCCTACCTGTCTCACCTCTTTCAGATGGAGGCTATACTAGGAGCCTTCACTGCAGGCCTTGCCCTTTCAAGAAACTTCTCACTACCCTTTGCTAATATTTTGAGAACAGACGAACACATGGCTCAAAAGATAGAACACACTATGGCACCACTGACCTGGCTGTTCACACCCATATTCTTCGTATACGTGGGCCTCCAGATAAACCTAAGGGTAGTAGATCTTACCAATCCTACGTTTTGGAAGCTCTTTTTCATCTTGCTTTTTATTTCCTTTGTAGGCAAGTTGGTTTCTGGCTTTGTAACAAGAGGACCACTGAGGGAGAAGCTCCTTATAGGCTTGTCCATGCTACCAAGAGGAGAGGTGGGGCTTATATTTGTAGAGTTGGGAAAGCAGTTAAGGGTGTATGATGAGTTTATGTACGCAGTGGTGGTAGGTGTAGTTGCTGTAACCACACTGCTGTCACCCATACTTCTAAAGCTTGCTCTAAGATGAGGGTAGAAGAGTTTGACTACTACCTTCCACTCGAGCTTATTGCCAAGTATCCAGTGGAACCCAGACATGCAGCGCGGCTTATGGTGGTAAGGAGAGACACAGGAGATATAACCCATTCTACCTTCTGGAACTTAGACGAGTTTTTAGAGGAGGGAGATCTGCTTGTTTTCAACAACAGCAAAGTACTTCCTGCAAGGCTGAAGGCCTTCAAAAGCACTGGTGGTAAGGTGGAGGTGCTTCTGACGGACTACATCACCAAAGACACTTGGCAAGCACTCGTGGGTGGTAAGAACATTAAGGAAGGCATGACCTTAAAGGTATCTGAAGACTTTAAGGTGGAAGTTTTGAAGCATATAGAAGGTCCAAAGTTCCTTGTGAAGCTTGTTGCCGAAGATCCCCTGAAAGCCCTTGACAAGTACGGCCGCATACCCATACCACCATACCTAGAGAGAGAGGACGAACCCATAGACAGGATCTACTACCAAACGGTGTTCGCAAGAGAAGAAGGCTCTGTGGCAGCACCCACAGCCAGCCTTCACTTTTCTGAGGAACTCCTCCAAAAGCTACAAAACAAGGGAATAAAGATGGCCTTTATAACCCTTCACGTATCTTACGGTACTTTCAAGCCCGTTAAAGTGGAAAGAGTCGAAGAGCACAGGGTAGACCCCGAGTACATAAAGGTCCCTCAAGAAACCGTAGAAGCTATACTTCAGACAAAGCAGAAAGGAAAAAGGGTAGTAGCCGTTGGGACTACCACTGTGAGAGCCCTAGAAACAGCAGGCTTTAAACCTTACGAAGGGTGGACAGATCTTTACATATATCCTGGTTACAGCTTTAGGGTAGTGGATGCTCTCATCACCAACTTCCACCTTCCTAAGTCCTCCCTCCTTTTCTTGGTTTGCTCCTTTGGAGGGAAAGACCTGATAATGAAAGCTTACAAGATAGCTGTGGAGAACAGATACAGGTTTTACAGTTATGGGGATGGTATGCTCATACTCTAGGGTTTTCTTCCTACAAAGGTACTCACGTTGAACTCCTCTCTGTAGTGTATAACCTGGAGGTCCTTGAAGAGCCTTAAAAGTTCTCCCTCCTCAAGGAGGTAATCAGGGTTGAAATCCCCCCTGATGTGAAGGTGATTCCTGTTGTAAGTCTCGTATATGAGAACTCCTCCCCTCTTCAAAGACCTTACTATAGGAGCAGCCAAGGTCCTGTTTAGGTAGTAGAATACCACCACAAGATGGTAATACTCTTCCTTCAGAGGATACTCGTCCAAGTCTGCCACTATGAAGTTTATGTTTAGGTTTAACTCCCGTGCTTTATTCCTGGCCACATCTATGGCCACGTCGGATATGTCCACTGCATCTACCTGAAAGCCCTTTTGAGCTAGAAATATGGCGTTCTCACCCGTCCCACAAGCAAGCTCTAAAGCCCTACCCAGCGAAGCAAGATGGTAGAACTCTAGCAAAGTCTTATGTAATGACGTTCTATAACCCTTTGAGTACTTAAGGTTCCATCTTTCCCTGTCGGCCAAGGACATGAATCAAAGCATACCTTTCGTAGACGGAAGGTCCTTTGAGGTTATGCTGACGGCATCTCTTAAAGACCGTGCAAAAGCCTTAAAGCACGCCTCTGCCACGTGGTGGAGTATCTTTCCAGACAATACCTTCATGTGAGCTGTTATCTTTGCTTCAAGAACAAAGCCTTTAAAGAACTCCCATATGAGTTCAAAGTCAAACTCTGTTATCTTCCCCCTAAGGCCAAGGTCTTCGTAGAAGAAGAGAGGCCTGCCAGAGATGTCCAGGCTACATAGACACAAGGCTTCATCCATGGGTACTATAGCGTAGCCAAACCTGTTTATGCCCTTTTTGTCTCCCAAAGCATTTAGGAAGGCCATACCCAGGGTTATGCCCACGTCCTCCACTGTGTGATGGTGAGATACATGTACATCACCTTCTGCCTTCACCTCTATGTCAAAGCTTGAGTGTTTGGCGAAGGTTTCCAGCATATGGTTTAGAAAGCCCACGGGTGTGTCTATCAGAGCCTGACCACTACCGTCTAGGTTTATGTAAACCTCTACCTTAGTCTCCTTGGAATGCCTGCTGACTCGTCCTTCCCGCATTTAGCAGATATCTTATCACAAAGTTTCTTATGCTCTTGATGGGTTCTGAAAAGTATACCTTTATGGAGAAGTCTAGGAAGTACAGACCCCTGATGAGGGCCTTAAGGTCTTCCAGAGAGTAGAGCTGCATGTAGCGCTTAAAGTTATGCACCTGGAATGGATGTTTTACACCCACCGAAGACAGTGCATCCTCTACGGGCCTACCCCCCTCGGAGAGGGCTTTAGCTGTGTATAGCTTTAGGGCATAGCTGTCAAGCACAGCAAGCAACTGCAAGGGTTGTACACCACTTCTAAAAGCACTGTCTAAAGACAGCAGAGCCTTCTTAAGATCCTTCGTAAAGAAAGCCTCTAGGAAGTCAAATACATCCATCTGGAAGTTGGTCACCAGTAGCTTCTTTACATCTTCAAGGGTTATCTCCTTCTTTGGCAACAGCAGGAGCTTCTCTACCTCTCCCTTTAACCACATGAGGTCATAGTCTGTATGCTCTAAAAGGTAGTCAATGGCCTCTGGAGTTATCACCTTTCCCTCTTTCTGAAACCTTCCAACGACCAACTGCTTTACCTTATCCTTTGAAAGCCTTCTGGCTTCTACAATGTCACCTATCTTCGCTATAGTAGCCAGAGGTTCTTTAGCAAGATCCTGAGTTGTAAGTTTTTGGGAGAAGATCAAGAATACCACGTTACCGTTTAATTTTTGGGCCAGTTTTGTGTAAAAATCCTTGCTTTTAACTTTCTTCAACATATCCTCCGCCCTTCTTACTACGAAGACCCTTTGTTTACGTTCTCCAAACAACCCTCCCACCCTGAACTTATCCAGGAGAGTCTCCTCTGCTATCTCATCACCCCATAAGACCTCTACATCGAACTTAGACTTGAGCTTTTCTATAAAGTCCTTTATGAGGTACTCTTCCTCACCGTGGATTACGTTTATGGGTTTTGGATGTGAGCTCTCTATCTGTTTTCTGTACTCTATTATGCTCTTCATGAGTGCATGGCCTTTAGAAACTCCTTGTTGGTCTTGAACTTTTTGAGCTTGTCCAGGAGGAACTCCATGGCCTCTATTGGATCCATGGTGGCCAAGAACTTTCTAAGGACCCATATCCTCTGAAGCTCCCAGTCTTCCAGAAGAAGCTCTTCCTTCCTAGTTCCAGACTTCTCTATGTTTATGGCCGGGAAGATCCTCCTCTCCATCAACCTCCTGTCTAAGTGTATCTCCATATTTCCTGTTCCCTTGAACTCCTCGTATATCACATCGTCCATCTTGGAACCTGTCTCTATGAGTGCAGTGGCTATTATGGTCAGTGAGCCACCCTCTTCTATGTTTCTAGCAGCACCAAAGAACTTCTTGGGTTTTTGAAGGGCTGTGGCTTCTATACCACCCGTGAGCACTCTGCCGGTGGGTGGAGTTATGGCGTTGGCGGCTCTACCAAACCTAGTCATGGAGTCAAGGAGTATGACCACATCCTGACCCAACTCCACCATCCTCTTTGCCTTCTCAACTACTAATTCCGCTACTTGGACGTGCCTTTCGGGAGCCTCGTCAAAGGTAGAAGCTACTACCTCAGCTCCATCCCCTACTATCCTCTTCATCTCCGTAACTTCTTCTGGTCTCTCGTCTATGAGCAGGATGATAAGATAGACCTCTGGGTGGTTCTGTATAAGGGCCTGGGCTATCTTCTGAAGGAGTACCGTCTTTCCTGCCTTTGGTGGTGCTACTATAAGACCCCTTTGGCCCTTACCTATTGGTGCTATGAGGCTCACCACACGCGTAGATAGCTCCGTAGGGCTTGTCTCCAGGTTAAACCTTTCTGTAGGATGGAAGGGTGTGAGCTTCTCAAAGATGGGCCTAGAACGGAGCTTTTCTGGATCTGCTGGAAGTCCGTTCACAGATTCTATCTTTATGAGAGCCTGGTACTTTTCCCTTTCTTGTGGCTGTCTTGCAAATCCTATTATGGTGTCTCCTGTTCTTAGACCAAACTTCTTAATCTGGGAGGGTGCCACGTACACATCGGTAGAGCTTGGCATGTAGTTGTTCTCAAGGCTCCTTATAAAGCCGTATCCTTCCGGTAGGATCTCCAACACACCTTTTACAAAAGACAGGCCCTCCTCCTTGGCCTGTGCCTGCATTATCCTCTCTATAAGATCTTCCTTCCTAAGGCCCGTTACCCTCGGAAGATCTAACTCCTTACCTATCTTCTGTAGCTCTGCCAGAGATAGCTTCTTAAGTTCTTCGTAGGTGTAAAGCTTTTTTTCCTCAGCCTGACCCATTTTACAGACCTTCTGCCTTCAGAGCCTTATGGCTCTGGCTGGGGTATTTATATCCCGCCTTATTGGGCTTTTCCGACCCCAGCAGGCGGTTTTTGGAAAAGCCCATCACTTTCCTATGCAGAATCTGGAGAATATACTTCCCAAAACGTCCTCCGTGGCTATAGTTCCTACAAGCTCCTCCAAGTAATGTAAAGCCTCCCTTATGTACAAGGAAAGGACCTCGGGTGAGAGCTCCATACGTTGGAACAGTTCCACAGTTTCCTCTATCTTCTCTTTTGCCCTCTGTAATAGATCTGCGTGTCTTACAGACAGGTAGACATGCATGCTATCCGCTCCAAATACTCCCACTTTCTGTAAAACCCTTTCTTTTAGCTCCTCCAACCCCTGACCTGTTTTTGCACTCACCTTGATACCATCTGGAAAACGTTTGACTACCTCCTCGTTAATACCCAGATCTATCTTATTGAGGACTGGGATGTGATTGGTTTCCTCTATTAAATTATAGACCTCTAGGTCTATGCTTTCAAGGGGTGAGGAGGCATCCACCACAAAGAGGACAAGGTCTGCTTCCCTTAACTTTTGAAGACTTCTTTCTATCCCTATCCTCTCTACCTCGTCAGAGGATTCCCTTATACCTGCCGTGTCTATCAAGTTTACGGGTATGCCCTCCAGGTTCAGGCTCTCCTGGAGAAAGTCTCTAGTGGTCCCAGGTACTGATGTTACTATAGCCCTATCCTTCCCAAGGAGAGCATTAAAGAGGGAAGACTTTCCTACGTTAGGTTTGCCCACTATGGCTAGGTTTATACCCCTCCTTAGATACTCACCCTTCTTGACGGTAAAGAGTAGAGTATCTATCCTATCCTTCACCTCAAGGAGAGTCCGCAGTATCTGCTCCCTAGTTAGCGTTGGTATATCCTCTTCGGAGAACTCTATGTCAGCCTCCACGTAAGCACAAAGCTCTAAGAGCTTCTCCCTCAAGGGTGTTATATAAGAAGAGAGTTCACCTTTGAGTTGTCTGAGGGCACTCTCGTGTGCCAGTTGGGTTTTTGCCCCTATTAGGTCTGCCACAGCTTCGGCTTGTAAAAGGTCCATCTTTCCGTTGAGGAAGGCTCTTTTGGTGAACTCTCCAGGCTGTGCAAGCCTTATACCGTTTCTAACAAACAGCTCAAGGGCTGTCTTTAGTATAAAAGGGTTTCCGTGTAGGAAGAGTTCTAGCATGTCCTCACCGGTGTAGCTATTGGGAGCTTTGTAGTATATGAGTATACCATCGTCTATGGGCTTTCCTTGTTCATCCACTAGCTCAAACCTGTGAGCGTACCTGGGCTTTATGCTACTCTTGGTTCTTATAAACCTACCTACCTTCTCAAGCAGACCCGTACCCGAGAGCCTAACCACTCCTATGGCGCTCTCTCCAAAAGGGGTAGCTATAGCTACTATAGGTTCTCTTTCCTTGATGTTACTCATGGGGTACGCTGTAGTATCTTTAAATTTAATGCTGGACTGTTCAATTAGTAACCCTTCACAAATTACCCCTTTGATGTTAAACTTAATACTTAAGATAAGGAGAGGTGGCCGAGTGGCCGAAGGCGGCTGCTTGCTAAGCAGTTGTAGGGTTAACAGCCCTACCGCGGGTTCGAATCCCGCCCTCTCCGTTTAAAATCCTTTTAAGGACATGAAGAGAGCTATACTAGCCTTAGAAGACGGAAGCTACTTCGTAGGGTACTCCTTCGGCGCTGAAGGAGAAACGGGAGGAGAGGTGGTCTTTAACACCTCTATGACAGGTTACCAAGAGATCCTCACAGACCCATCCTACAGAGGTCAAATAGTGGTAATGACCTACACCCATATAGGTAACTACGGAGTAAACGACGAGGATGTGGAATCAAACAAGGTTCAGGTAAACGGTTTTGTAGTCAAAGAGTGTTCCAAACACTACAGTAACTGGAGAGCCAAGAAGAGTCTTGATGAGTATCTTAAGGAATACGGAGTTGTTGGAATAGAAGGAGTAGACACAAGAGCCATAGTCAAGAGGATAAGGCAGAAAGGAGCCATGAAGGGTATCATCTCCACTGTGGACCTTGATCCCGCAAGCCTAATAAGGAAGGCAAGAAGTCTCCCTGACATTTCGGAGCTGAACCTAGTAGAGGAGGTAGCTACAAAGGAAGAGTATTACTGGGATCACGGAGTGGAAAACCACGAAGGTCCTCTGATAGCTGTGGTGGACTTTGGAGTAAAGTACAACATACTGAGAAGCTTGGTAAGTAGAGGAGCCAGAGTTGTAGTAGTACCACCTTACGGCGCTGTGGAGAGGATAAGAAGGATAAACCCCGATGGCATATTCCTTTCCAACGGACCTGGTGATCCCCAAAGGGTAGTAGAAGGCATAAGGCTCGTTAGAGCCTTCATGGAAAAAAAGGCCATAATGGGCATATGTTTAGGTCATCAGATAATAGGCCTTGCCCTAGGTGGAAAAACATACAAGCTAAAGTTTGGACACCACGGTGGCAACCATCCCGTCAAGGATCTAAGGACTGGCACCATACACATAACGGCGCAGAACCATAACTACGCCGTGGACCCAGACAGCCTTAAGGATGTACAGATAACCCATATAAACCTTCTGGATAACACTCTAGAAGGTTTCAAACACGAACACCTTCCCATCTTTTGTGTACAGTTTCACCCAGAAGCCTCCCCTGGCCCTCACGATGCCCTTGGCATCTTTGAAGAGTTTGTAAACCTCTGTCGTGCTGGATAGGGTCCTCTCCACCAGAATAAAGCTCGTAGCCTTTCTCTTCCTTCTCGGTTTCTTTGTAGTCCTAGCTAGAGTTGTACAACTACAGATAGTGGAAAGGGAATACTACGTAGAGAAGGTAATAGAAAAGCTTCCAAAGGCAAGCCTTATAAAGATACAAACCTACAGAGCAGCCATAAAGGACAGAAACGGAAAGATACTAGCCGTAAGTGTACCCACCATATCTATCTTTGCTTTTCCAGAACATGTACAAGAGAAAGAAGAACTAGCAAGACGACTTAGCTTCATAGAAGGTCTAAGAGAAGAAGACATCTTGAAAGCCCTTAACTCAAATAAGAAGTTTGTCTGGCTTGCTAGGAACGTGGATAAGTCTTACATAAACTACATAAGGAAGGTAATACAGGATACCTCTAACACGGATGCAGTAGGCATACAAGAGGATTTCAAAAGATACTATCCACATGGAACAATGGCCAGCAACCTTTTAGGTTTTGTGGGTGCGGATGGCAACGGTTTGGAAGGACTAGAGTACAAGTTTGACAATCTCCTAAAGGGGAAAGAGATAAAGAAGCTCGTGTACGTGGGTAGGCTCTCTTACGAGCCTGTTGACCTGCAAGACACCCTTAAGCCAGACCTTCAGATAACCCTGGATTTTGGACTACAGACAATAGTTGAAAACATCCGCGACAGCATAGTACAAAAATGGAAGCCAAGAAGAGTTGCCATAATGGTAATGGATCTACAAAATGGCGACATCTTAGCTATGACTACATACCCCTACTACAATCCAAACGAATTTGACAAGGTGCCAGACTCTTACAGAAAGAATTACGTAGTAACAGACTTATTTGAACCAGGTTCTGTAATGAAACCCTTCTTCATAGGCATGGCTTTGGACCGTAGATACGTATCTGAAAACTTCGGAGTGGATACGTCCAGAGGTAAGATAGAGGTCTACGGTAGGTACGTCAAAGACGTGCATCCATCAGGCTATCTGACGCTTGACAAAATACTCATAAAGTCTTCCAACATAGGGACCATAAGCGTAGCCAGGAGCTTATCTAGTAAAGACGTAGAAGAACTCCTGGAGAAGTTTCACCTGACACAGACTTTTGGTATACTACCAGGTGAAGCAAAGCCAAGACTACCTAGCTTTAAATACCCTGCCAACATACTCTACGCGAGCATAGGTCAAGGTCTTTCCTTTAACCTTCTTAACATCTGTGTAGCTTTTGGAGGACTAGCTACCAATAGGATAGTAAAACCGCGCATACTGCTTTCCGATAGACCCGAAGTTCTATCACAGAATATGTTCAAAGAGGAAACCCTAAGGTGGTTACACAGAACCCTTATAAGGGTTGTAGAAGAAGGAACGGCCACACTTGCAAGGTCAGACTACTTTACTATAGCTGGCAAGACAGGCACATCACAGAAGTTTGACTTTAGACTAAACATGTACTCAAGGGAGAAGGTGGTGACCTACTTTGTAGGGTACTTCCCAGCTACAGCTCCTAGGTTTGTAGCAGGAATACTCGTAGACGAACCTAAAGGAGAGGGAGTCTACGGCGGTACAGTGGCGGCACCGTACTTTAAAGAGCTCGTGGAGAGGACAGCCTTTTACTACAGGCTAGAACCCGACAAGAGAGGCCAAAGATTTTCTTACATCGGGAGGAAGGAGTAGACCCTCAATCCGTGGTATGCAAAAGGGTTCTATCCCAGTCCTTTCCTTTATTATGAGGGGGTTTGTCTTCTCGGAAATGTCCTTGCCCTCAAACCCATTCATGACTATACCCACTAGGTCTATACCCTTTGACCTTATGTAGTAATAGCTTAGGTATGTGTGGTTTAGAGTACCTAGGACGGCCCTAGCTACCAAGAGGATAGGAAGATTTAAGTCTCTTGCAAGATCTGCATAGTCGTAATCCTTCTTTATAGGTACAGCTACACCTCCAGCTCCTTCCACTATCAGAAACTCGTACCTCTTTTGAAGTTCCCAAAACCTCTCCTTAAGCTCAGAAAGGTCAAAGTCTTTACCCTCCTCTAGTATGCCAGCGTAAGGGGAAAGGGGTAGCTTGTATGTGAAAAAGACAGCTTCTTCCACAGGCTGACCTGTTACGGAACAGACAAGGCTTCCGTCCGCGGGAACTTCCCTTACATCAGTCTCTATGGGCTTGTAGTAACCTACCCTTACTCCCATCTCCTTCAACGCATAGGCGAGGTTGTAAGAGATAAAGGTCTTGCCTACACCCGTATCTGTTGCGGTTATAAGCACCGCTCTCATTCGCTCTTACTCCTTGCCATTATCTTAGAGACCTCGGCGGCCTTCTGCGGGTCCATGGATTGTAGTATCTGAGCAGCCTGTCTCTCTTTGAGTCTGAGGAGTATTTTAGCAGCGATGTTTGGGTCCATGTGGTTCATCACATTTCCCGCCTCATCTGGATCGGCTTTGTTGAATATGGCCACGAGCTTTTCCAGGTTCTTGTCCTCCACTTTGTTAACCTCTTCCCTCTTCTGTCTACTACTTTCCAGCCTTTTCCTTTCCTCTTCTATTCTTTTGAGCTTTAGCTCCAGCTCCTTAGTCATAGACTCCAAAGTTTTGTTTACCTGGTTTTCTCTCTGTTCTTTTATCTTCTTTGACAGGGCACTCTCTCCGAAGGAAATGATCGGTAGGAAAACACACACAAACAGCAGTCTTTTCAGCAGGTCCATGTAAGAGCTGTTCTGCAGATCTATTGCCGTACCCCTCTTGCGTATGTCCTCCACTTCCTTTTCTTGTAGTATCTCCAACTTCTTCGTGTATGTGTATACATCCTTTAGCTTTTCCCTCAGTGTATCCACCTTAGCGGATAGCTGTAGGTACTCCTTGTTTAATCTCTCTCTTTGAGACAGTAGAGATCTGTACTTTATCAGTCCTTCCGAGGTGAAAGACTCTTTAAGGCTGGCATCTACTTCCTCTAACATGATGTCTGTTTGACGTATTTCTTCAAGCAGCTTGTTGCCTATACTCTCTAGACGTTTTATCTCCTCCTGAATGTGGTCTTTTTCCTTTTCCTTTAGTCGTATGATCCTTAGGAACTTCACAGGATAAAATTATAGTGATGATCACCATCAGAGATTTAGACAGAGCTCTTCTTGAATATCTGGGGGCAGACGTAGAAGATGTGGCTAATGTAGCCCAGTACATAATCTCTGCAGGTGGCAAAAGGATAAGGCCAACGTTCTTCTTCTTGATAACCCAAATGCTTGAAGGAGATCAGGAGAAGGTTTTACCCCTTTGCGTAGGTATAGAGTACATACACGTGGCTTCACTTCTGCACGATGATGTAGTGGATGGTGCTCAAACAAGGAGGGGTAAAAAATCGGCCAACCTGGTGTTTGGCAACGGTGTTTCTGTGCTAGGTGGAGACTACATGTATGCTAGAGCTCTTTGGCTCTACAGCAAGTTTGGAAACATGGAAAGCATAAGGATACTAAGCCAAGCTGTCATGGATATGTCACAAGCTCAGGTGCTTGAACTCAAGAGTATAGGCAAGCTCATAGACGAGGAGACTTACTTTAGGATAATAGACGGTAAGACAGCATCCCTCTTTGGTGCTACCTTTTCCATAGCTTCACTCATGGCAGGCAGGGAAGACTATGAGGACTTTTACCAAGTTGGTATGGCCGTAGGGAGGGCCTTTCAGCTCATGGACGATGCCCTTGATTACGTAGGATCAGAGGACAAGCTAGGGAAGCCTGTGGCAAATGATCTGAGGGAAGGCAAATGTACATACCCCCTTATTAGCATACTTGGGTTCTTGGACGTTAAAAGTGTGCAAGAGGCCTTTATGTCAAAGGATGTGGAGTGGTTAAGGAAAAAAGTTATAGAACTTGGAGGTGTGGAGAAGACTAAGGAAAGAGCACGCCAGGAGATAGAAAAGGCTTTGAACTTCTTTAGGAATTTTGAAAACTCGGAAGAGGTAGTAAAGCTTATAATAACAGTTGTTGAAAGGGACTTTTGATGCTATAATTATATTAACAGCCGGAGTGGCGGAATTGGCAGACGCGCTGTCTTGAGGGGGCAGTGCCCGAAAGGGCGTGCGGGTTCGACTCCCGCCTCCGGCACCATGTTATCATGAACCTCATAAAGCACGGCCTTGCCTTTTCCATAGGCACCCTCATAAGCAGGGTTTTAGGTTACGTCAGAGATGCAACCATAGCTTACTTCTTTGGTTCAAGCCGCGTAACGGACGCTTTTTTTATTGCCTTCAGGATACCAAACACCTTAAGGAGACTGTTGGGAGAAGGTGGTTTCAACGCAGCTTTTATACCTATATACGCTAAGGTCATGAAGGAAAACAGAGAAAAGGGATTTCTGTCATCTGTGTTTACCTACTACACCCTCATATCCCTATTTGTCACTCTGCTTGGGATAGCTTTTGCTCCATGGGTGGTGAGTATCATAGCTCCAGGTATAAAGGGAAGGGATTACTACGAGCTTACCGTTTTTTTTACAAGGTGGGTTTTTTCCTATCTTTTCTTTATAGGTCTTAGCAGCTTCTTTATGGGTGTTCTCAACGTAAGGGGAGTCTTCTTCATTCCGGCCTTTGCTCAGGCCGTTTACAATTTCGCCTTTTCTTTGATAGTGGCCACTACCACACACATGTTTGGTTATGTATCCCTCATAGTAGGCACCCTTGTGGGTGGATTCTTACAGCTTATGGTTCATCTTCCTTACCTGTTCACTAAGAAGGTGAAACTCGGAGTGTCCTTTAAGCTTTACGAGGAGGAAAAGGAACTCCTCAAAAGGTTGGGACCGGCCTTACTCGGCTTTGGTGTTGCCCAGCTTTCCTTTTTCATAGACACCTTTTTAGCTTCCTTCCTAAAGGTTGGGTCTGTCTCGTACCTGTACTACGCCAACAGGATATTCCAGCTTCCTCTAGGTGCTGTATCTGTAGGTATGGCCAATTCTCTACTGTCCGCACTTTCTTTGGGTGAGGACAAGAAGAGCAGGACTACCCTAGCCGTAAGGTTTATAGTCATCATATCCCTTCCGGCCAGCTTGGGTATGATGCTTATCTCTGAAGAGATAGTATCATTGCTTTACGGCAGAGGTAGGTTTACTCCTGAGGACGTACACACTACGGCCAAGGTCCTTTCAGCATATAGCTTGGGACTTCTGTTCTTCTCACTGCAAAAGCTACTTAGTGCCACCTTTTTCGCAGAAGGAGATACTAAGACACCAGTAAAAAGTTTGACGATCTCAATACTCGTAGAAGGTCTTAGTGCTTCCATTTATGCCTTTGTTCTAGGCATGGGTGTTGTAGGGCTTGCTCTGGGAACTTCCACCTCTTCCTTGGCGGGCTTTGTCTATCTCCTAGGAAAAAGAAAAAGAGGGTACATAGAGTTTAGAGAGGTAATCTCCTCCATATACAAAAGCGCAGTCGCGTGCGGCCTCATGGCCGCCTTCCTATACGTGTTCCACTTTCACACGCTACTGCGTATCCTAACAGCCGCCTTAGTCTACTTCCTTACCCTCCTCCTTCTAAGGGAGGATATGCTAGTTAGCTTGCTTAAGAAGCTTTGGCGCTAAGAGCCTTGTTTAGAAGTTTGTAAACTCTAGACACTCTTCTTGCAGCCTCTCTTTTCGTTATAACGCCTTTGCTTGCAGTGTGCTGTATTATGGACACAACCTCAGGCAGGAAGTTTTTAGCTTCATCCAACTTTCCTTCTTCTACTAACTTCCTAAACTTCTTTATGTACGTCCTCATCCTAGAAAGATGCATCCTGTTTCTTTCCCTTCTTCTGGCATCTCTCCTCATACGCTTTGCAGCTTGTCTCGTGTTGGGCATGCCTAAACCTCCGTGAGGTAATTTTCTTTATTCTTTGGTCTAGGCGACGGGCGGACTCGAACCGCCGTAAAAGGGATTTGCAGTCCCTCGCCTAGCCTCTCGGCCACGTCGCCTAAAATAAAAAGCGGGCGACGGGACTCGAACCCGCGACCTGCTGCTTGGAAGGCAGCTGCTCTACCACTGAGCTACGCCCGCTGGTGGAGGGGGCAGGATTCGAACCTGCGCAGGGCGGAGCCCGGGGGATTTACAGTCCCCTGCCTTTGGCCGCTCGGCCACCCCTCCAAACCACATCGCCAACAGCTGGCGGTGGGACTTGAACCCACGACCGCGGGATTACAAATCCCGCGCTCTGCCCACTGAGCTACGCCAGCTTACATTATATATATTTTATCACCTCCCTAAAGTGAGGTCAACCTACCTTAAAATCTTTACCATGAAGGACTTTATCATACCAGCCATAGACATAAAGGAAGGACAGGTGGTAAGACTCTTCAAGGGTGACTTTGATAAGATCAAAAGATACTCAAGATCTCCAGAGGAGATGGCCATGATATACGCAGACGCTGGGATAAGAAGAATACACGTAGTGGACTTAGACGGATCCCTGGAGGGAGTGCCAGTAAACCTAGAAAGCATACGGAACATTAGAAGGGTGTTCAACGGTATAGTACAGGTAGGCGGTGGTATAAGGTCCTTAAAGACTGTAGATATCCTCTTTGAAGAGGGTATAGACTACGTAGTCATAGGGACGCTTGCTATCAAAAATCCTGAAGAGTTTACCAAAATAGTAAACATCTACCCACATAGGGTTATCCTATCTGTAGATTCCAAGAAGGGAAGGGTAGCTATAGGCGGTTGGAAGGAGGAAAGCTCTCTAACACCCCAAGAGCTTGCCAGCATGTACGATAAGCTTCCCATATGGGGATACCTCTACACAGACATAGAGAGGGATGGTACTCTAAAGGGTGTCAGGGTAGATATATACAGAGAGTTTAAAGAGTACACTCAAAAGCCCGTGCTTGCCTCTGGAGGTGTAGCCTCTATGGAGGATGTGAAGGCACTCATGTGCTGCGCTGACGGTGTGGTGGTAGGCAAAGCCATCTACGAAGGCCTGATAGATATATTTAGGTTATGAAAATCGGTGTAATTCTCTTTAACATGGGAGGACCAGACAGCCTAGAGGCCGTAAAACCTTTCCTGTACAACCTTTTCTCCGACAGTGACATAGTGAGATTTCCCAAGCTTCTACAAAAGCCTCTAGCTTTTCTAATATCCACCTTGCGAGCAAGGAAAACGAAAAAATACTACGAGCTAATGGGCGGTAAGTCTCCTCAGAAGGAACAAACTCAAAAGCAAGCTGAAAAGCTCCAGGAGATGCTTGGAGATGATTACAAGGTAGTGGTAGCCTTACGTTATTGGCATCCTTTCACAGAAGAAGCCTTACAGGAGCTTTTCAAAGAACCCATAAGGGCCCTAGTCCTCCTACCTCTATACCCCCAATACAGCAGAACTACAACAGGATCTTCTTTTAACGAGTTTGACAGGGTATTTCGAAAGATATTCAAAGGTAAAAGCGGAAGGTATATGGTACTTTCAACTCTTAAGGGTCAAGAGAGACCTTACTACTATAGTTCTTTCATACCCATAGTAAAGGTAAACTGCTACTATAACCATCCTACTTACATAAAGGCCATGGTAGAGAACATAAGGGAACACCTTCCTGACTGGAAGGAGTATTTTTTCCTCTTCACAGCCCACAGCCTTCCTGTAAAGGTAGTTCAGGAAGGAGATCCCTACCAGAAGCAGACAGAAGAAACTGTAAGGCTCATAATGGAACACTTCCCTGGCGTCAGGTACGCTCTAGGCTACCAGAGTAAGGTAGGTCCTACTAAATGGCTTGAACCTTTTACCGATGAACTTCTCAAGGATGTGGTAAGGTCAGGAGTCAAGAAGATAGCCCTGATACCCGTTTCCTTTACATGTGAGCATTCGGAAACACTCTACGAGCTAGATCATCTTTATGGAAACATGGCACGACAGATGGGAGTAAACAGCTTCGTAAGGATCCCTACCCTTCAGACACACCCCCTCTACATAAAGGCTCTTGCGGAGCTGGTTCATACAGCCGAAAGCCTAATATCTTGAACTATCCTCCCATCCTTCATCTCAACTACCCTTTTGCACATAGCAGCCAGATCCCTCTCGTGGGTTACCATCACTATGGTAGTACCTCGCCTGTTTATTTCCATAAAGATATCCATCACTTTTTTAGTGTTGGTGCTGTCCAGGTTACCAGTAGGCTCGTCAGCCAGAAGTATCTCTGGATCGTTGGCCAGAGCCCTGGCTATGGCTGTCCTTTGAAGCTCTCCACCAGAAACTTGATAAGACTTCCTGTTCTCCTTCCCAGAAAGACCAAGGGATGAGAGTAGCTCCATAGCTCTTTCTCTCGCATACCTTATATTCTTACCTGCCTTGAGCATGGGAAGCATAACGTTCTCCAGGAGTGTAAACTCAGGAAGTATGTAATGAAACTGGAATACAAAGCCCAGCTTTTCATTACGTATCCTATCAATCTGGGATCTGTCTGAAAAGTCCACCCTCTTACCATCCAGGTAAACATAACCATGTGTAGGTGCATCCAGCAAGCCCATTATGTAAAGGAGTGAGCTCTTACCAGAGCCAGAGGCACCAACTATGGCTACAAAGTCACCCTTCTCTACTGTTAAGTTTATGTCCTTGAGTATCTCCTCCTGTGCCACTCTCTTGCTTATGTTTTCTAACCTGAGTATCTCCATGGTTTATACTTAACCTCTATGAATCTTAACAGAGTGTTACACGAGCAGGCAAGGAACCTGATGCCTGGTGGTGTGAGTTCTCCTGTAAGAGCCTTCAAGGCTGTAGGCGGCGATCCCATAATAGTGCAAAAAGCCTTAGGTTCAAGGATATGGGACGTAGAAGGTAAGGAGTACATAGACTATCTGTGTTCCTGGGGACCACTCATCCTCGGCCATGCTCATCCGAGGGTGGTATCGGCCATAAAAAGACAAGCAGAGCTTGGTCTCTCTTACGGTCTTACCAACGTCCACGAGATAGAGCTCGCAAAGCTGGTAGTAGAGCTTATGCCTTCCGTGGAGATGGTGAGGTTTGTGTCCTCTGGAACAGAGGCTACCATGTCAGCTATAAGACTGGCCAGAGGCTACACAGGCAGGAAGTATGTGATCAAGTTTGACGGATGCTACCATGGACATGTAGACAGCCTTTTAGTGAAGGCAGGTTCTGGCGTTGCTACCCTTGCCATACCAGGAACACCGGGAATACCTGAGGAGATAGCCAACCTTACCATAGTGCTACCCTACAACAACCTTGAAGCTGTAAAGGAAACCTTTGAGAAATACCAAGATCAGATAGCTTGCATCATAGTAGAGCCAGTAGCCGGAAACATGGGAGTAGTACCCCCAGAAAAGGGTTTTCTGGAAGGCCTAAGGGAGATAACACTAAAGTATGGAGCCCTTCTTATATTTGACGAGGTGATCACTAACTTCAGGCTATCCTTAGGTGGTGCCCAAGAGTATTACGGAGTGCAGCCAGACATAACGTGTATGGGTAAGATACTGGGTGGTGGCATGCCACTCGGTGCTTACGGAGGAAAGAAGGAGATAATGGAGAAGGTAGCACCTGAGGGACCTGTATACCAAGCAGGAACCCTATCTGGAAACCCTCTTTCCATGGTTGCAGGTATAGAAACCCTAAAGGAGCTGATCGAGACAAAACCCTACGAAAGACTAAGAAAGCTAACTCAAAGGCTTACATCTGGAATAAGCGAAATACTAAGCAGGAAAGGTATAGCACACACCATAAACCAAGTGGAATCTATGTTTACCGTCTTCTTCACAGAAGGACCAGTAAAGGACTATGAATCAGCAAAAAGGTCAGACCTTGACACCTTTGCAAAGTTCTTCAGGGCACTGTTAGAAAGAGGTATACTCTTCTCACCTGCCCAGTTTGAAGCCTGGTTCTTGAGCGTAGCTCATACGGACGCAGACGTAGACTTAACCTTAGAAAGGATAGAGGATGCTGTAAGGGGGTTGTAGGATGGAGAAGTTAAGGTGTATGCTCGTGGACTTTGAAGGAAATACAAAGGAGATATCCAGAGCTCTGAGGGAAGTCTTAGAAGGCATAGAAGGAGAAGGTGGGAGGATAGTAAACGTGCGTGCCGTGTTCGTCAAGGAGCATGGCTTAGATGGCTACAACATCCTCTTCGAGATCTTGTACACCTCCACTAAAGAGCTGGAAGAGGCATGATGATCAAAGTGGTGGCCAAGCCAAAGGCAAAAGTGGAGTATGTTAAAAAGCTCTCAGAAGATGAATACGAAGTCGCCGTCAAAGAACCACCGGAGGATGGAAAGGCCAACAAGAGGATAGTAGAGCTGCTAGCAGAGTACTTCAAAAAGCCAAAGAGTTCCATAAAACTCATAAAAGGACACAGTAGCAGGGTAAAGACCTTTAGCGTAGAATGAACCACCTTGTGGTCTGTATAACTGGTGCAAGCGGAGCAGTATACGGGTACAGACTGCTCCAAATTCTAAAGTCCCTCTCCTACAAAGTGGACTTGATCGTATCCAGCTCTGGTTACACAGTCCTTAAAGAAGAGCTTGGCAAGAGTGCACAGGATCTGAAGGAAGAGTTCCCAGATTTTGAACTTATACACGAGAAGGATTTTTTACATCCTGTAGCCAGCGGGTCAAGGTTGGTAAAGTATAAAGGGGTGGTAGTTGCACCCTGCTCTATGAGTACGCTGGGATGTGTAGCAAACGGGATAAACCAAAACCTTATCCACAGAGTCTGCGAAGTAGCACTAAAGGAACGAGTACCCTTGGTTCTCCTTGTAAGAGAAGCACCCTACTCCCTCATACACGTGGAAAACATGAAAAAGGTTATCGCAGCCGGAGCTATAGTTATTCCAGCAAGTCCAGGCTTTTACAATAAACCTAAGAGCATACAAGACCTAGTAGATTTCGTAGTTGGGAAAATCTTAGACGCCCTTAGGATAGAGCATAACGTTTTTAGAAGATGGAAAGAAGGTAATCCTTGAAGACTAGACCCAAGAAAGCTCCGAGGGATAGAAAAGGTCCATAGGGTATAACGAAATCAAAACTTCTGTGTTTCAGGATGATGGGTATGGCGTACAAAAGTCCCAATATGGAACCAAGACTAACGCTAAAGATCACAGCCCACGGACCACCCACAGAACCTATAAAGGCCATAAGCTTTACATCACCAAACCCAAGGCCCTCCATCTTCCTTACCTTTACATAAAACAGGTAAATGGCCAAGAAGAGACCACCACCCAACAAAGAACCCAGTAAAGATTCTGGGAACCTAAGATCATGCCTAAAAAAGGAAGTGATAAGTCCAAAGGCAAGACCACCAAGAGTAAGGCTATCAGGAAGGGTAAAGGTTTGCCAATCTATGAAGGAAAGGATAAGGAGAAGAGAAAAGAAGACAAAGTATACAAAAGCTTCAAAGGTAGCTCCCCACTTGTAGTAGGACAGACACGCAAGCGCCCCCGACAAAAATTCCACCACTGGGTATCTTAGAGAAATCTTCTCACCACAGTATCTACACCTTCCTCTAAGGATAAGGTATGAAATGATAGGTATGTTGTCGTAGAACTTTATAGAACTTCCACACTTGGGACAAGAAGAACCAGGCCTGATTATTGACATACCCCTAGGTATCCTGTAGATAAGAACGTTGTAAAAACTCCCAAGAACAGAACCAATGACAAACAAAAGTACGTATTCAAACATACGGCTTAAAATTATAAGCTATGGAGAAGGTTATTAAGATAGAAGGGATGACATGTCAGCACTGTGTTAACACTGTAAAAAGGGCACTCTATTCTGTAGAAGGTGTGTCTCACGTGGAGGTAAGCTTAGAAGATAAGCTAGCAAAGGTAAGCTTAGAAAAAGATGTTCCCTTTGAAGAACTAAAGAAAGCTGTTGAGTCCTTTGGGTATAAGGTAGTGGGTGAGGTTTGAAGAGTTCAAAAGTAGTCTAGAAAACCTAGAGAAAATAGGTGAAGGTTGGAGAGGTATAGTATACAAGGCTGTTTACAACTCCAAGCAGGTAGCTGTAAAGGTAGCCAAATCTCCAGAAAAAGAGCACGCTATAAGAAAAGAAGCTGAAATTCTCAACGCTCTGAAAGGCAACCATAATTTCCCCCAGATTTTAGTGGTGGGCGAGGACTTTTTTGTCTACGAGTACGTGGAAGGAACTCCCTTTGAGAAGCTGAACCTTACTCAAAAGGAAAAGCTCCTTGTATACTCCAAACTTCTAGACATAGCTTACTACCTTGATAGCATAGGCATAAGCAGGGATGAGTTTCACGATCTTAGGAAGAACTTGTTAATCAAAAGTGATGGAAATCTATGCCTTATGGACTTTGATAGGGCAACCTTTGGTAAAGGTCATAACTTGACACAGTTCTTGCAACTTTTGAGAAGGGAAGGTTTAATAACACATGAGGAGGCCATAAGCCTTGGAAAGGAGTACAGAAAAGAACCCAAGAAAACTTATCTACATCTTAAAACCCTCCTTGAAAGACTTGTACAAGAAGCTACTTAGTCTATACGGACCTCAAAACTGGTGGCCGGTAGACAAGAAATACCATGCTATGCATGGAACAGATCCAAGAGAGGAAGTAATAATAGGTGCCATACTTACCCAAAACACCAGCTGGAAAAATGTAGAAAAAGCTCTAGAAAGGCTCAAAAACTATGGCAAACTATCCCTTGACTTTATCCTAGAATGCCCTACAGAGAAACTAGAAGACCTCATAAAACCAGCAGGTTTCTACAGACAGAAAGCCAAAAGACTAAAAGCTGTGGCAAGAGCTCTCCACCCTCTAGAGAGGATAAAAAGGATAACAAGGGAAGAACTCTTAAGGATTGATGGTGTCGGTCCAGAGACGGCAGACGTTATACTCCTCTATGCCTTCGATGTTGAAAGCTTCGTGGTGGACAAGTACACGATTAGGTTCATGGAAAGGTTTTATGGTATCAGAAAAAACTACCATCAGATGAAGGCCTTGTTTGAAGAAAGCTTGGAGAAGGATTTAACTGTCTACAAGGAATTTCATGCTCTTATAGATGAACATGCTAAAAGGTACTGTAAAAAGGCACCCCTCTGCGAGGAGTGCCCTGTAAACTCTTGGTGTCTTAGTGCAGTCCCATCTTTTCAAGAAGTTTCTTTCTCCAGATCCAGAGAAGAAGCCCCATAAGGATAAGGTAGCCTATGGTAAACACACCCATAAGTGCCCTTTTGTTCTTCTCAGCGGGGTCTGGCTCGGATACAGACCTAAGGTAGGCTACTATCTTGGCTGTTTCCTCAGGTCTGCCCGTCATGACAGGTGGCATGCTAGTTCCAGGTAGGACCTTTTGAGGTTCAAGTATGAAGTTGTAAAGATACTCTGGACCTCTTGCGATATACATAGTGGAAAGGTCTGGGGGTACCTTACCAAAAGATTCCTTTAGGGCCATAAGGTCTGAGTAGAAGGTAGCCTCGTAAACGTCCCTAGGTAAGACCTTACCGTACTTCTCCTGTAGAGCTTTTAGGTTAGGATTTGCCTGGATGGAGGCGGGGTAGACAGCATCGTACCTTACAGAGTGACAGGACTGACAGTTCTGCTCAAATAGCTGCTTGCCTTCTTTAGCATACCTGCCGTAGTCCTCTATTATCTTCATGTGCTCGGCTGGAACTTTATAGCTTTCGTGCGCCACAAAGGGATTGTGGAACCAGAGTACGAAGAAGAAAAGGACTGTTATGACAGTAAAGAATGCCGTCCTTATCATTGCTCCTTACCTCCTTTGGCCTTGTACCATCCCCATTCTACTATGGAGATTATGGGCAGAGACAGGAAGAAACCTACGAATCCTACGGTAAATATCAGACCAAGCATAGCGTTGGTAGGTGTAGGAGGCATAGTTCCCAGTATGGTAAGAGCTATGGAGGATATTACCAGTACGAGGAAAGCTATAAAGAAGAGAGGTCTATTGCGTGCACTCCTTAAGGGTGAGAAGTCTAAGAAGGGAAGTACGAGTAGCAGAAGCAGAGCTATGTTAAACACCACAAAACCTAAGAACTTTTCGGGTATAGATCTGAAGATGGTGTAATAGGCCAGCAGGTACCACTCGGGAGCTATGTGAGGGGGTGTCTTGAAGGGGTCAGCAGGTTCAAAGTTATCAGGTGGTGTAAAGTGGCTCATGTGGAAGAACACGAAGAAGAAGAAGAGTGCCAGGTACCACATAACGTAAGCGCCTTCCTTTAAAGTCATGTAAGGATGGAAGGGCACACCTTCCTTCTTCTTGTCTATCTCCCTGCCCTCTGGGTTTGATATACCGTTGGCCCTAACTAGGTAAAGGTGGAAGCCTACGAGTCCAAGGAGTATAAGGGGAAGCAACCAGATGTGAAGACCGAAGAACCTTCCAAGGGTAATCTGTCCAAGTTCATAACCTCCCTTCATCAGAACGGATATGGTCTCACCTATCACACCAGGTATGGCTGTGGGTATCTCTGTGGTAACTACCATACCCCAGTAGGATAGCTGACCCCAAGGCAGAAGGTATCCAGAGAGGGCAGTCATGAGAAGGACGAAGTATATGAGCCATCCCACCATCCAAGTTAGTTCTCTTGGCTTCTTATAAGCGTTGTAGTAGATACCTGTGAGCATATGGAGGTAGACTATAGCCAGGAAAAAGTTAGCACCTGCTGCGTGGACGTTTCTTATGAGCCACATGAAGGGTATCTCTTTCATTATGGTATAGTTGACGCTGTCAAATGCCTTGTAGATGTTGGGTTGATAGTACATGACCAAGAAGATTCCAGAGATTATCTGAATGGCAAAAGCCACTAAGGCCATAACACCAAAGGCATAGGGGAAGGTGAGGTTCTTAGGAACCTTGTAGTCTATCATCTGAGACTGCCATAGTTCAGAAAGCTTAGCTCTTTCGTCTATCCATCTCTTTATCATCCCTATCATGGCCTACCTCCTTAGGTGAGTTCTTTTACAAACCCAGGTTCACCTATTATGAGCTTTGTACCTTCTACCTTCTGAGGGGGCACGTGGAGCGGTCTCGGAGGAGGACCGGCTATGTTATCCCCCCACGGAGAGTAAAAGCCACCGTGGCAAGGGCAATGGAAAACAGGATAGTTATACTCGGCTTCTCCCTGAGGCTTCCATAGAGGGACACAGCCCAAATGCGTACACACGGCTACTAAAGCGTAAAGAGGTTGACCTTGCAGGAGTTTGTAGTTGTCGGTCTCCTTTGTTTTCCCAGGCCATTGGAAGTTTTGAGGCAAGTGCACTACAAAGACAGGTTTACCTTTCCAGGAGACAACCCTCACCTGGCCCTCTGGTATCTGTGAACCATCCACCTCCACCTTAGCACCTGCCAAAGATGAGGCGCTAGGGGCAAGGGTTTTTAAGAGAGGATACAAAACGCCTGCTACACCCACCAGGCCAAGCCCACCTATGGCAAGGCCAAGAAGGTCTCTCCTTGATGTTTCCATATTTACACCTCCTTAAGTGCTCCTTAAGAGGTTGATTATATAACAAAATCGTATGATTCTGCTCTATTATCCATATTCTGATCTTTAATTCATTCTTAAACGTCCCTAAATTTAAAAATTTAAAGGTTACCGCCATGCAAAGTCTTAAAGACCTTATGTCTAAGATAGATATAGTAGATGTGATAGGGTCTTACATAGACCTAAAAAGGTCTGGAAGTAACTACATGGCCAGATGCCCCTTCCACCCAGATGACACACCTTCCCTCTCTGTATCTCCTTCTAAAGGAATATGGAAGTGCTTCGGTTGTGGAGTTGGTGGAGATGCTGTGAAGTTCGTAGCTATGTACGAAGGGATCTCTTACAGGGAGGCTTTGATCAAACTAGCAGAAAAGTACAGGATACCAATAAAGTTAAAGACCACTAAAGACGAAAAGATCTTCCTAATCATGGAGGAGGTAGCAAACTTCTACCATCAGCAGCTTAAAGGCAACGAAAGGGCAAAGGAATACCTAAAGTTCAGAAAAGTCCCTTCTGCCATGGTAGAAAGGTTTATGCTTGGTTTTTCCCCTTCCACTGAGAAGCTTTTAGAGTTTCTGAGCACCAGAGGATACCTCAATGAGTACGAAAAGACAGGCAACCTATATAAGTACAAAGACGGCTCCTACAGAGACATCTTCTTGGAAAGGCTGATAATACCCATAAGGGATGCCAAGGGAAGGCTGGTAGGTTTTGGCGGAAGGACTATCTCTGACGCACAACCCAAGTACATAAACTCCCCAGAAAGCAGTGTATTTAAGAAAGCTTCTGTACTCTTTGGTCTGTGGCAAGCCAAAGATTACATAAGAGAAAAGCAAGTTGCATACTTGGTAGAAGGATACTTTGATGTCATACGCATGCACTCAATAGGACTAAAGCAGACGGTAGCACCCCTTGGGACTGCCTTCACCCAGGAACACGCAGGCCTTCTTTCCAGGTACGCGAAGAGGGTTATTCTAGTGTTTGATGGCGACGAGGCCGGAAAGAAGGCTGTAAGAACGGCAGCCTCTCACTTACTATCCTACGGCATAGAGGTATTTGTGTGCTACCTTCCAGAAGGTGAAGACCCAGACTCGATGGGAGAAAGGGACCCAAAGGCTTTAGAAAACCTAATAAACGGAGCCAAAAATCTCTTTGACCTTTTGATTGAGGAGGACAACTTAAAGGAGTACGTATACTTCGCGGGATTTTTACAAGATGGCATACTTAAGCATGAACTTCTTACAAAGCTCAGTCGTGCAAAAAACATCCCCATAGACAGCATATACAGCATGCTACCTAAGAAAACTCAAAAGAAAGAGAGTAGTCATGGTTTAAGCTACTATGAAAAAGTGTTCCTTATAGGACTATACAGGTTAAAACCTAAGGATGTTGACCTAAGGCTGTTAAATCTATCACCGGAGGCTATGCTTTTGGCAGAAGAGATACTCTCCGGTGAGGAAGATTTGCCAGATTTTTTACAAAACGAGCGTATACCCAACTTAGAAGAAGCTTTTCGGTTTGCTCTAGAGAATCTGAAGATAGAAAAAAAGAGTGTAAGTTTGAGATCTTTGCGCAAAAGGTTCTCTGAGTTATAAAACGAGTTTATACAGAGATTAGAAGATTTTATGTATATCGCACTTAAACATACATATATTTTGGTCTAAAAAGCAGCTGGAGGTTAAAAGATGAAAAAGCTCCTAGGTTTTACCCTTCTAGGGATGGGGATTTCCTTCTCAGCACCCATCTTTATGGATGCAGAGTACGCCAAAGAGTTGTGCCATATGTGGAACAAAACGCCACAGCTGGTGGAGGAGCTCGGCAAGAGTGAAAGCTGGATGGCCGCTCCAGAGAGGAAGATATTCATCTACAGGGAGGACTGTGGAGATAAAAAGCAGATCCAGCTGACCATAAAGAACGAGAACGGAAAGGCTGTGTGCGTGTACGGAGGATGGGCGAAGGACAAGAGGGGTAAGGATGACTTTCTCATGTACGCAGAGACGAAAAGATGGCTTGAGATGGGAAGGAAAGAGTATGGACCTATGAAGGCGATGATGCTGGGAAGGCTAAAGTTTGAAGGTCCCAAGTTTGTAGCTATGAAAAACATGGGACCCTTTGAAGCCTTCTTGGATATAGTAGACAACCCACCTCATGACAGCAGCAGGTGTCCTTAAAGGATAACCTCCTCTAGGGTCAGCCCCTTAGCCTTTGCCGAGTAGGGGCATTTGGCCCCTTTTAGATACTCTTCAACATTCTTTAGATCTATTTTACCGAGTCCCACATGTACGATAGCACCTACCATACGCCTGACCATATACCTGAGAAAGTGTGAAGCTCTGAAGCTTATGGTTATAAGCTCTCCCTCCACCTTCATATTCACCTCCTTAAGATGTACAACCGTGTTTTTGTCTTCCTCTTCAAGCTTTGCAAAACCAGAAAAGTCGTGTTCACCCACGAGTATGTTACATGCTTCCTTCATGGCATCAAGGTCTAAAGTCCTGGGTAGCTGCCAAACGAACGGATAAAGGAAGGGATCTCTTCTGTAAGAGTTATGTATACGGTACGAATACACTTTTTCTTTTACATGATAGCGCGCGTTGAAAGTGGGGTCTACCTTTAGAACTTCCTTTACTCCTATGTCCTTTGGTAACATGCCGTTGAGGGCCTTCAGTAGGGCTTCATCTTTTACATCCTTTTGGGATAGGAAGTTGGCCACGTAGTCCTTTGCGTGCACTCCTGCATCTGTTCTACAACAACCGATTAGCTTCACTGGATGTCCCAAAATGGTGTTTAAAGCCTCCGATAAAACTCCCTGTACAGTCCTTAGACCTGGCTGGACCTGCCACCCGTGGAAATCAGTCCCTACGTAAGAGAGCCTAAGGAGGTAGTTGATCATCTACAGTAGCTTTGTAAGGTCACGAATCTTCTCAGCATCAGTGAAGCTCGTGGAAGCATGAGCCTCTGGATGACCGTACAGACCGCAGAGGGTAACTATGGTAGTGGGTGTATGTTTTCTTAGCATCCTTATGACGAAGTCTGTCCTGTAGCAGTGGACTCCCACCAGAAGGGTTAGGTCGTTCTGTGTATGCAATATAGTATGGTATGGATTGGGAGGATCCATCTCTACTGTTGGGTCGTACTTCTTGAGCTTGGGCCTGTAATCGGGGAGGATCTTTACCATGACCTTGTCTAACTTTTCCAATAGCTCTCTCACAGCTTGTGCCTTTTGCCTTAGTTCCTCCTCTCCAAAGTCCCACAGGAGCAATGGACCTACTACTAGGGTAGGCCTTTTAGACTCTTTTATAAGCTTTGCTATGTACTCAAGGGCTTCTTTGTAGCTTACGGCTCTATCTCCTATAGTGGCTTCACCTTTGAAGACTTCTTCCTGCATGGCTGTTCTAGTCCTATCCTCTTGTGGGGTAGGGACAGCCTTTGGTTTTTTGTAGTACGAGGGGATAAACTCCTTGAAGTATGGAGAAAAATCAAAGGATTGATTCTTCTTATGGTGTGAACCGTCTATAGACTCTTTTACCGATAGGCTCTTATAAAGGTCCTCCTTTATCAGATCCAGCTCTACTGTAAACTCTCCGTGATAGGCTTTTTCTTCTTCTTCAACTCCAAGACTGTAGCAAGTGGTACCCACTATGTCAAAAAGCACACCGTTAGCTCCTTCCTTGGAAGCCCTCTGGAATATCTCATACCTCTTTTCATAAAACTCATAGCAGCAGTGGCCTATGTACGTATAACCGTTTTTGGCACACCACAGGAGTGTATCCCTCAAGAGTTCAAAGGAAGTTATGGTTATGGGTATCATGCCCTTTTCATAAGCGAGCCTGTAGGCATCTCCTACAGTACATCCACCACACTCTCCACAGTCATCCAGATGTCTGTAGTCACACCACCTTGGCTTTGCACAGTAAGGTAATAGCATAACCTTGGCCTTTTTTATGTTCTCAATAAGCGGAGCACCTATGGAAGCTATTATGTTGTTAAGTCTTTTTTTTTCTATGCCAAGGTCAAGACCTTCCACCTTCCTTAAAGGAAAGATGACCGCCTCTACAAAGTCATCCACAGTAAGGTTAAGACCTTCCCACTCTCTGTTCTCAAAGAACTCTCTTATCCTCTTTTCCACATCCCTGATGGGTGTATGCTTTAGGTACGCCTCCAGGTCGTATATGAGCCTTTGGGGTTTTACAAAAAGATCTCCGTTTATGATAACCTCCTGTAGGACCATCCTCTGAGTGTCCACCTTAGCAGAAACCCTAAAGGTTCCACCTGGACACCTGTATATACCATAGAGCATCTCCATACTTTCGGGAGCCTTCTTCACGTGGTATATCCATTCTTCGCTGGCAAAGTAATCTCTTTTCTCTTCAAGTAGATTTAGTTCTTCCTGTGTCAGCTCTCCCCACTGGTATTCTATGCCTAGCTCTTCAGACAGACCTTCCAGTATGGCATCAAAGACTTCCTTATCTTCAGGAAGTCTACCTAAGTACCTCTTTACCCACTCTACCCTATCCTCAGCGCTCTTTATACCCTTTGAAGTGAGCTTTTCTACTGGAATCTGGAGGGACTTTAACATCCTTTCTACACTAAAGTCCATCAGTATGGTACCCTGGTAGAGGAAGGAATTACCTTCAAAGACTCCACCCGTTCCAGAAATCTTCCTACCTTCTACCTCTATATCGTTCCTTGGTCTGAACTCCGCAGGAATGCCTAGCTTTCTTAAACCTCTGGCTACACCCTGACATATCTTCTTGGTTAGTTCTTCGTAACTACTAACTCCCAAATCCGCCGTAGACCCTATCACCTCCCATCCTATCTGTGACCTGTCAAAGTAGATGGCTCCTCCTCCTGTTATCCTCCTGCCTACCTGTATACCTTCCCTTTGGGTGTACTCGAGCCTCACTTCCTGCTCTATGGCTTGGTGAAAGCCTATGAGTACACACTCTGGATCAAACTTCAGAAACCTTATGGTATTTGGTATCTTCCCCTCTGATCTTAGGTCCAACATTATCCTGTCTAGGGCTATGTTCTCGTAGTGTGGTCTGGGCCCTGTATAGACAACTCTCCACATACTTCTCCTCCTTTTTCAGGAAAATTTTGCTGAAAAGACCTGTAGGGAAATGACTTATATCACCTGCCCCAGAAGCCCTTTCTTTCTTCTCTTGCTTTTCTCTGAGCTTCCAAGAAGTGTTCCGCATACTTTACGTTTGGTGGTATCGTGTACACCTGTGCGTATCCTTCTCTTATCAAGATCTCATTCAGCATTCTTCCATCCTCTAACCATACGTAAGCAAGTAGCCTTCCATACTTGTCTGTAGGTTGGACGTCTGTTTCAAGGTATACCTTTGTACCGGGCTTTAGTATACTGCTGGTAAACTTTTTAGCCTCTTGTCCCATCTTTATGATCTCATCTAGACTCTGACCTGTCTTTGCAGAATCCCTATAAGCCTTTTGGTTTGCTGAGCTTTCTGGAGTATCCACACCTATCAGCCTAACCTTTATCTCTTCATTACCTCGTACACATACGAAGGTGTCACCGTCTACTACCCTCTTCACTATGCACTCATCTCCCTTTGGTTTAACGCTGACCTGCTGTGGTGCTTCTTGGACTTTCTTTGGAGCTTCTTGAACCTTGCAACCTGAAAGGATGAGCGCAAGCAAGAGCAGTAAAAATCTAACCATCATACATACCTCCCACAAAGAATGCTACTTTACCCTGAGGACTCTTTGCTTCCCCCTCTATCACTTTACATTTTACAGTAAGAAGGAAGAATACCTTTCTGTTGGAAGAGCTCAAAGTCTCATAGTTGGCCTGTCCTTTGCTTATGACTATATCAGACTCGTAGAAGGTCTTTCTAAACTCCTCCGAACAGTCCTCTAAGAAGGTCCCTACCTTATCAGAACCGTTCTCTATAACTCTGCATAGCTTGTCCATACCTACTTCTATGGCGTCTTCCATGAGGGCATCGTTAAGTATAGGATAGCTTTTTACAGCGTAAACTACTTCCTTGCCTGCCTTTACGAGCTTTTCCACAAGAAGGGTGTCAAAAGCAATTTCTCCGGCGTTGTCTCCTACTATGAGTATAGATCTTGCCTTTAGGAACTCCTCCACAAAGCTTTCGTACTCAAACCTACCTACTCCTATGTTTAGTATGTCGTCCAAGTTTACAGAATCTTTTATGGCAAAGTCTACAGCGTTCCCAGCTCCTGAGAGTATGAGCACTTCTCTAAGATCAAGATCCTTTTCCTTGAGGTTTTTTAGTATACTGTAAGCCTTTGCATTGGAAAGCTTTTTTATTTCATAGAAAGGATCCTCCTGACCTGTTAACTCTTTGACCAACTTTTGTATGTAATAAGCGTAGTAAGCTGGACTTTTATCTATTGTCTGAAGGCTGGAGAGGTATCTGACAAGCTCTAAAGCGATCTCTTTCTGTTTGTCGTCATCTAGATTTAACCTTTTGACGGCGTTTATACCCTGATTTATGAGGCATGGTATGCACGGAGCTTTTGCTATCATACTTGCACAACCTTCAACAGGCCAGCCTCCTTTAATCCCTCCCTTATGGCGTGTAGTAGTTTATCCATAGCTTCTTGGTAGGAGCTTGCCCTTATCTTTGCACCCGAAGCATACTTGTGCCCACCACCACCAAGAAGGTTGGCTACTTTCGCCACGTCTACCTTACCCTTCGACCTTAGAGACACCTTCCAAACACCTTCATCAGGTTTCTCTATGAGAGCGTAGGCTACTTCAACACCCTCTATGGACCTTGGGAAGTTTACAAGACCTTCGCTGTCTGGATACTCTGTACCTGTTTCTTTGAAAAACTTGTCAAATACAGTGACTCCTGCTACTAAACCTTCTTCGTGTAGGGTTATGGTTTCTAAGACCTTGGCTGTTAACTTTATCTTTGCTAGGGATTCTCTCTCTGAGAACATGGTGTAGGTCCAGTAGGGTTTGGCTCCCTTTTGGCATAGCTCCCTAGCTAGCTCAAAGGTTCGTTCGTCAGTGTTCGAATACCTGAAAAAGCCTGTATCGGTGGCAAGCCCTGCATATATACACTCAGCAATCTGCTCGTCTATGAGATTCTCATCCCAAGCCTTCATGAGCTCATAAACCAACGTAGTGGTAGATGGTGCTGACGGATCTATGTAATCCCACTGTCCGTAAAAATCTCCACCTACGTGATGGTCTATGCGTGCCTTCTTTATGGCCCTCACTTCGGCACCGGCTCTATAGAAGCCGCTAGCATCCACTATTATGCCAACGTCAAACACCTCCGGTAGGGGAAGCCTCTGCACGTGCTCCACACCTGGGAGGAAATCCAAGAAGTGGGGCACTTTATCCTTACAAGCTATGGTAACATCTTTGCCGAGCTTTTTAAGAAACATATAGAGGGCCAAGGCGCTGCCCAAAGTGTCCGCATCGGGGTTTTCGTGCGACACTATCAAAATCTTACCCTTTTCTTCTTTTAAAAGTTCTATAATAGGAATACTTTCCTTAACCATCCTCCTACCTCCGAACCTATTAAATTTATTCCTTTATGCCTAAGCTTTCCAGAGCTTTAGCACACCTACTGCATACTTCTCCTTCAAATTCTTCCTCGTGATAGTAAAGCCAGCACCTTGGACACTTTTTCCCCTCTACCCTGCTGACACCTGTATAAAGACCTTCCAAATCCTCTGATTGGTACCTGTACTTGCCTCCTTCCGAAAGCTCTACCCGGCTTACGGTAAAGAAGTACTTAAGGTGATCCTCATACCGCTTTAGAACTTCCAGGACATCTTCTCTTCCCCATACAAAAACATGGGCTTCGTAAGGATGAGCTATCTCTTTCTGACTTCTTGCCATTTCAACGGCGCTCATGACAGCATCTCTTACCTTGAGTATAAGCTTAAAGTCTTCCTCCAAACCTTTGTTTACAAGGCTTTCATCTGGTTTTGGCATGCTATGAAGGAATACACTCTCTGGAAGGGAAGGGTCTAACCTTCTTATGTGCTGCCATGCCTCTTCGGCTGTAAAGCTTAAGAAGGGTGCTATACCCGTGGTGATAGCAAGGAGAAGCTGGTAAAGAACCGTTTGTGCTGATCTCCTCTCCCAGGAGCTGGGAGCGTACACGTAAAGCCTGTCCTTTAGCACGTCTAGATAAAAGGAGGAAAGCTCCACGGAGCAGAAGTTTCTTATAAGCTGGTAGACTCTGTAAAACTGATAATTTTCGTAGTGTCTGTGTACTTCCTTAAGTATTCCTTGGAGGTAGGAGAGCATCCACCTGTCCAAAGGGTGGAGTTTGTCAACCGGTATGGCTGAAGATATCTCAAAGTCGTAAAGGTTACCTAGTAAGAACCTTATAGTGTTTCTTATCTTCTTGTAGTCTTCTACTACGTTCCTTAGGATGTTCCTGCCAAGCCTCATATCCTCCGTGTAGTCTTCTGAAACCACCCAAAGCCTGAGTACGTCTGCACCGAACTCCTTTATTATCTCTTGAGGTGAGATGACATTCCCGAGAGACTTGGACATTTTTCTACCTTTCTCATCAACGGTAAAGCCATGCGTCAGTACAGCTTTATACGGAGCATCTAGGTAGCTTCCCACAGACTCAAGGAGGGATGACTGGAACCATCCCCTGTGCTGATCAGATCCCTCAAGGTAAAGATCTGCCTTCTGTATGCCTCTCTTCCTAAGAACATACGCATGGGTGGATCCAGAGTCAAACCACACGTCCAGTATGTCTTCTTCCTTCCTAAACTCCTTAGATCCGCAGTAAGGACATGAAAAGCCTTCTGGCAGAAGTTCCTCTTCCTTTAGTTCAAACCAGGCATCAGCCCCAAAAGGATGTTTTTCAAATATCTGCGCTACATGTTTGAAGATTTCTGAAGAGTGTACTACATGGCCGCAGGACTTACAGTAGAACACAGTTATGGGAACACCCCAGTACCTCTGTCTTGATATACACCAATCTGGTCTCTGTTCTACCATAGACTTTATCCTGTTCTTGCCGTAAGGGGGTATCCATTGGACCTCTTCTATCTTCTCAAGGGCTAGCTGTCTTAGAGTTTTGCCTTCAAAGGGAGTGTCTAAACTTATAAACCATTGAGGTGTTGCCCTGAAGATGACAGGGTTTTTACACCTCCAGCAGTGAGGGTAGGAGTGGACTATCTTTTCCTGATGGATAAGCAGTCCCTTCTCCTTTAAGTACTCTATTATCCTCTCGTTGGCCTCAAAGACTCTAAGACCTCTCAAGAACTCTGGAGCTTCATCTGTAAACCTCCCTTCATCGTCCACTGGTGCGAAGGGTTCAAGTCCATACCGCAAGCCAACTATGTAGTCCTCCCTACCGTGCCCTGGTGCCATGTGTACCAGTCCGCTACCCGTTGATAGGTCTACAAACTCCGAAGGGTAAACCTCTCCAACACCACCGAAGGGTCTTTCGTACTTTAGCCCTACTAGGTCCTTGCCCAAGACCTCTTTGACCACTTGAGCCTCGGCCTTTAGCTTAATTAGCAACTGCTGCAAAAGGGCCTTGGCTACTATGTAGACTTCTTCGCCTATCCTGGCAAAGACGTACTCGTAATCTGGGCCCACCATAACGCCCATATTGGCGGGAAGGGTCCATGGGGTGGTAGTCCAGATTACCAGGTATGTTCCTTTTTCATTGAGAAGAGGGAGCTTTACATAGATGCTGGGGTCTTCCTTCTCGTAGTACTCCACTTCTGCTTCTGCTTCCGCCGTTTTGTCATATATGCACCAGTAAACAGGCTTCTTACTTCTTATAACCAGACCTCTCTCAAAGAGTCGTCCGAGTTCTCTTACTTCCTGCGCCTGAAAGCCAGGAGCCATAGTTATGTAAGGATTGTCCCAATCTCCCAAAACTCCGAGCCTTATAAAGTCCTGCTTTTGTAACTGTATGTACTTCTCTGCATACTCTCTGCAGAGTCTTCTAAATTCAGCCTTAGACAAGTCTTCCTTCCGTAACTTTTTGGCCTTCAGCTCCTTCTCTACACCTTGCTCTATAGGAAGACCATGGCAATCCCAACCTGGTACGTAATCAACCCTATAGCCTGTAAGTAGCTTGTACTTCACTATCACATCCTTTAGGATCTTGTTGAGAGCGTGGCCTATGTGAATAGTTCCGTTGGCGTAGGGTGGTCCGTCGTGAAGCACAAAGAGAGGAGCGTTCTTTTTTACCTCTTGTATTCTTCCGTAAAGACCTTTCCAAAGGTCTAAGATGTGTGGCTCCCTCTCTGGGAGGTTTGCCTTCATAGGAAAGTCTGTTTTAGGTAGGTTGAGCGTATCCTTGTAGTCTACCATAACCAAAAATTATACCTGTGTATATAGTCTGAAGCACTTTTTGAACCTTTTCTTTCAAGCTCTGGTAATCTTCTGAAACTACATTTACATGTCCCATTTTCCTCCTTGGTCTCTTTTCTTTGCCGTAGTAATAGAGTTTTGTACCTTCTATGGATAGAAGTTCGTGGATAGGGATATCTTCTAGGGACAGCCCGAGTAGGTTTACCATGCCGGATGGAGCCTTAAGCTTGGTGGAGCCTAAAGGAAGACCACATATGGCCCTTACGTGGTTTTCAAACTGAGATGTGTAGGATCCGTCTAGGGTGTAATGGCCCGTGTTATGAACCCTTGGAGCTATTTCGTTTATCAACACTTTACCCTTAGCGTAGAAAAACTCTATGGCTAGAATGCCTACGTACCTTAGGTCTTCCGCTAGCTGCATGAAAATTTCCTCTGCCTGTTTTACATCCTCCTCTAACGTGTAGTTGTATAGGAGTATCCCCGAGTGGTTGTAGTTGTAAGTAGGAGTATAGGTAAGTATGTTCCCTTCTTTGTCTCTTGCTCCCACTATGGAGATCTCAAAGTCAAAGTCTATGAGCTCCTCCACCAAGAAGACTTCATCAGGCTTATGGTTTTGGATGATACTCTGTATATCCTCCAGGGTGTACACTCTGTAAAGACCCTTTCCGTCGTAGCCAAAGCTTTCGGATTTTACCACGGCTGGAAGACCAAACTCCTCAAGTTTATTCTTGAGGTCTTTCAGTGTGCAGTGGGTAAACCTTGGAACTGGATAGCCTAGCCTTTCAAGGAAGAGCTTTTCCTGGACCTTGCTACGCTTTATCTTTAGCACATCTATGCTTGGTAGCAGTTTAGGGCTTACAAAGTTTAAGACTTCTTCGTCTACATGTTCAAACTCGTAAGTTATCACATCACACAGACGGAAGAACTCCTCTAGCCTTTCCTTTGTAAAGCATCCATCGGCTACCTTACACGCTGGTGCTCTTGTGTTTTCCTCCAAGACCAAGAACTCAAACCCTAGCTTTTTTCCCTCAAGGATGGTCATCCATCCTAGCTGTCCGCCACCCAGTATGCCTACTCTCATCTCTAGTACTTCCGTTCGGCAGGCTGGTACTTGAGTATGCGAACAGGTATGTAGCTAAGTTCAAGCTTCTCACCGTCAAACCTAACGAGTGTGTGCTTCAAGAAGTTTTCGTCATCTCTGTACGGGTAGTCTTCCCTCGAGTGGCCACCCCTTGACTCCCTTCTATGAAGGGCGCAGAAGGCTACTACTCTAGCTAGTTCTAGCATATTCCTCAGTTCCATGACCTCTAGCAAGTTGGTGTTGAAAACCTTGCTCTTGTCCACTACAGGTATGGACTTCCATTGTTCTAGAAGATCGGAGAGCTCTTCGTAGGCTTCCTTCAGAGACCTTTCATCCCTGAATATACCCACCTTCTCCCACATGATCTCGCCCATCTTCCTCCTTACCTCAGAAAGCTTTGCTTTTCCTTCTCTCTTTAAGAGTTCCTCCACGTAAGCCTGTCCCTTCTTCTCCTCTGAGGGTATTACCTTTGGCATGGGGGCATACTTGGCGTACTCTCTTACTGCTATCCCGCAGTACTTGCCAAAGACCATAAGCTCCGTGAGAGAGTTACCCCCAAGTCTGTTAGCTCCATGTACAGAGACGCATGCACACTCGCCTACAGCGTAAAGACCTTCCATGGGTGTTGATGAGGTCATGTAGTTTTCTATGTGTATACCACCCATGCAGTAGTGAGCTGTGGGTCTTATGGGTACAAGGTCGTAGACAGGATCCACACCTTCAAAGTCTATGGCAAGCTGCCTGACCTGTGGCAGTCTTTGCTTTATCTTCTCTTCACCCAAGTGTCTCAGGTCAAGGTACACATAAGCGTACGTACCCTCACCTACTCCTCTGCCTTCCTTTATCTCCATTTCTATGGCTCGCGAGACGAGATCCCGTGGAGCCAGCTCCATCTTTTCTGGTGCGTACCTCTGCATAAACCGCTCACCAAGAGCGTTCAAAAGGTATCCACCTTCTCCTCTACAAGCTTCAGAAAGTAGTATGCCCGTCTTGGCAAGGCCTGTAGGATGGAACTGGATGAACTCCATATCCTTCAGGGGTATCCCGTTCCTAAGGGCAACTGCCACACCATCTCCTGTGTTACCCACAGCGTTAGTGCTCCTCTGCCAATAAACTCTGGCAAAGCCGCCTGTAGCCAAGACTACCGCCTGAGCCCAGAGGTTTACCACCTCACCGTTCCTTATGTCGTACAGGCTAACTCCGTACACTCTTTGTCCATCGTGCAGGAGGTCAAGCAGGAAAAACTCGTTGTAAAAGTCTATGTTTTCCCTGGCTAGAGCCTGCTCAAAGAGAGTATGCAGTAGTACGTGCCCTGTCCTATCTGCTGAGAAGACGGTCCTAGGGAAGGATGCACCACCGAAAGGTCTTTGGGCTATCCTTCCATCTGGAAGCCTTGAGAAGGGAACTCCCCATCTATCAAGCTCATAAATGATCTCAGGAGCGTTCTGACACATAAACTCTACAGCATCTTGGTCAGCTAAGAAGTCAGAACCCTTTATAGTATCAAAGGCATGTTTTTCAGGACTGTCCTCCTCAGCTACGTGTCCCAAGGCCGCGTTCATACCACCCTGGGCAGCACCTGTATGGGAACGCGTAGGGTAAACCTTGGAAACTACGGCAACCTTCAGCTTTTCATCCCGTGCCACTTCTATGGCAGTGCGAAGGCCAGCACCACCACCACCTACTATGATCACATGGTAAAAGTTGTTCATACATAGTATTTTATCTTTTACAATAGTCAGTCATGCAGAAGCTTTACGAAGGAAAGGCAAAGGTAGTGTACCTGACCCAGGACCCAGACAAGCTTATACTCTACTTTAAGGATACGGCCACAGCCTTTGATGCTACCAAGAAAGCAGAAGTCCAAGATAAGGGAGTGGTAAACAACACCATATCAAGCCTTCTCTTCGAATTGCTAAACATGTCTGGCATAAGGACCCACTTTATCCAAAAACTCTCAGACAGGGAGATGCTTGTATGGAAGACAGAGAGGATAGACGTGGAGGTAGTGGTAAGGAACATAGCAGCTGGCAGCATATGCAAAAGGCTGGGCCTAGAAGAAGGCAAGCCCATAGATCCACCTCTGGTGGAGTTCTTTTACAAAAAGGATGAGCTTCACGATCCACTCATATGTAAAGATCACATACTCATGCTTGGTTTAATGAAAGAGGAAGAAGTAAAACATGTGAAGAGTGTAGCCTTGAAGGTAAACGAAATCCTAAGGAAGTTCTTCCTAGAGCATAGGCTCATACTTGTAGACTTTAAGCTAGAGTTTGGACGAAAGGGTGAAGAAATAATCCTCATAGACGAGATATCACCAGACACATGCAGGCTTTGGGATGCAGAGACTAAGGAAAAACTAGACAAAGATCGCTTTAGGTTCGACCTTGGAGACCTTATGGAAGGCTACAAAAAAGTACTAGAAAGAATAAAGAATGAGTGAGCATAAAGAGCTTTTGGTCATACTTTCTTCTTTTGTGGCCGGTTTAGTGAACGCTATAGCAGGTGGTGGGACCCTCCTTACCTTTCCAACCCTTGTGTTTGCAGGCCTTGACCCTATATCTGCCAACGTGACCAACACGGTAGCTTTGTGGCTTGGACCCCTCTTTGGTGCCCTTGGCTTCCGTAAACACCTGGAAAGGTCTTATCTAAAAAAGCTTGTGGTTCCTTCCTTACTGGGTGGTTTGGTGGGTGCAGTTCTCCTGATACTTACTCCGCAGAAGACCTTTGAGCTCATAGTTCCCTTCCTTATACTCTTTGCCAGCATCATACTGGCACTGAAAAGTAAGATAACAAAGTTAGTAGAGAGGTACAGACTGCCCTATCCCATCGTCTTTGTAGCAGTTTTCCTAAGCGCCGTATACGGTGGGTACTTTGGAGCCGGTCTAGGTATACTCATGCTCGCAAGCCTTTCCCTTCTTGGTATAGTAAACATCCACGCAGCCAACGCCATAAAGAACCTCTTGGGCTTTCTGATAAACCTCGTTGCCTCCGTATACTTTGCCTTTAGTGGTAAGGTATACTGGCACTACGTCTTTGTGATGATGGGTACCTTTGCGTTGGGTGGGTATATTGGAGCCCTTCTGGCCCAAAAGATGGATAAGAAGAAGGTAGAAGCCTTTATAATCCTATGGGGATTCTTCCTATCCGTGATCTTCTTCCTCAGGTTGGTGTAGTCTTCCTTCCAAAGACCTCCTCCCTAGCGGTTCCTATGTCTCTAGCTATATCCTCGTGGGTAAGTTTCAGCACCTTTCCAACCCTTGCGTTGAGGTACTCGTAAAGTCTCTGGTCAGTTTTTCTCGCTTATACCTAGTCAGTGTTTAAGTCACAGACCTTAGGGATTGCATCCACTGATGTGGAAGTGTATAATATATATTCCTGTAGTGGGTGCGTAGCTCAATGGCAGAGCGGGCGGCTCATAACCGCCCGGTTGGGGGTTCGAGTCCTCCCGCACCCATTCAAAAGAGAATCATGATAGATACACACTGTCATCTTGACCTCCTTAGGAAGGAAGATCTTGAGGAAACTCTAAGAGACCAAAGCCTTGAGTACTTGATAACCGTAGGATACGACAAGAAGACCATACAGAACGCCCTAAAGCTCTCTGGGGAAAACCAGAAGGTCTACTGCGCCATAGGCTTCCATCCCCACGAAGCTGACAAGGTAAAAGATGAAGACTTGCTGTGGCTAAAGGACCTGGCGCAAAAGAATCCAAAGGTAAGGGCCATAGGTGAGATAGGGCTTGATTATTACAAGAACTACTCAGATAAGAAAAACCAGGAGGACGTATTTCGTAAGCAGATAGCCATAGCTAGAGAACTGGGGCTACCCATAGTGGTACACTCGAGAGACGCAGAGGAAGATACCATAAGGATACTGAGGGAGGAAAGAGCCTACGAGGTGGGTGGTGTAATACATTGCTTTACAGGCTCTTACGACTTTATGAAAAAGGCAGTAGACCTTGGCTTTTACATATCCTACTCGGGGATAATAACCTATCCCAACGCCCAAGCCCTTAGGGAAGTGGTAAAGAAGACTCCTACCAACAGACTCCTTATAGAAACGGACAGTCCCTTTTTGGCACCTCAGCCCGTTAGGGGTAAACCTAACAAACCCCCCTACATATGGCATACAGCCAAGGTTATGGCCTCCTTGGTTGAAAACTGCTCCCTAGAAGACATAGACAGGCTCACCTCTTCCAACGCAAAACTTCTTTTCAACCTAGGTCTTAACGGTAAAAAGGGTACGGTGACTTATGTAATAAACAACAAGCTTTACATAAACCTTACCAACAAATGCAACCTGCACTGCGTCTTCTGCCAAAGAGAAAGAGAAAGGGACTTTTGGATAAAAGGCTACTGGGTCTGGGTAGATAGGGATCCCTCTGTAGAAGAGGTCATATCTCAGATAGATGATCCCAAAAAGTACGAAGAGATAGTCTTTGTAGGATACGGAGAGCCTACCCTTAGGTTTGAAGCTCTAAAAGCTATAGCCAAGTGGATAAAGGAAAGAGGTGGAAGGGTAAGGGTAGACACCAACGGTCTTATGTTTCACTTCCTACCAAAGGAAAAGCTAAAAGAGCTCAAGGGCTTGGTAGATGTCTGGTCGGTAAGCCTGAACGCACCCGATAGAGAAACTTACAACAGGATCTGCAGGCCAGTCATAGAGGATGCCTTTGACTATGTGGTGGATTTCATAAAAACGGCTTTGCAGGAGGGCTTTGAAGTTATAGCCACTGCAGTAGACTACCCAGGTGTAGACATAGAAAGGACAAGGCAGCTTGCCCTTTCCTTAGGAGCCAAGTGGAGGCTAAGGCACTACGATGTGTTAGGATAGAAGCATGGACGTGAAGAAGGTTCTCAGGTACACCTGGCAGGGGATATCTTTTCTTCTTATACTGTATGGCCTTTATCTTCTCTTCCTCCTCTTCCTGGATACATTCCTAAGGGTATTACCTGGACTGGCATATCCCCTCTCCTTTCTGCTCACACTGGGACTGCTTGCCTTCGTGGTGCTCTACTGGATAAAGAACAAGAGGCTCCCTCTATAGGGTTACGTACCTGTAGGAGAGGTTAAGCACAAGAAAGGAGGTTAAGAATCCCACAGAGAGGAGTATGTACATGACTACTACCTGGTAGAGCATGGCGCTTACCGGATCAGCACCTGCGAGTATCATACCTACACCTACCCCTGGTATATGAACAACACCCGCAGACTTTAGCATGTTGTACTTGGGCAACATAGCTGCATGCAAGGCCTTCTTCATGGATTCCTTTAGGGCTAACTTCAAAGGAGCACCCAAGGCTACCATAGCCTCTATCTCCCATCTTCTTAGTTGGGTTTCAGCTTTGAGTCTCTCCACAGCCAAGGCTACGTTTGAGAGGGAGTTTCCCAACACAAGACCCCAGAGACTTATGGTCTGTATGCTCTCGTGCTTTACCACGCCAAGGAGATAGACAACCAAGAACACAAAGCCGGCAGATACGTTTAGAGCAACGCTTGCTATGAGAAACTTTCTAAGAAAGCCTACGTTCAAACCGAGCCTCTCAGAAGCTATGAAGGAGCCAAACACTGACATGGAAGCAAGAACCATCCAAGTGGTGAAGCCACCCTTTATATGTAAGAGGAAGTTAAGAAAGTGACCGATAAGGAGAAGCTGCACAGTAGTCCTTATGGAGCTCTCTAATGTATGCCACTCCGCACCTAGCTTCTCCTTGTAGGACAATAAAACAACAAACAGGACTAAAAGGTAGGACAAAAGAAGCTTGTAATCAACAGGATCCGCCATCTTTAATTATCTTCTTTATGTCCTCCTCTATCTCCCTGTATACTCCAAACCTTACTTTGCACACCTTACCGTCCTTGCCCAACAGGTAAGAGGTAGGGAAGCCCATAAGACCCGTCTTCTTGGCTACTTCCTCGTTACCCAGGAGCACCTCAAAGGATATCCTCTCTTTACTAAGGTAATCCTTAAGGTTTTCCTTGTTCTCATCCATGTTCACGGCAAGTATGACAAAACCGTCTTCCTTGTATCTTTGATAGACTTTTTCAAACATGGGCATCTCTTCCCTACAAGGCGGGCACCATGTTGCCCAAAAGTTAAGCAAGACAACCTTACCCCTGTAGTCGTTAAGGGATACCTTTCTACCCTGGAGGTCTGTAAAGGTCAAGTCTTGCAGGTTTGGAATGTTACCCTGCGTAGGTGCAATTGCTGTATCCTCCCTTTCATGCAGGTATCCAGCTACAAGTATGAGCACTATTAAAATACCGCCCAGCAAAAGGCTTAGCTTCCTCATAGGTGTTTAATATAAGACCATTAGAATAAAATACTTTAGGCCATGCAAAGTATGACGGGATTCGGCAAGGCAACCTTGGAGGGAACTTCTTGGAACGTTTCTGTTCTCATAAGGAGCCTAAACGGAAAGGGTCTTGAGCTCTTCTTCAAATCGAACATAAACCTCCTTCCTCTAGAGATGGAGCTAAGAAACAGGACAAAGGAACGCATAAGGAGAGGAAGCCTCACGGTACAGGTAGAAGCACTAGCTAAGAGGATACCTCTAGAGCTAAACCCTGAAGCCGTAAAGGAAGGAGTCAGGTTCGTAAGGGCACTAAGCCAGGACATAGGTCTTAACCTCTCCGATGATGTTATCTTTCAAGTAGTCCTAAGGCTTATGGAAAGGACGAGGGAAGAATTGGACGAAGAGCTAAAAGAGTTGATCTTACAAGCCTTTGATCTTGCCCTTGAGGAGCTCATAATCTCACGGAAAAAGGAGGGAGAAGAGTTAAAGAAGGACATCCAGGAGAAGTTAAGCCAGATAGTAGAGGAGTTTGAGAAGATAAAGGAAAAGAGGCATGAAGTCTTTGAAGCCCTAAAGAAAAGGCTCCTGGAGAAGGCTCAAGAGCTATCCCTTGACGAAAAAGATCCACTGCTCATAAACGAAATGACCTTCCTACTATCCCGCATAGATGTGGAAGAAGAAGTATCACGCTTTGAGATACACCTTAGGAGATTTCAAGAGCTTCTAGATGCAGATGGTGAAGTAGGAAAACGCATGGAGTTCTTGCTCCAGGAGCTTCACAGGGAGATAAACACCCTAGGCAACAAAATGCCAGAGCTTTCTCCACACGTAGTGAACATAAAAGTCAACATAGACAGGCTAAAGCAGCAGTGTGCAAACGTAGAGTAAAAGTTTTATACTTTTCATCATGGGAGAGTTAAAGGAAGGTCAAAAGGCTCCAGATTTCTGTCTTAAGGGTATAGATAAGGAAGGGAAAGAGATAGAGTTCTGCTTGTCTAAACACCTTGGTAAGAAGCTAATCGTCTACTTTTACCCTAAGGATAACACTCCAGGATGCACGCAGGAAGCCTGCGACTTTAGGGACAGCTTGTCCACCTTGGAAAGCATGGGCTACACGGTAGTAGGTATAAGCCCAGACAGCCTTGATTCACATAGGAAGTTTAAAGAGAAGTACGGGCTTAACTTCATCCTCTTGTCAGACGAAGACAAGCAAGTGGCCAAACTATACGGTGCATACGGTAAGAAGAAGATGTACGGTAAAGAAACAGAAGGTATCATAAGGAGTACCTTTGTCATAGACGAGAAAGGTAACATAGTTCTGGCCCTATACAACGTAAAGGCAAAGGGTCATGTTCAGGATCTTCTAAAAAGGCTACCTAAATGAGATGGATCAAAAGGATACTGCTGTTCCTTATAATCCTTCTGATGGGCATCTTCCTAGGTTCCATACTGTCCCGCATACCTGTAGGAGAAAGGATAGCTGTTCTGGAGATAAAGGGAGTTATAACAGACTCTACTTATTATGTGCAGAAGCTTGAAGAGTTAAGGAAAGATCAGAGTGTGAAAGCCATAGTCCTTAGAGTTGACTCTCCAGGTGGTTCTGTGGGAGCTTCTCAGGAAATATACAGGGCTGTGGAGAGGGTTAGGAAAGATGGAAAGCCTGTGGTAGTCTCCATGGGCAGCGTGGCGGCTTCGGGGGGTTATTACGTTTCAGCTCCTGCCAACTACATACTGGCCAACCCCGGCACCATAACGGGAAGCATAGGGGTAATAGTCCAGCATATAGAGTACAAACAGCTCCTGGAAAAGCTTGGCATAAAGGCATCGGCCATAAAAACGGGCCAATTTAAGGATACCCTTTCTCCCTTTAGGGAGCTAACACCTCAGGAAAGAGAGTACCTACAGAAGACCATAGAGGATACCTACCAGCAGTTTCTGGATGCCATCTTACGCTACAGAAAGATAGAGAAAGAAAAGCTCCTTGAGGTCGCAGACGGAAGGATACTCACGGGAAGGCAAGCCAAAGAGTTAGGGCTCGTGGACGACTTAGGAAACATCCAGGACGCTATAGACAAGGCAAAGGAGCTGGCTAAAGTACCACAGGCCAGGGTCTTTTATGTAGGAGAAAGCAAGGGTATTCTGAAAAAGCTGATGGGGAACGACATGGATTCCATCTTTAACGGCTTCATGTTTTACTATCTTATGAGGTAAAGAATGCTAAAAGGCTATCCCCTCTTCATAGTTTCCTTCCTGCTTTTCATAGGTACTCTTATAGTAGGACTTTTCCACCTTAAGGAGCGTGGAAGTCTTTACTACCTTGTCCTTTCTTTAACTGGCGCATTCTTTCTGTACGGCGTGGGAAGTTTCTTGGTTGAAGCCTTCAAAAGTCTTCTGGAGGACTACAGGAAACACCGCAGCATCCTGTCCTTCCTTTATGACTTTTTCGCATCCTTAAAGCTAGCCATATTCTTGATGATAGCCCTAGGTTTGCTCTCCATGCTTGGCTCTACGTACATACAGCAGGGTCAACCTTTTGAGTTCTACATTAACCGCTATGGTAAGGAGTTAGGTCTTTGGTTCTGGAAGCTTTGGCTTACGGATGTCTTTCACTCTTGGTATTACATACTTTTCTTGGTACTTCTTGCCTTAAACCTTATCGTATGTTCCATAAAGAGGCTTCCACCCATCTGGAGACAAACCTTTAGTCCTGAGAGGTTCCAAAAACTTGACGAAAGGATGGAAAAGCATCTAAAGGCTCTCTCCTTTAGGGTCTACCCTTCTGAAGAGAAGATAGTTAACCTACTGCATAGGTTAGGCTTTAGGGTCTTTGTGCAAAAAGAAGGTGATAGGACTTATCTGTACGGAGAAAAAGGCAAATATTCAAGGCTGGGCGTGTATGTAGTTCATATTGGCCTTCTTGTGATAATGGCCGGTGCCCTTGTAGACGCACTTTTCGGTGTGAGAGGATCCCTAGTGGTGGCAGAAGGCTCAAGCTCCAACAGTCTTGTAATACCCTCTAAAGGGAAAACCTTAGACTTACCCTTTAGAGTAGAGCTTGAAAAGTTTCACATAGTCACCTACGAGGAGGAGGCACAAAGACAGGGTAAGAAGGTGGACCCAAGGATAAAGGACAACATCGCCAGCTTTGAGAGCAGGATAAGGATAATAGATGGAGGTAGGGTAGTAAAGGAGGGTCTTGTGGCTGTCAACCACCCCATAACCTACAAGGGTTACAGAATATATCAAGCTACGTATGGTCTCACTGGAGAGGTGGGAAGGGCAAAACTCGCCGTGTTTGACAGCAAGATCCTTAGAGAAGAGAAGAACCCACAGAAGGCCTTCTTAGGTGAAGTGGAGCTTGTAGCAGGAAAGGTGTCAGAGTACAGAAACATGCTCATAGCCATAGACAGATCTGTGCTAAATCTGGAGAACCCTCAGTCCCAGGAGCTAAAGCCTGCGTTGATGCTTAAGGTCCTGATGGACGGAAAATCCTACGATGTTCCAGTCATCTACAACCCACAGCTTACAGCAATAGCCTACGCTCAGCTGGGTCTTAGAGACTTTCCCTACTTCTTCATAATGCTTGATGCTGAACCTAGATACTTTAGTGGCTTTCAGGTGTCCAGATACCCTGGCACCTGGCTCATATGGCTGGGCTCCATCCTCGTAGTGGGTGGCATGCTCCTAGCTTTCTACACGGTCCACAGAAAGGTCTGGATGCGTTTAGAGGGTTCTACACTTGTGGTGGCCTTCTGGTCTCATAAGTTTAAGGAGGAGTTCAGGAAGCAGTTTATAAAAGCCTTGGAGGAGGTACACGTAAAGGATGAAGGTGTTGTTGGTTGAACCAAACCTTCTTATGCAGAGCAGGATAAAGAACGCCTTAAAGAACTTTGATGTAAGAGTGGGTAAAGACTACAGTGGAGAGGATATAGTTCTCATAAACGCAGAACTCTCAGACCCTAACCTCATAAAGGAATTCAGAGAAAAAGGTGCCAAGGTGATAGCTTACTGCGGTCACAAGAACACAGACCTTATAAAAAAGTGTTACGAACTTGGAGCCCATATGGTGGTGCCGAACAGCAGGATGACAAATCCAGAAGAAGTTATCAAAAGCTTAATCTAACACTATCTGTGTTCCTATACCCTCGTCTGTGAAGACTTCAAGGAGTATAGAGTGAGGAATCCTACCGTCTATTATGTGGACCTTTTTAACACCTTGCCTAAGGGCTTCTAGAGAACTCTTTACCTTTGGAAGCATACCACCCTTTATAGTTCCCTCGTCTATAAGCTTTTTGGCTAGGCTCTCTGTAAGGGTTGATATGAGATTCCCTTGTGAATCTTTAACTCCTGGCGTGTCCGTTAAGAATATGAGCTTTTCTGCTTTTAAAGCCGTGGCTATACTGCATGCGGCGAGGTCTGCGTTTATGTTATAAGCTTCACCCTTTTCCCCCACACCCACCGGTGCTATAACGGGTATGTAGTTTTTCTCCATAAGAGTCTTAAGTAGGTCCGTGTTTACCTCCTCTACTTGGCCCACGTAACCTATGTCCTGATCTGGCACTTCCATACCAAGGCTTGAGAAATACTCTTCCTTATTGAGTTTTCTAGCCCTTATAAGCCATCCATCCCTACCCGAGAGACCGACCGCATATATGCTCTTTCCCGAGTGGATGTTTATAAGAGAGGTTATGTCCTTGTTTATATCTCCGCTCAGAACCATCTCCACTACATGCATGGTTTTTTCATCCGTCTTCCTTATACCACCTACAAACTCTGGTTTTATGCCAAAAATCTCAAGGGTTTGGCTTATCTGAGGTCCACCACCGTGAACCACCACTACCTTTATACCTACGTATTTTAGAAGTACCACATCTTTAGCAAAGCTCTCCCGTAGCTCCTGCTGTAACATAGCAGAACCGCCGTACTTGATTACGAACACCTTGCCGTAGAATTCCCTTATGTAGGGTAAAGCTGATTGTAGAGTCCTTGCCTTCTGTATGAGATCTTCCATCATGTTAGAACCTTCAGAACTTGCTCTACGTGTTCTACCTTCTCCACGTTCAAAACTCTGACATGAGGAACCGTCTGCTGGATTAGCTTGCTGAGCACGTTCTTTGGACCTATCTCCACAAAGGTGTCTACACCTTGTTGTACCATGTAGAGCACACTCTGGTACCATCTCACCGGTGAAAAGATCTGTCTGTATAGGTTTTCCCTTATCTCGGGTGCCATACGGTGTTCCCTTGCCGTGTAGTTCTGGACTATAGGTATGCTCACATTCTGGATGGGTGTTTGTGCCAGCTTTATCCGGAAAGCATCCGCTGCACTCTTCATAAGGGAACAGTGTGAAGGGACTGAGACCTTTAGAGGTATTACCTTGCCACCCATCTGTTTTGCTATCTCAGATGCCTTCTCTACAGCCTTCTTCTCACCAGCTATAACAGTTTGTTCTGGTGAGTTGTAATTGGCTGGCTCTACAATACCCTCATCTTGAGCAAGCCTACATATCTCTTCCACTTTCTCAGGTGGGAGCTTTAGGATAGCCGCCATCATACCCTTTCCTTCCTCTACAGCTTCCTGCATATACTTTCCCCTAAGGTGTGCCAGCCTTACAGCTTGAAACAGTTCTACACCACCCGCCACAAGAAGAGCTGTATACTCTCCCAGAGAGTGTCCAGCTACATAATCGGGCTTAGGAAGGCCAAGGCTGGTAAGTACCGAGTATATGGCATAGGAGACGGTGAGTATGGCAGGCTGTGTGTTTACCGTCCTGTTTAGCTCTTCCTCTGGACCTCTGAATATGATGTCCGATAGGTTGTACCTAAGGGCCGTCTCGGCCGAATGGAACACGTCAGAAGCCTGCGAAAACTCTCGGTAAAAGTCGTACCCCATACCTACGTACTGAGAACCTTGTCCAGGAAAAACGTAGGCTATCTTCCTCATGGCTTACTTATTTTAGCATCTCCTTAGCATACTCCAACAGCTCCGACTTTTTCATCTTCACAGCCTTCTCCCCTAAGGTAAAGAGCCCATAAGCTAGGAGTATATGGTCATCCATAAGGTAAGAGTCTTTTTGTAAATAGAGTTGTCTCAATATGTTTTCCACTTCCCTTCTAGCGTCTCCATCTTTTAGCTTTCTGTATTCTGCATAAACTTCCACAAGCCTATTTTTGTCTAGCCTTTCCAAGAGATACTCCACCTTGTCTAAGAATCCTGGGGGTCTTATACCCTCTTCGTGTAAAAATCTTTTTATGGCGTTTGCTCTAAAGTGTCCTATGCCTTTGACTCCACCTATGGCAGCGTATTCTGGGCTTATACCATACTTAACCGAATGGCATACAGCCACTACATCCCTATGACTTATGTTCATAAGACCCTTAGCTCTTAGATCAATAAGGTGTCTGAGTAAATGAAGGGCATCGGTACCTAAGGAAGAAAACTCTCCCGGCGGGTTCTTCAGGTTAGGGTACTTAAAGGTAAGACCTTCTACAAAAAACAGAAACTGGTCTGTGTTGTCTTGAAAACAGTTGTCACACGTAGCTAATAGCTTTCCTTGTACATACCATCGATCATCCTGAAAGCCTTCAAACTTTTCCAGGAAGCTAAAAAGAGAGTCGAACTTTTTAGGTATGAGTGGCCTTACAACAGCAGCAATAGGGAGATAAAGCCTGTACCTTTCTATACACCTTTCCAACCTTCTTGGAGTCACACTAGCGCTTATACAAAAGATGCCCTTAGGTGTTAACTTCCAACCTTCAACATAACCCGATCGTAACAGAAAGTTAAGCTCATCCTCTATATGTCCTCTTTTTAACCATCTGTAAGAGTAAAACTTTTCAAGAAAGCTTATAAACCTTGCTCCTTGGTAGTGTATAGCAAGAAGTAGAAGCAAACCTATACTATCCAAATCTCCCAGCTTTTCATCGCTTACGAGTGTCTGGCTGTTGAAGTGCTGCACCTTCTGTTCGGAAATCCCATAGGCTAGTCTCACAGAATATCCCTTTTCCCTTATACCAAAGCGTCCAGCTCTACCTTCCATCTGCAGGATGTCTAGAGGATCTGGAGATAAATGAATTCTTGACCCTTCTCTCCTCGGCCTTATAAGGATGATCACCCTGTCGGCAGGGAGGTTTACACCATAAGCGAGCGTCTGAGTGGCTATAAGCACATCCAGCAAACCATCCCTGAAGGCATGCTCTATTTCTTCTCTTTCTTCCTTAGGAACGTCTGCGTTGTGGAAGGCCATCTCTGCTTCTTTAGTCTGGTTTTGCTTCTCAAAGGGAACTGTTTCGTTCAATATCCCTATCTTTTCCTCGTTTGCTACGCGCAAAAGCTCCCAACCTATCCTCTTTGATGGAACAAAGACTATGACCTTTTCTCCAGGCCTCTTATAGTGATACAGAGCTTCTAAGAGCCCACGGGCAATTCTTTCAGTGTTATCCATAGACGTGCCCTTTGGCGTGTACTTAGAAAGCGTGTCCACTTGGATCTCAAGCTCTGTAGGTCTCCAAAAACATTCCACGAATAGTCTGGCAGAAATGTACTCGGCCAACTTATAAGCTTCGGGAAGTGTTCCAGACATACCGAGCAAGTCTATGCCCATCTGTAGAGCATATGCTAGTATCTCCTCTACTACCCACTTTTTGCGCATCTGGTGTATCTCGTCTACCACTAGACAGGAAACATCACCAAGCCAACCTGCCCTGTTTCTCATGGAACTGACCAGGTACTCATAAGTGCATACTATTAGCTGGCCCTTTATAGGTTTGTAAGCTTCAAGTATCTTATCTCCTGTCCTTAGCTCTACCTCCGTGTAATACCTTCTAAACTCTACAGCCTTCTCGTTGACGAGGGCCTTGGTAGGTGCACAGTATACCTTTAACCCTTCCTTGTTCATCATAAACAGATATGCCAAAAGGCTTTTGCCAGCAGATGTAGGTGCACTAACCAGGGCGCTACCAGAAGTGTAGTAGTGATAGAAAGCCGTTTGAAGGGGGTTCAACGCTGGATAGGGAATTTTAGGATCTACCACGTAAGAAGGTACTGGTTCAAACTCAACCTTCTGGTTGTTTACCTCCAGAATCACCTTTCCGTATGGAGGCTTTATAAAGAACCTGCTCTCGGGCAAAACCCTTACAGTTTTTGCCATATCTTTTCAAAGTACTTGAGGTCTTTGTCAACCTTAAAGTTTATGTCAGGCACTTTTCTTAGGCTTAGGTTTTTCGCCAGGTACCATCTTATCTCCTTTTTGCTAGATTCCAACCTTTTCTTGGCCTCCTCTTCCTTTCCCTCCTCAAGAGTAGTGAAAAAAACTAAAAGATTCTGAAGGTCTGGAGTTATCTCAACCCGCGTTATGACTACGGATCTTAAAAGAGAATCTTCAGTCTCATAGAGTAGGTAGTTGGCTAATTCTTCCTTTATCTGCGATCTTAATCTTTCTATTCTTATGTTCATGACTTTTTGGTGGAGCGGAGGGGATTTGAACCCCCGACCTCCTACACGCCAAGCAGGCGCTCTCCCGCTGAGCTACCGCCCCTTGACATATATAATTATATAATCTTTTTCCGGAGGGTGGAAGTATGAAAAAAATCCTAATAGCTTGCCTTAGCTCCTTACTCTTTGCGTCTGCACAAGACGGAGATAGGTTTTACGTCTCCGACTACCTTTACCAAGCTCAGAAAGGTATACAGCAAGCCTATAGAGAAGGAGCTGCTGAAAAGAATCCGTACTCTTATGAGAAGGCAAGGGCTTACTTTAACATCGCTCAAATGTTTACCTACAATATGGACTTTGTAGGTGGCCAAGTGTTCTCTTTAAGAAGCTTGAACGAGTCTATGAAGATGGTGGAGGATATCAAGTCTAATGAGAAAAAGATAGAAAAGCCAGAGTCTCCGCAACTAGAAGAGTTTTACACAAAGCTTGTGTACCTCAAAGAAAATAAGGCAGACAGATGTGCACCGAGAGATCTCGCGTGGGCGGAAGCTTACTATGAAGGTCTTGTATACGAGCTCAAAAAGGAAGATTACAACAAAACGCTTGTCGATTTGATGATGGATAGTCTAAAGAGATATATAACAACAGCTCAGGACAAGGTAGAAAAAGCCGCAAAGGAGAATCTCTATTGCTACACTCAAAGATTGGAACCTGTAGCTGAAAAAACTCCTGAAGTGAAACAGGAAGAGGCTAAAATACAGGTAGAAAAGAGGAGGGTTATAGAAGAACCGATAAAGGTAGTTGCACGTGTCCACTTTGACTTCAACAAAGCTACTATAAAGAAGGAGTACATACCAGTCCTTGATGAAGTGGTAAAGTTCCTCAAGGAGAACCCCAATGTGAAGGTAAGGATAGAAGGTTTTACCGATGATATAGGTTCTAAGAAATACAACAACGAGCTAGCTCTAAAGAGAGCAAAGACGGTAGCAGACTATCTTATAAGCAACGGTATCTCTCGTGACAGGATACAGACGGTAGGTTACGGTAAAGAGAGGTACATAGCACCAAACAACTCGTCCATCGGACGTCTTACCAACAGAAGGGTAGAGTTCATAACCATAAAGGTGGAGGAATAGTACTACTTCCTTTCTATCTCCACCTCGCCCCCCATTCCTACTCTAAGGAGTTCTACAGGGCCTTCTACTATCCTTATCTTCACGGGTATCCTCTGTACCACCTTGGTAAACTCTCCAGCAGACACATCTCTGGGTACCAGGGCAAAGGTAGCAGCGCTTGCAGGGCTTATAGCTTCCACTACTCCTACAAAGGTGATGTTGGGATAGGCATCAAGTTTCACGTAAGCCTTGTTTCCCACTTTTACACCCTTTAGCTTTGTCTCTTCAAGGAGCACCTCCACGTACATACTTTTAGGATTTACCAAGGCATAGACGGGCTTTCCTGCCTGGACTACATCACCCACGCTTACGTATTTTTTGGCCACAAAGCCATCAAAGGGTGATCTAAGCTCCGTATACTCAAGCTGTCTTTTGAGCAAGTCCCTCTGCTTTTCCAAGGATGCTATCTCCTTATCCAAAGATTCTATCTGATAGGAGAGTTCTTTGAGTTGAAGGAGTTTTGACTTGGATGCGTAGACACCCTCAAGAGCCCTCCCTTCCTCTTGCTCTAAAGATCTTATATCTCTCAGAATACTCTCTTTTTGATCTTTCAACACCTTGTAGCGTGTTTGATACTCTTCAAGTGTCCTAGCTGGTACAAGACCATGTCTGTAGAGGTTTTCGTACCTTTCTAGGTCCTTCCTGGCCTGCTCTAAGTTTGTCTCTACCTGCGAGAGTTGATACTTCAACGCCTCTACCTTTTGTCTTACACCTTTGAGAGAGTATTCGGAGGCACCCAGAGAGCTACCAAGTTCTCCTCCGAGTCTACTCCTCTGAACCTCCAGCATCTGCTTTTGAGCCTTTAGGCTCTCTATTCTGTTTTCAATCTCTTGTAGTTTAAGTCTGTAATCCTCCGGGTCTATAAGGGCTAAAAGCTCTCCTTTCTTTACCGTATCTCCGGACATTTTGTACATGCCTATTACCCTTCCAGAGACCATAAAGCCCAGGTTTGTGAGTTCTTCAGCCTTCACAAAGACCGCGTCTGTTATAGCGTATTCCATCCTGTGCTTTATCCACCTAAAAGCGAACAAAGAAAACACGAAAATAAGAGCTATTAGAAGGAGTATGCCCAGCTTTTGCTGTCTACTCATGGAAATACCCCCATGGACCTAAGGAGTTTGTAATAAGCCTTCAGGTAGTTATAGTAGGACACGGTCTTGTCAACCCGCGCTTTCGTAAGGCTTGCCTCTGCAAGAAGAAGGTCTGTGGAGCTTATTATCTGGTTCTTATACTGCTCCAGAGAAAGCCTGTAGTATTCTTCTGCATACCTGAGAGAATCTTCAGCCACTCTAAAGTTGTCCCTTGCAGTAAGGTACTCCTGGTACGCACTCTTAACCTCCAAAGTTACCTTCTGTTTTATGTCCTCTAACTCAGACAAGGCCTTTTTTTCCTCCTCTAGGAGGGCGAGCCTTCTGTAGTAGCTTTCAAAACCTTGCCACTGAAGGCTTACGCCAAGGGCCAAAGAGTAAAACCCTTTTGGGCTTACAATGGGATTCTGATCTGAGTAAGTGTACTTACCTTGGAGAATCACAGAAGGTAGTAACAAGCTAAGCTGAGCCTTTGCCTGCTGTCTAGCCTGGTAGACGGACTCTGCGTAAGCCTTGATGATGGGTCTTTCTGCGAGTGCTGTTTGTATAGCTTGCTCTAAGGACACATCTTGAGGGGATACCTTTAGGGGCTCTACCTTCCCAAGATTCTCCTCGGGTACGTAAAGGAGGGATGCAAGGTTTGCCTTGGCTACATCCAGCTTTCCCTGAGTGTCCCTTAAGTCTCTCTTTACCTCAGATAGTCTTACCCTTGCCTGGAGCACGTCCGTTATGGCCACAAGTCCCTGCTTGAAGAAAGCTTCCGTCCTAAGAAGTTGTTCTTGAATAGCCTGTTCTTGCTTACGGTAGGCTTGAAGGACCTCCTCCATGGAAAGTACGTCTAAGTAAGCCTGAGCTATCCTTAAGGCTACATCCTGTTTTTTCTCTGCAAGCAGGTATTGACCTACTTTTACACTGCTCTCTGCTATAGAAACCCTTGCACCTCTTAGTCCGCCATCAAAAAGCACCTCTGTCAGGCTTGCTTCAAAGTTTTTAAAGTCTCTCTTGGTGGCTGGGATGCTTCCAAAGATGGGTACGTTCATATACTGTTTGTCGGAAAGGGTATTGTAAGAGAAGTTAAGGGAAAACTTAGGAAGGTAGAGGTTTCTTTCAGCTTTGAGTTCGTAGAGGTACCTTTTAAGTTGGTATCTTTGAGCCTGGACTTCTTGGTTGTTTTCCAGACCTAACCTTATAGCATCCTCTAGAGTCAAACCAATACCAAACCAGAAGAAACTCAAAAGTAAAAGCACCGCTAGCATCTTATACCTCGCATAACTATTTCTACTCCCTTCTGTACCTTTTCTTTAGATGCTTCTAAGGTAAGGTCTTGCCTGAGAAGTAGGTCAAGGTACACTACCCTTATAAGCCCCAAGAGTAAGCTTGCTATCACTTCTGGGTCAACACCCTTACAGATACTGCCCTTTTGAGCTTCCTCTTCTATCAACCTCTGGAATAAAGAACGTATGTATTTGCTCTTTTCAAAGTAGAGTTTTCTAAACTCTTCGCTGGAACCTACAAGCTGGAAGAAGAAGATAAAGCCCACCTCCTTGTCCTCATAGAGGCTCTCAAGCATGGTTTTAAGTATCTCCTTGAGCTTTTCTTCTAGAGGAAGATCCGTCCTTCTGTATTCTTCCAGTTTTTTGAAAAGCTTCTGTACATTTGCTTGAAGTAGCTCCTTAAACATGTGTTCCTTGCTTTTGAAGTAGAAATAAAAGCCACCTTTTGAAATGCCAGCCTCTTTTACTATCTCCTCCACGCTGGTGTTAAAGTAACCCCTTTCCATGAAGAGCTTTTTTGCGCTTTGGAAGATCTTCTCCTTTGTATTCATCTCGTTAGCCTCTCTATAAGGGCAAGCGTGCTGTTGTAGTTGTAATAAAGAAGGTAGAGGTTTTGGAGTGTAGTGTTGTAATTGTTCCTGGCGTCTAACACCTCGAGGAGCGTGGTTATGCCGTACCTGTACCTTTCAGTGGAGAGCCTGAGAGCCTCCTTAGAAGCCTCTAGAGATTTAAGGGTTGCATCTATCTGAGTTTTCAAGGATTGTAGATCGTCGTAGGCCTTACGCAGAAGTGTAAGCTGAGTACTCTCTACGTCTTTTAAGTTCTGAGCTTCCTTAAGGAGGTCTATCTGTGCCTGTGCTACGTTTGCATCCCTTGCAAAGCCGTCAAAGATCTTATAGTTAAGAGATACGCCCGCCGTGTACCCCTCTATCCACTGAGTACCTCCCGAGAAGCTCTTCTTTCCGGTACTTCCTTGGTATCCTAGGTTTGCACTCAGAGTAGGATAGTAGCTCGCCTTTGCTAGTTCCACCTGTCTTTGTAAAACCCTGTAATTGACCCTTTCAACCTTTAGGGTACTGTTGTTCTTCAGCAACTCTTCCTGAAGGATATCAAGAGGTTTGTCAAAGGGTGAGTAGGAAAGCTCTCCTTCAGGCTCCGTTATTGAGTCCACCTTCAAGAGATTTTTAAAATCCTCTAAACTTTTTATGTAGTCCGTTTTTGCCTGCTCTAAGGCTGCCTTTGCGCTTTCAAGCTGTGCTTGGGTACGTATAAGGTCCACCTTTGTAAGGATGCCAGCCTGGTACTTAGCTTGGGCAAGTTTGTAGTTCTCCTCCCAATAAGAGAGGTTCTCCTTCAGAAGCTCTACCACTTTTTTCTTATAAAGGAGCGCATAAAAAAGGCTCTTCACCTGATACTCTACCGTCCTTTTAACATCCTCATGGACGAGCTTCTTTAGCTCCATGGAATCCTTGGCCAGGGTTATTGCTGTGAAAATAGATCTGTCAAATATGGTCTGGTTTAGACCAATAAGGTAGCTCTGTCTGTCCTTGGGAGTAAAACCGTATGCAAGGGAGTCAGAAAGCCTGGTGTAAGAGTAGGATAAGTTGACCTGTGGAAGTATTCCTGCTCTTGCTTGTCTTATGGCCTGTTCTGCCTTCCTTATATCAAGCTCTGAGATCCTAACACTAGTGTTGTTCTTTAGGGCTACCTCCACAGCTTCCTCTAAGCTTATGGCATAGGAAATTCCAAGAAGGAATAAAAGCAATAAGAACATCATCTTACTTCCACCTGCACACCTTCCTGCAGCATGTAAGCGTTATCCGTAACTATGCTATCAGAATCCTTGAGTGGAGCTTCAACGTAAGCGTATCCTTCCTCCTGCTTTACTATCCTAGTGACGGGTACCATCTTTGCCTTAGAGTTCTCCACCTTCCACAGGATGTATCTGTTGCCGAAGAGCACGAGGCTTTTTTCCGGTACTTTAAAGGCAATCCTTTGTTCTAAGGGTATCTGTACCTGAGCATACATGCCTGGCTTTAGCTTTCCTTCTGGGTTTTCCATCTGTGCCTTAACGGTGAGCTGTCTGCTTTGATCTGCAGCAGGGGAAACAAAGTAAACCTTTGCTTTGTACTTGCCTATTCCTTCCACATCCACTTCAACCACCGAACCCTCCTTTACGTAGGGATATATCTCCTGTGGAACTTGGAAGACTATCCTTATAGGGTTTAGGGTGACAAGCCTAAAGGTTTGACTTGCCGGAGTCACATAGTCTCCTACGTTTACTAGCCTTTGGGCTATAAAACCAGAGAAGGGTGCTTTCACTTGAGTTCTTGACAGCATAAGCTTAGCGTTGTTTAGTTGAGCCCGTATGCTTTTTATGGTATCTTCGTATACCTTAAGCTGCGTAAGAGCGTTTTCATAATCCTCTTTGGAAATGAGCTCCTTATCGTACAGGAATTTCCTTCTTTCCACTATAGCCTTCTGGTTTTGGTAGTTGGCCATAGCTTGAGAAAGCTGAGCGTTCAGTTGGGAGAGGGTGTTTTGGTAATCGGAAGGGTCTATGGCGAGTAAAGGTTGTCCTGCTTTGACAAAGCTTCCTTCATCCACATAGAGCTTCAATATTCTTCCGCTTACTTCGGGTTTTACATAAACGTCCTTCACGGCTTCTAGGTAAGCTTTCTGTTGATATGAAACCTCTACAGGCTCAGATCTGACTGTGTACACGCTGACTGTTACGGCTTTTTTGACCTGTTTTACCTCCTCCTTCTTTTGACAGGAGCCTAAAAGGAGGACTACTATAAGGAACAGGTATATCCACATAGTGCTGTAATTATACAGACTGACCGGTCGGTATGTCAATCTTTTCAAGCAGACTTTATGGGTATGTTGTAGTTTCTTATCTTTCTGTAGAGGTTGGACAAGTCTATGCCTATAACCTCAGAAACCTTTTTAACGTCGTAGTTGTACTCCTTAAGCTTAGCCTCTATAAACATCTTCTCAAACTCTTGGCGTGCCTTCTTAAGATCGTTGTACGAAAGAAGAGACTCTAGGTTGGGTCTGTTTAAAGGGTTTAAGAGCCCAGACAGGAACCTCTCATCTATCTTATCACCTGGATGCAGTATGACTATTCTCTCCATGAGGTTCTTGAGCTCCCTGACGTTTCCCTTCCAGGGGTAGGAGAGGAGTATCTCCTTGGCGTTCTCTGTAAGGTAAGGTGTAGGCCTTGCATATTTTGTGGAGAAGTAATTCAAGAAGTGTTCAGCCAGGAGTATTATGTCCTTGCCCCTTTCCCTTAGAGGGGGTAGTGTTATGGTAAAGACGGCTATACGGTAGTACAGGTCTTCCCTAAAGCTTCCCTCTTGCATCTGCTTCTTTATGTCCTTGTTGGAAGCACTTACCAGCCTAAAGTCTGAATGTATTACTTGTGTGCCACCAAGCCTTGTAAAGCTCTTCGTCTCTAACACTCTCAGCAGCTTAGCCTGAGCTTTAAGACTCATATCTCCTATTTCATCCAGGAAGAGGGTTCCACCGTGGGAGAGCTCAAGCTTGCCCTGTTTCCTACTAGTTGCCGATGTAAAAGCTCCTTTTTCATAGCCAAAGAGCTCTGCCTCAAGGAGTTCATCAGGTAGGGATGCACAGTTTATGTCTACAAAGGGTCCGTCTTTTCTGTTTGAAAGCTTGTGGATGAGTCTGGCTACAAGCTCCTTACCAGTCCCGCTTTCACCCAGAATCAGCACACTCGCATCCGATTGGGATACTTTCCTTATGAGTTCCTTTACTTGCAGCATCTGCGGACTTTCTCCTATGAGCTGATCCATCTCCTGGAACATCTGGCGCTTCTTTAGCACATCCTCTACAGCTCTCCTTAGGCTTAAGAGTAGTCTCTCTGTAGAGAAGGGCTTTTCTATAAAGTCGTAAGCCCCTTCTCTGATAGCTTTTACGGCGTCCTCTATCTTACCATGGCCTGTGATGACTATTATGTTCGCATCTGGAAGGTTCTTCTTGGTGTATTCTATTAGTTCAAAACCAAGACCATCGGGCAACCAAAGATCAAGTATGAGTGTATGAAAGTAAGCTTTGGATATCTTCTCCTTCGCTTCCTTTATATCCTGGGCTGTCTCTACAAGGTATCCCTCTTCTTCTAGTATTTCCTTTAGGGTCAGCCTTATAGACTTTTCGTCATCTATTACGAGCACAGAGGCAAGCATCTTTAAAGGTCAAACACCTTCCCAGGATTGAAGAGGTTTTTAGGATCAAAGCTTCTCTTGATGTCCCTTAAAAGCTCCATGCCTACCTGACCAAACTGCCAGCTTAGGAACTTTTTCTTGGTAAGCCCCACACCGTGCTCTCCTGTTATAGAGCCATCGTAGGACAGGGTGAGTTCAAAGAGCTCATCTACAGCTTGTTCTGCCCTTTCCTCTTCTTCTGGGTTGGACTTATCGTACAGGAAGTTTACATGCAAGTTTCCGTCACCTATGTGACCAAAAACTGCCACCATAAGGTTATACTTTTGAGCTATCTGCCTTACCCGTGGAAGGAACTCAGCCAGGCAGCTTCTGGGTACTACAATGTCTTCGTTTATCTTGCCGCTTTTGAGGTTTCCAAGGGCTGGACCTAAGCTCTTTCTAGCTGTCCAGAGCTTTTCGGAGCTTTCCTTGTCGTAGGAAACTTTTACCTCAACACCCATAGACTTCAGTATACCTTCTACCATTCCTATTTCTTCCCTTACGCCGCTTGGTGTCCCATCCACCTCTATTAAGAGTAGTCCCTCTGCATCCCTTGGTAGACCTACTCCTTTAAAGTCCTCCACTGCCCTTATAGCATCCCTGTCCATAAACTCAAGAGCTGAAGGGAACACACCGGAGGTAAGTATTTTGGTCACAGCTTTTCCTACGTCCTCCAAGCTTTGAAACACAGCTAGAGCTGTAAGTCTCTCTTGAGGCTTTGGTATAAGCTTCAGGGTTGCACCTGTTATAAGACCAAGAGTTCCCTCCGAACCTACAAACAGACCCATAAGATCATAACCTGCCACGTTCTTTATGACTGGACTACCAAGCTTTATAACCTTACCTTCCTTTATGACTGCTTCCAGTCCTAGCACGTAGTTGCGAGTCACTCCGTACTTTAAACACCTCGGTCCACCTGCGTTCTCGGCTAAGTTACCCCCTATGGTAGAGTACTTATAGGAGGAAGGGTCTGGAGGGTAAAAAAGGCCAAGCTTTTCCACATACTCCTGCAGATGCGCAGTTACAACTCCGGGCTCTGCGTACACTACACTGTTCTCAAGGTCCACTTTGAAGGAATCCATCTTTTCAAAGGAGACGACAAAACTCTTTTCCACTGTAGGTACAGCCCCACCTGTTAGACCAGAACCAGCACCTCTTGGGAATATGGCTATGTTCTCCTCATAGCAGAACTCCACGAGCTTTATCACATCTTCTTTGTTTTCTGGAAACACCACTCCTAGCGGAACAGACCTTTCTATGGGTATAGGAGTAGCATCGTAAGAGTAGAGCTTTCTTTCTACTATAGAGGTGTTTACCTTTCTATCACCCAGTAGGGCTCTAAGCCTGTTTACAGGATCCCTTTTCAAAATCGCAAACATAGTTTATAATATAAATCTGAAAGCGGGCGTAGCTCAGTGGTAGAGCGGCTGCTTGCCATGCAGCAGGTCGCGGGTTCGAGTCCCGTCGCCCGCTCCAAGAAAAAAAAGGAGTTACAAGCCATGAGAAAAAAGCTCCTACTCCTATTGTCCATGTCTGGCATAGCCTTAGGTCAGCCTTTGATAGACCCTAACTTTGCAGACAGATTATTTCCTTATATAACCTACTCTACAGTTTGGAGTGGAACACCTGCCACACTCTCTGACGTAGCTGTTCCAAACGTGCTTATAGTTTACGGCAAGAAGGAAGATCCAGATGTGGTTGCCTTGGCTGGTAAGATAGCCTACTACCTAGGCCAGTGGACTGATGACATTGGTTTTTCAGTGGAGGACGTAAAGCAGTCTAGAATTCCTGAGCTTCTCGTAAACGATGAAAGACTAAAATCCCTTGATTACAAAAACCTTATAGTAGTGGGTACCAACAACTCCGTAGTGAAAGAGCTAGGCCTTAAGTTTGAAGGGCCCACCATAAAGGTAATCCAGAAGGATGGCAAGAACATAATGTTAGTAGGTGGGAAGACCAAGGAGGATGTTATCAAAGCTGGTAAATATCTTGCAGATGTGAGGCTCAACTTCAAAGCGGGTGCATACAAGACTTTCTTCTCCTTCGTAGCTCTGCGTGGTTACATAGAAAAAGGAGAGTTTGATGCAGCTCTTAGGCTGATAAGAAGTCCTCAAGGGCTTTCTGCATGTGGGAAAAACATGGCTTTGGCGGCTCCAATGGTGGCAAACTGGAACGATGACATAAAGGCCGTGGTGAAAAAGAGGAACAGCATACTCTATTCGGAACTACCAAAAGCGATAGAATCAAAGGATAAGAACAAAGCTGTAGAACTCTGGAAGGAGGCCATGTTTACATGCTATCAATGCCACCAGGGTATAGACATACCTCAACTCAGGAAGTTCAAGCCCCTTGAAAGCATCCACTCAAAACATCAACGTATAGCTGAAAGCTTTGGTTTAATAGTTAAGGCAGGTAATGAAGTATCTTGTGTTGCATGTCACAGCGGTAAAACAAGCATAAGGGGTTATCAATGAAAGTAGGTTTCATAGGCTTAGGTTCTTTGGGTAAAGAGATAGCCAAGAGATTATCGTCCCAGGGCGTAGAGCTTTTAGTCTGGAACAGAACCAAGAAGAAAGCCCAAGAGCTTGGCTTCCAAGTAGCTGACTCGCCCAAGGAGCTCATATCCCAAGTGGATAGGGTGTTCCTGATAGTGTTTGACAGTCAAGCATCAGAAGAAGTTATATTCGGCAAGGATGGCCTGGTGGAAGGACCCATTGAAGGAAAGACAATAATAGACATGACCACAAACCACTACAGGTACGTGGTAGAAGCTCAGCAGGAACTGGAGAAAAGAGGTGCCTTCTATCTGGATGCCCCTATACTCGGAAGCGTCATACCAGCACGGAAGGGAGAGCTTACTATACTTGTGGGTGGTGACAAGGAGAAGTTTGAAGAGAACAGACCTGTCTTTGAAAAGTTCTGTAAGGTCATCATGTATGTAGGTCCTGTAGGTAACGCCACCAAGCTCAAGCTTATAAATAACATAGTACTCGGTGGTTTCATGGAGATTCTTTCCGAAGCCATAGCCGTGGGAGAAAGGGCTGGCCTTCCCAAGGACCTTATCATAGAGGTGCTTTCCAACGGAGCAGGGAAGTCATACATACTAGACGTAAAAAAGCAGAAGCTTCTGGAAGAAGACTTTGAAACCCACTTCTCCGTGGACCTTATATACAAGGATCTACACTATGCCCAGGACTTGGTAAAGGATATAAAAGCTTTCACCATGACCCTTCAGAATGTAAAAGAAGCCTACGGCTTGGCCAGGTTTAAAGGTTTAGGGGAGTTAGACTTCTCAGCAGTCTACAAGATGTTTAAAGATGAAGATTGACTTTATTCTCCCCTCAAGCAACTACCTGGATACTGTAAAAAGGGACAAGAAGGAGTTGGCAAAGGAGTTTGAAGCCATCCTACTTAAGGAGTTTCTAAAGGAGGGTCTTAAGCCGGTGCTAGAAAATAAGAGCTTTCAAGAGAGGATGTACTACGATAGCTTTATAGACAGCCTAAGCAGAAAGCTGGCCGAAGCCGGTGGAGTGGGTATAGCAAAGATGATACTAAAGAGTATAAAGGATGAGAAGGATAGATAAGATCTCATCCTTCATAGTGATGGACATCTACCAAGAAGCGCAGCGAATTGATGATGTAATACACATGGAGATAGGAGAGCCGGATCTAGATCCACCACCTGGAGTCATAGAAAACCTAAACAGAGCCATAAGGGAAAGGAAGTACTTTTATACACCCTCCCTTGGTATATGGGAGCTAAGAGAGAAGATAGCTGAACACTACAAGGTGTATTACGGTGTTGAGGTATCGCCTGAGAGGATAGTGATAACCACGGGAACCTCAGGTGCTTTCCTAGTTGCCTACGCTATACTCACATCTCAAGGCGATAAAGTAGTTTTGGCGGATCCTTCCTATCCTTGCTATAAGAACTTTGCTCACCTTCTTGACGTAGAACCAGTGTTTGTGCCAGTGGATGCATCCACTAACTATCAAATACTGCCAGAGATGATAGAAGACCTAGACTTCAATGTCCTTCATATCTCTTCTCCTTCAAACCCTACAGGAACCATATACTCGGAGGAAAACCTAAAGAAACTTATCGAACTCTGCGAGAGAAAGGGGGCATACTTTATATCGGATGAGATTTACCACGGACTTGTTTATGAAGGAAAGGAGACAACTGCTTTGCAGTTTTCAGACAGTGCTATAGTTATAAGTGGTTTTTCTAAATTCTTCTGCATGCCAGGTTTTAGACTAGGCTGGATGGTACTACCAGAACATCTGGTAAGAAGTGCAGACGTGGTAATACAAAACGTTTACATATCCGCACCTGCGCTAAGCCAGTATGCTGCGCTTGGGGCCTTTGACTACGAGTACCTTTCTAGAGTGAGAGAGATATACAGAAGGAGGAAAGACATACTATACGAAGGTTTGAAGGACGTTTTCAACATAGAGGTTAAACCTGAAGGAGCCTTCTACATCTGGGCACGCATAGACAGGTACTCCACAGACTCTTATAACTTTTCGTTGGAACTTCTAAGAAAGGCCAGAGTTGCTGTAACTCCAGGTGTAGACTTCGGTTTTAACAAGACAAACCTTTACATTAGGTTTTCATACACAAAGGATGAGGATGCCCTTAGAGAGGGCATCCAGAGGATAAAGGATTACTTAACAAGATAGATCTCTACAGCTCTCTGCGCCCTAAACTCTTTTCCAAACTTCTGGGCAAGCTCTTTACCGTAGGCGGTTATTCTTATCCTACTTTCGTCCACACCAAGCTTTACAAGCTCACTGGCAACCATCTGTGCCCTGTGCATAGAGAGATCAAAGTTATACTTGCTTGTACCTCTTTTATCTGCAAAGCCTACAACTAGAACTTCTCCTTTCTCATCTTTCAGCTTTTGTGCCACATTTTTAAGCTCATCAACAGCCTTCTTGGATAGCGTAAACTTATTGAAAGCAAAGTGAACAGTACCCACCTTTGTTGCTTCAAAGCTACGTGCAGTAGCTTGTTCTGTAGTTGACTTGGTTTCTTGAACTGGTCTTCCTTCAAGAGCCCTTATCCTTTTCTCATGATCATCAGCTATGTTTTCAAGCTTGCCTACTCTCTTTTCAAGATCGTTTACCTTAGATATGGCTTCGTCAGCTTTTTTACTTGCTCCAGTTATAGCATCAAAGTAGTTCTTGTAGCACTTGTCCAGAAGGTACTTACTGAAGACTTCCTTTGGGCTTCCACAAGGGTCTGTAAGTTCCTGAGCGTTGCCCAGGGATAAGGTAAGACCAACGAAGAGTGCGGATGCTAGAGCTATTTTCTTCATCTTTTACACCTCCTTATCTCGATTATAGTACACAATAAAATATACGCCAACACTGTGAAGATTTCATGAAAAGTTAGCTTACCTTTGATCCTTCTTTTACATCTACATCCGGTACTATCAAGGAGAGCTTCTCTCCGTCTGACAGAGCAAGAACCATTCCTTGAGATTCTATCCCGAATATCTTCCTTGGTTTTAGGTTTGCCAGGAAAAGTATCTTCTTGTTTATTAGTTCTTCAGGTGTGTAGTGCTTTGCTATACCAGCTACTACTGTTCTTTCTTCATCTCCTATGGATAGTCTTAGTTTAAGAAGCTTTTCCGAGCCTTCTACACGTTCTGCAGACAATACCTTTGCTAGCCTTATGTCAAGCTTTTGGAAATCCTCTATCGTTATAAGCTCCATAAGGGTGTATTATACCAACGAATTCTTCTCAATTTAATCTTAAGAAGAGGTACCCACTAAAGGCTAAACAAAGGTATATCATGACTGGGATTTGCTAAAGATCTGAGAGCACCGTTTTTTATCACAGATAGAACCTTCTGAGTTACTTTTCTGTCCCTGTAGCGCATAAAGTGATGCATGAGAACACCTGAAGCTTCAAGCCCTTGGCCAGTAAACTTAAAGGTAATAGAATCTTTAAGGAAAGGATTATTCTTGTTTACACTTAGAACCTTCGGCAATCCTACAAATTGATAACCTATAAGAACACCATCCCTTAGGAAAATTTTTATTATCTGGTTATCAAGCTCAAAGGTATGGGATTCGTCCGCTTCCTCAAAGAGGCCACCGCTACCCGCAGTCACCATCCTTGTCTTGACTGCGTTGTAGTCTACTAGACCAGGGTTCTTTACCTTCAAGCCTGCCATGTTATAGCCTGCTATGGCTCCGGCCTGCTGAGCCGTTGGAAATAGGGCTATCCACCTGTGCCTTCCAAAGACATCTATCCCCGAGCAGATGTCACCAGCTGCATACACGTCCGGATCCGAGGTCCTCTGGTACTCATCTACTAGTACTCCACCTACCACCCTACCCTTTATCTCATCCACGTGGAGCCTTATGTCTGTTCCTTCAACGAGGTACGTTCTTGGTCTTACACCGGTAGAGAGTATGACCATATCGGCCGGAAGGTATATACTCCTGTCGGAGCCTAGCTTCTTTATCTCTACGGCCTCTACCCAACCGTCCTCACCATGGAAAGCTACCACTTGCGAGTTTAGGTAAAATCTTATGCCTTCCTCTTCTAAAGGTTTCATGTAAAGATCTGCCATATGTTTGTCCAACATTCTAGGAAGTACTCTATCAAAGACTTCAACCACAGAGACTTCAAGTCCCATATACCTTAGAGTTTCGGCATCCTCTATACCTATGGGTCCGGCCCCCACTATCACTACCCTTCTTACCCTACCCTCTAAGATCCATTTTCTTATCCTCTTGGCATCGTCCAGACTCTTAGCTGTGGTCACACCACCCAGTTCAACACCTGGTATGGGTGGTATAAAGGCAGAGGCACCTGCAGCCAGAAGGCACTTATCGTAGCTTACCTCCTCCCCACCTTTTACATAGATAATCTTCTTCTTGTTGTCTATGCTTACCACCTCTTTGCCGAGTCTGAGGTCTACCTTATACTTCTCGTAGAAGGAAAAGCCTCCAGCGTAAAAAAGGGCATCATCACCTATGTCCCCTCTTATGACGTTTTCCATACAGTTTGGGGCGTACGCAGGATACTCTTCCGCAGAGAGTACTACTATGTCAGAGTCCTTGTCTACTTTTCTGAAAGCCTTTATAGCACTTACTGCGGCAGGTCCGTTCCCTACTATGACTACCTTCACCGTGTTGTAAATTATATACCATGAGAGATCTGTTACCTGTAGTAGCTTTTTTGCTCAGCTTTTTGGCTCTTCTTCTTTTGAGGTACACCCTACTAAAATATCTAACTAATAGATCTGAAAACGCTGTTTACAATTTGATGTTAAAGACTATAAGATTTCCATCTCTCTTTTTGGTATTTGCTATTCCTCTTTACGTTAGCTTACAGTTTTTAAGACACACTCAAAAAGAGTACATAGTTCATGTAGAAAAGATCGTACTAGCTAGCTTTATCCTCTCTGTATCTATATTTTTGGCAAATCTAGCGGTTGAGGCTTTGAAACTTTATGCAGGAAGAGCTGGACTAAAACTACCTTCTGCTAATGTAGTCTTTGCTTTAATAAAGGGCTTTATAGTCCTGCTTGGTGTTATAAGCGTCTTAAACTTGTTTGGTATACCCGTTGTTCACCTTGTGACCACCTTAGGTGTGGGAGCTTTGGCTGTATCCTTGGCACTACAGAGTACCTTGAGCAACTTCTTCTCAGGCTTGAGTATAATCTCCTCAAGGCAGATAGAGATCGGAGACTTTGTAAGGCTTGAAAACGGAGAGGAAGGTTACGTTATAGACATAACCTGGATGAACACAGTCATAAAGCGTGCGGATAATAATCTAGTGATAGTTCCCAGCTCAAGGATGGTAAACATGATAGTGATAAACTACAGAAAGCCTATAGAAAGCATGAACATTACTATTCCAGTAAACGTGAGTTATAACTCAGACCTTGATAAAGTAGAGAGGATTACATTTGGGGTGGCTAAAGAGGTGCAAAAGTCTGTAGAAGGTGCGGATCCCAACTTTGAACCTGTTGTAAGGTTTACAGAATTTGGAGAAAATAGTATAAAACTAAACGTAACACTGAGAGTGTTGAATTCAGATTATCAGGGTATTGTAAGACATGAGTTCATAAGAAGACTAAAACAGGCTTACGACGCAGAGGGCGTAAGGATGAACTTTCTTACAGTATCTACTACATGTCTAGGAATCACCTGAGGGCCTTACTTTTCCTGATTTTTTCTTTGATCTTTTCGCTTTTCGTTAACCTGAAGGATAAACTACCGGATCTTTCCGATGAGGGTGTTTTTTATCTGAGGGTTGACGGCATTCCGCAGGCAGAAGACTCAGGTTTAAAGGTTAAGGTGCTAGTGGAAGGCGGGGACCTTATGGACTTACAGGGTAAAATGGCTTATCTCACACTCAGAGGTGTTCACAATCTAGGTAAAGATCACCTCGAAGTGGATGCAAGGGTGAAGATAAAGGATGGAAGGATATACCTTAGTGCGAACTCCGAGGACATACTAGATGCATGGGACGAGGACGGAATAAGGAAAAGGCTTATAAGCAAGCTTGAAGAGAAGGTAAAGGATCCGCTCGTGAGGGACTTTACAAAAGCGTACATCTTCGGAGAGGATGCAGACCTTCTACCCCTAGAGGTACAAAGGTCTTTTTGGGAGAGTGGCCTTCTTCACATCCTAGTGGTAAGCGGATCTCACATAGCCTTGATATTCATGGTTTTCTACAGATTTCTACCCTACCCTTATGGGCATATACTTTCCCTAATACTTTCCTTTTTTTACACCTTCTATGTGGTAAGGACAGAACCACCTGTGCTGAGAGCCTTCCTTATGTTCCTTCTTTACGTGATGGCCAAGCTTTCAGACCACAGGCCCGATTACGTTTCTATACTCTTTGTGTCCGGAGCTATTATACTCTTTGTGTTTCCTGAATATCTCCAGTCTTACTCCTTCTGGCTTTCCTTTTTTGCCACCCTCTTCATACTTTTATCGATCAAAGAAGCACCCATCCAGAACAAGGTTTTTATGTCCTTTTGGGTGTCTATATTTGCCTTCCTGGGCACGGCACCATTAGTAGCAAGCTTTTCACTGACTACACCCATGAGCATACTGCTCACCGCTCCGGCTTCTCTTATCCTTACGCCTTACACCGTTTATTCCTTCCTTGACCTTTTTACACTGTTTAGCCTCCCTTCCTTTCCCTTGGAAATACTCGGTAAGCTCGCCATAGAGAGCATAAGGGTTATGTCAAACCTCGGGTTTCTATTAAATTTAAAAGCTTCTGCCCTTGGATCCTTCTTCTGCACGACTGCTTCTGCCCTAGTGCTTTACTTTACCAGTGGCTGGTGGAAACTCCTTGCCTTTGTACCACTTTTGCTGATTGTTATAATATAGGTCATAAGTTTTTGAAAACCTAAGGAGGAATTCTATGGCGAAGGGTACAGTGGCATACAAGATACTACAAAGTCATTTAGTAAGCGGTAAGCTCATACCAGGAGAAGAGATAGCCATAAAGATAGACCAAACTCTGACGCAGGATGCGACGGGTACTATGGCCTACCTTCAGTTCGAAGCAATGGGCGTTGACAGAGTAAAGACGGAGTTATCTGTAAGCTACATAGACCACAACATGCTCCAGACGGACTTTAAAAACCCTGACGATCACAAGTATCTTATGACGGTGGCCAAAAGGTATGGAATATACCTATCCAAACCTGGAAACGGTATATGCCACCAAGTACACTTGGAAAGGTTTGCAAAACCCGGTAAGACCCTGCTTGGATCAGATTCTCATACACCCACAGCAGGTGGTATGGGCATGCTTGCCATAGGCGCTGGTGGCCTTGACGTTGCAGCGGCTATGGCAGGAGAACCCTTCTACTTAAAGATGCCTAGGATAGTAGGAGTCAAGCTAACAGGGAAGCTACCAGACTGGGTGACGGCAAAGGACATAATACTTGAGCTCCTACGAAGACTTTCTGTGAAGGGTGGAGTGGGCAAGATATTCGAATACTTTGGAGAGGGTATAAAAGAACTCTCGGTACCGGAGAGAGCCACAATAACCAACATGGGAGCTGAACTAGGAGCTACCACCTCCATATTTCCCTCCGATGAGATAACAAGGGCTTACCTTAGAGCACAAGGGAGAGAGCATGATTGGATAGAGCTTCTACCAGATCCAGATGCTGAATACGATGAGATTATAGAGATAAACCTCTCAGAGCTTGAACCGCTTATAGCATGTCCTCACTCCCCTGACAACGTAGTCCCTGTAAGAGAGGTAGAAGGCATAAAGGTGGACCAGGTGGTCATAGGCTCATGCACCAACTCATCCTTCGTGGATCTTACCCGAGCGGGCAAACTCTTGGAGGGAAGGAAAGTACACCCAGACGTCATCTTCGCAGTAGCTCCAGGTTCCAAACAAGCCCTTGAGCTCATCACTCAGAACGGTATACTTCTTAACTTCCTTAAGGCTGGAGCCAGGATACTAGAAAGCGCGTGTGGTCCATGTATAGGTATGGGTTTTGCACCACCAAGCGGTGGAGTATCACTCAGGAGCTTCAACAGAAACTTTGAAGGTAGGTCTGGAACACCGGATGCAAAGGTCTACCTTGCATCACCAGAGGTTTGCGTCGCCGCTGCCATAGCAGGCCATATAATAGACCCAAGGAAGCTAGCAGAGAAGGAAGGTATAAAGTGGATAAGGGTTGAGATGCCCGAAAGGTTCCCGTACGGAGACGAGGCCATAATCGAACCACTATCCGAGGAAGAAGCCAAGAAGGTAGAGATATACAGGGGGCCAAACATAAAGCCTCTACCCGAGTTTGACAGTCTCCCAGAAAGCATAGACGGTGTAGCCTCTCTTATAGTTGGAGACAATATAACCACCGACCACATAATGCCAGCTGGTGCAAAGATACTACCGCTGAGGTCCAACATCTACGCCATAAGCGAGTACGTGTACCATTACGTGGATCCAGAGTTTGTAAGCAGAGCAAAGCAGGTAAGGGACTCTGGAAGGGCAAATGTGATAATAGGCGGTGAGAACTACGGACAAGGTTCTTCTAGGGAACATGCAGCGTTGGCACCTAGATTCTTGGGCGTCAGGGTGGTAATAGCTAAGTCCTTCGCACGTATACACCATGCTAACCTAGTAAACTTTGGCGTGTTACCCCTAGAGTTCGTGGACAAGAAGGACTATGAAAAGTTTACTCTTGGTGATGAGGTGTTAATACCGGACCTTATACAAAGGTTGCAAGAAGGTAAAGAGATCATCGTAGTAAACAAGACCACAGGAGAGGAAATAGTATGCAAGTACAACCTGACACCCAAGCAGATCTCTGTCCTGATGGCTGGTGGACTGCTTAACTGGATAAAGAACAAGCAGAAGGTGGGGGTACAGACATGAAGATGCGTAAGGTAGTCTCGGTAATAGGTGCTGGGAATGTAGGAGAACACGTAGCAAGCCTTCTGGCACTCAGAGGTCTTGTAGACGTTCGTATGTTTGACATACCAAAGAAGGACGGAGATAGAATCATAGAACCCGTCAAGGGTAAAGCCTTAGATATAAGACAGATGCTCGCCGCTATAGACATAGATGCCAAGGTAGAAGGGTACACGGTGACACCCGAGGGTGAAGGTTATGAAGCTCTAGAAGGCAGCGATATAGTAGTCATCACAGCAGGCTTTCCTAGAAGACCAGGTATGAGCAGAGAAGACCTCCTTGAAAAGAACATATCTATACTCGCCATCATAGCTGAAAGGATAAAGAAGTATGCACCAGACTCTGTGGTGATAGTGGTCACTAACCCCGTAGACCTTATGACGTACGCCGTCTATAGGATACTCGGATTCCCCAGAAACAGAGTGATGGGAATGGCTGGAGTGCTTGACTCTGCACGTTTTAAGACCTTCATATCCCAGGAGATAAAGGTTTCGCCTAAAGACATACATGCCTACGTCATAGGTGGACACGGTGACGAGATGGTACCACTCATCTCCATATCCAACGTAGGTGGCATACCCCTGATAAACATGCTGCCTAGAGAAAAGATAGAGGAGCTCATCAGAAGAACGCGCTTTGGAGGTGGTGAGATAGTGGACCTAATGGGAACGTCCGCTTATTATGCTCCGGCTGCCGCCATAGTGGAGATGGTAGAGGCCATAGTGACGGATAACAAGAGGATCCTTCCCTGCTCTGTCTTTTTGGATGAGGAAGATGGGGAGTACTATGGAGCCAAGAACGTATGCGTGGGAGTTCCTGTAAAGTTGGGCAACTGTGGGGTGGAAGAGGTTATTAAAATACCCATGTTGCCTGAAGAAAGACAGATGTGGGAAAGGTCAGTAGAGTCTGTGAAGAGAAACCTCAAGACAGTGGAGGAGCTTTTAAATGCGAGAAGTAAGGTATGAAGATATAGTTCAAGCCGTCAGAAGTATAGCCATAAAGGCCAACTACGAGCTTCCAGAGGATGTAGTGCATGCTTTTGAAAGGGCTCTCAAAGAAGAAGAGTCTGAGGTGGGAAGGGAAGTCCTAAGCCAGATACTTTTAAACGCCAAGCTAGCTAGAGAAGAGCAGATGGCTTACTGTCAGGACACGGGCGTGGCCGTGGTTTTTGTTGATTTGGGGCAAGATGTACACGTGGTGGGTGGATCCTTAGAAGATGCCATAAACGAAGGCATAAGGAGAGCCTACACAGAAGGCTACCTGAGGGCTTCTATGGTGTACGACCCTGTGTTTGAAAGGAAGAACACCAAGGATAACACACCCGCCATAATCCACTACAGGGTTGTACCAGGAGATAGGATAAGGATAACCTTTGCACCGAAAGGTGCAGGTTCAGAAAACATGTCCCGCCTAGCTATGCTCAAGCCTGCAGACAGTTGGGAGGGTGTAAAAAAGTTTGTCCTAGAGACGGTAAAGCTTGCAGGACCTAATGCATGTCCTCCGCTAACCGTAGGTGTGGGTATAGGCGGTAACTTTGAATACTGTGCTCTACTTGCCAAGAGGGCCCTTCTTAGACCCATAGGAGAGAGAAGTTCTGACCCAGTCGCAAGAAGGATAGAGGAAGAACTCCTTGAGGAAATAAACAAGCTTGGACTAGGTCCTATGGGATTTGGAGGAACAGTCACTGCTGTGGACGTCAAGGTAGAGCTCTACCCTTGCCATATAGCATCCCTACCCGTTGCTGTAAACATCCAGTGCCACGCTTCAAGACATGCGGAGATAGAGCTTTGAAGTACATACTCTTTCTAGCTTTTGTTGGTTTGATCACCATCCTTTTCCTCTTTGGGATACCTCTTAGGCTTTCACGTAGCTATAATATGAAGAAACAGAAATGGAAGGTTTAAGGGAACAGCTTAAGCTCTTTGAAGGCTACGAAGGTTTTGAGATTCTAAAAAAAGCCATTCAAGATTTAGTAGAAAACAGGTGGGACAGAGAGGAACTAAAAAGCTTGGGTGAAATTCTTTACCAGAACGGTGTTCCGTACGCACTGATTATCAGCCTGTACTCTAACCTGAAGGAGTACTTTGATCAGAGTACACTTTCCGACTTTTTCTACTACCTTCTCCTACCTTACATGAAGCACGCGCAAGAGACCTTTAAAGAAGAACTTCATATGGAGAATCTTATAGACAGTGTGTACCGTTTGAAAAGGTTCTACATGGAATTCTTTCAAAGGTTTTTGGAAGAAAGGTCAGAGGAACTTCTGGAGGCCAACAAAACACCACCCTTCAGAAAAGAATTGTACCTCCTTAATACTTCCATTAAAGAAAAACATATAGAATATTTAGAGGAACAACGCGAAAAGCTCATAGACCTCCTGCAGGAAGTACTCCATCAAAAAGACCTTATGTACGTTGATTGGTTTATAAGAAAGGCGCGCGATCTAGTACTGTTAATTCAATCATGGTTGGACAAACTACTTATAGATAGTCTGAAGGAAAACGTATACAAAGATCCTCTTACCGGCCTTTACAACAGACTTTACCTGGAGGAAGCCCTTCCTAGGGAAGCGGCAAGAGCCAAAAGGTACGGTATGGCCTTGTCTATAATACTCCTAGACTTAGACAACTTCAAGCTTATAAACGACACTTACGGACACCTTTATGGAGACTCGGTGTTAAAAAAGGTAGCGGAGATTATAGTCGGATCTTTGAGGAAGTCCGATGTGGCCTTTAGGTACGGAGGTGAGGAGTTCGTCATACTACTGCCTTACACAGATATAAGAAGCGCAAAAGTGGTAGCCGAAAGGATAAAGAAGCTGTGTGAAGAGATGCTTCATATAACTCTTAGTGCAGGTATTAAACAGATAAGCAACTTTGAAGACCCTATGAAGGATGTGGAGTGCGCAGACATGGCCCTTTACACGGCCAAGAGGGAAGGTAGGAACAGAGTAGTCGTCTTTGATGGATAGGCTGTTGCTTTCCCTGTACACTGGCTCCTTATTTCTTCTGGTGTTCGTAGTGGCTCCTGTTCTGACACGAAGTACCGATTATAAGAACCTTGCAGGACGTCTGTACGGAAGGATACTGTGGCGCTTTTACCTCCTTGCCCTTTTTCTACTTCTTGCTTATCTTATACTCTCTGATGAAAAACTTTATTCAACTTTGCTCATTATGGGTCTTTTGAGTAACGTCCTTCTTTCTCATTACATTAAGCTTTACAAAAGGACTGAAGTAGGTGACATAGACCTGTTGTCCTACAATGACCCTAAAAGGGCACGCTTTAGGAAACTTTCTTATCTTTCTACTTTCCTTCTTTTCTGTAACTTTATACTGGCCGTATTTGTTCTATTTACTATTACTAAAACTAAAAACTGATGGAGGTGTAAATGCAGAACTACAGGGTTAACAGACAGATAAGAGGTGTAAAGGAGGTAAGGCTAATAGACGAGAATGGCAAGCAGATAGGTATAGTGGACATTGAGACAGCTCTGCGTATGGCTGAAGAAAGGGGGCTTGACCTCGTGGAGATAGCCCCGCAGGCTAATCCACCTGTATGCAAGCTCTTGGACTATGGAAAGTTCCTCTACGAGCTCAAAAAGAAAGAGAAGGAAGCAAAGAAGAAGCAGAAAGAGCATGCTATAGAAGTAAAGGATATACAGTTGAGTACTCGCATAGACGAACACGACCTTCAGGTTAAGCTAAAACACATGAGGGAGTTTTTGCAGGACGGAGATAAAGTAAAGGTGAGGATAAAGTTTAAGGGTAGAGAGATCATGTATCCTGAACTTGGTGAAAAACTCGCCAACAGGATAATATCCGAGCTGTCTGATGTGGGAGTCTTGGAAGCTCCTCCCAAGAAGGAAGGCCAGTTTTTAATCTTTGCCCTATTGCCTAAAAAGAAATGAGAAAATGCGTTAAGTGTAACAAAAAAGCTGAAGTCTATCTACCTCAGTACAGGCTCTCCCTGTGTAGAGAGCATTACATCGAGTGGTTTGAAAACAGGGTAGAGGGCACAATAAGAGAGTTTAGGATGTTCTCCAAAAAGGACAGGATACTTGTTGCTGTATCTGGTGGTAAAGATAGCCTATCCCTGTGGAACACACTACACAAGCTAGGCTATCAAGCTGATGGACTCTATATAGACTTGGGTATAGGTCAATACTCGGAGGATTCAAAGAACTTGGCCATAAAGTTTGCAAACAACATAGGAAGAGAGCTTCATACAGTAAGCCTTAAGGAAGAGGTTCTTAGCATACCTGAGATAAAAAAGGAAGACCCAAGACCTGCATGCTCCTTCTGCGGGACTCTAAAGAGGTACTACATGAACCACTACGCCAAAAAACTAGGCTACAACGTGGTGGCCACGGGCCACAACCTGGACGATGAAGTAGCTGTGCTCTTCTCCAACGTCCTTAGCTGGAACCTTGATTACTTGAAAAGGCAGTACCCTGTTTTGGAAGAGGGGAAGGGTTTTGTGAGGAAGGTAAAGCCTCTGTGTAAAATGAGCGAAAAGGAAAGTGCCCTGTATGCTTTTATGGCAGGCATTGAGTATATAGAGTACGAATGTCCCTTTTCGGAAGGTTCGACCAGCATAGAGTACAAAAAGCTCTTGTCGGAGCTTGAAGAAAGGCATCCTGGTACAAAACTTAGGTTCTACATGGAATTCCTCAGAAAGATCTATCCACTGTTAAACCAAGAGCAAGAGCAAACCAATCTAAGACCGTGTAAGGTATGCGGAGAGCCTACATCAAGGGATGTGTGCCCTGTATGTGCTTTAAAGGCTAAAGTCGGCAAGGTTACGGAGCCTAACGTATAAATCACGTACTTGCCTCTCGGTCCTTTCAAGGGAGTCTGAGTTGTCCACTATAAAGTGAGCATACCTGAGCTTTTCTTCTATGGGCATCTGCCTTTTCCATCTTCTCTCAAAGTCTTCTTCCTCCATACCTTTGAGGATGGCTCGTCTCTTACACACTTCGTAAGGAGCATAAACTACCACCAGAAAATCGTAGTTTTTGTAAGTTCCCTTTTCTACAAGGAGGCTAGCTTCTACAACCACTATGCTACCTTTTGGTAACTTGGAAAACTCCTCATCCAGCTTCCTATACAGAGCATTGTGGGTTATCTCCTCCAAGATTCTTAGCTTTTCCTCGTCCGAAAAGACAAGATCTGCTAGCTTTTTTCTGTCTATGTTCCCCTCTTGGTCTAACACTTCTCTTCCAAAGATGGAAACTATTCTTTGATACACCTCTCCCTTCTCTTCGTAAAAGCTCCTTATGATTTGGTCTGCATCAAAGACAACACACGACAGATCTTTTAAGAATCTGGCTACAGTAGACTTTCCACACCCTATGTTTCCTGTAAGGCCTACCTTTAACATCCGTACGTATTTATTATAATTGTTGGCATGAGTCAACTTTTGGCCGAAAAGTTTTATTTTCTTATGAAGCTTGGGAGGGAGTTTGAACTCAGGGCAAAGGAAAAGTACCTAAAAGGAAACATATCGGGCTTCCTACACCTAGACATAGGACAAGAGGCTGTGAGCGTCGGGGCTGTCATTGGTTTTGGTAAGGGAGATCTTTTCTGTCCTTACAGAGAACACGTGCTTGCTTTGGCTAGAGGTATGGATCCTAAGCTGATAATGGCAGAACTATTCGGCAAGGTCACAGGTGTATCAAAGGGGAAAGGTGGATCCATGCATCTGTACGAGCCCAAGCTTGACTTCTACGGTGGGAACGCTATAGTGGGTGCTCATCTTCCACACGCTGTAGGTGCTGCATACGCAAGGAAGGTTAGGGGTGAAAAGGCTGGAGTCTTAGCTATCTTTGGAGATGGTGCTACAAACGGTGGGAGCTTCTTTGAGTCCATAAACCTAGCCACAGTCTGGGAAGTACCTGTCCTTTTCCTATGCGTGAACAACTTTTATGCCATAGGTACGAGGATAGAAAGGGTATCCGCTTTTAAAGACACCTACCTCAAGGTAAAAGACTACATGCCTGCTGTTCAAGTGGATGGTATGGACGTGTTTGCCGTTTACGAAGCAGTGGTAAAGGCTAAAGAGTACATACAGGAGCATTCAAAGCCTTACTACATAGAGGCCATAACCTACAGGTTTGAAGGTCACTCCATGGCTGACAAACCCGATTACAGACCACCGAGGGAAGTGGAGATGTTCAGAAGGAGGGATCCCATAGAGCTGCTTAGGCAGAAAGCTTTGCAGATGGGATGGCTCACAGAAGAGCAGATAAACATCATAGACAGGAGGGTAGAACAGATAGTAGAAGAGGCTGTAGAGTTTGCCTTGAACTCTCCAGACCCAGATGTAGAGGAGCTTTACAGGGACGTATACTGCGGGGTGTGTGCTGATGCTCTACCGTGATGCTTTAAACCTTGCCCTTGACCACGCTATGGAAAAGGACCCTACGGTGGTCATCTTAGGGGAGGATGTGGGCTTTTATGGAGGAAACTACAAGGTAACAGAAGGACTTTATGCCAAGTACGGGGACAAGAGAGTTATAGACACTCCCATAGCGGAGAATTCTATAGTGGGCACGGCCATAGGCATGGCTACGGTAGGTCTAAGGCCAGTGGCCGAGATAATGACAGCCAACTTCGCCATGCTAGCCATGGACCAGATAGTCAACAACATGGCGAAGATAAGGTACATGAGCGGTGGTAAGATAGCCTTACCTATAGTGGTACGCATGCCTCAGGGTGCGGCTAAACAGCTAGCAGCTCAACACTCTCAAAGCTTGGAGCACATGTTTGCATCCGTCCCAGGTCTTTATGTCTTTTGTGCCTCGGATTCCATAAGCGCCTACCATGGGCTTCTGTACGCCATAAGGCTTGACGATCCTGTCATATTCCTTGAGCATCCACTCCTTTATCCTATGGACTTTCCCTTTGAGTACGTCAAAGACTTTGATCCTTTCAAGGTAAGAAGGATCAAAGAAGGCAAGGACGTGACCATAGTGTCTTATCTAAAGATGGTGCACGACGTTATGGCGGCGGTAGATGAGCTCGAAAAAGAAGGCATCTCCTGTGAAGTCCTAGATCTTGTATCCTTAAGACCTATAGACTTTGAGGGTATATACGAATCGGTAAGGAAGACAAAAAGGCTTGTGGTAGTTTACGAAGCACCAAAGACTTTAGGGCTTGGAGCGGAGATATCTGCAAGAGTTAGTGAAGAGCTCTTCTACTACCTGGATGCTCCACCCTTGAGGGTAGCCGGTGAGGATGTTCCCATACCCTACAACAGGAAGCTAGAGCTTATGGCCATTCCAACACCTGAGAGGATATACAGGGAAATACTACAGTGGAGTAGAAGACATGGACTATGAAATAGTTATGCCTCAGTTTTCGGATACCATGGAAAGGGGCAAGGTGGTAAGGTGGCTAAAAAAGGAGGGTGAGTTTGTACAGAAGGGGGATGTGATAGCTGAAATAGAAGCTGAAAAAGCCGTTATGGAGCTTCAGGCCTTCAAGAGCGGCATACTCAAGGCTATCCTTGTTGAGGAGGGTCAAGAGGTAGAGGTAGGAAAACCTATAGCACTGCTGGAGCTAAAAGGAGAGGCAACTCAAGAGAAGGAACCTACGGTCAAGGAAGTTACCAAACAACCCAAAGAAGAAAAACCTGTCTTTGAAAAACCCAAGATAAACGTAGAGAGGTTGGAGCTTCCCAGTGGATTTGCATCACCATACGCCAAGGTTCTAGCGAAGGAATACAACATCAACCTGGAGGAGCTTCAAAAGGAAGGCAGGCTTCCTTCACCTGCGCATGCCAAAGATGTGCAAGAGTTTTTAACAGAGAGGTACTTTACACCCAAGGCTTTAGAGCTCTTAAAAGAATACGAGCTGAACATAAAGGAAGTTCTGGAGGAATTTGGCGAGGTCAAGATAACCGAGGACATGCTTCTGGCCTTCATAGAGAAGAGGGGAATACCCAGAAAAGTTCCCGTATCTAGTGTTCAAAAGGCTCTCATAGCGAACCTTACAAAAAGTGTACTCAGCTTCCCCTATTTTCACATACACGAAGTGTTTGACTTTTCCTTCATACCCAAGATAGAAGGTATTACTCTCACTCACTGGATAGTGAAGATAGTAGGGGACTCCATGCAGGTATTTGAAAGGCTAAGGGCCATATACAGAGAAGATCACTACCTTATCCTTCCTTCATCTAACGTATCAGTGGCTGTGGCAGTGGGAGAAGATCTATACAACCCGGTAGTGAAGTCTGTAGAGAAGAAAAACTTAAGACAGATAGCAAACGAACTAAATCAGCTGAGAAAGAGGGCAGAAGAGAAAAAACTCTCCTTAGAGGAAATACAGGGTGCTACTCTGACTGTCTCAAACCTTGGCATGCTTGGAATAAGATCTTTCGATGCTGTCCTGCCTTACGGACATGCATGCATAGTAGCCGTAGGAGCCATGGACCAAGAGGGTAAAGCACACCTCACCTTTACCTTCAACCACGTTGTGCTTAACGGTTTTACCGCTGCTCTTTTCGTCAAGCATCTAAAGGAAAGGTTTTCAGACAGAGACTATATTAACTTCCTCCTTAGAGAGGTTTCTTAGGACCTAAAAGTAAGGTTCCCGCTTTTGGCTTTGGCTTTTCTTCTTGACACTCGTATACCTTAAGCAGTCTTACCCTTTTGTCTCCAGCTGTGTAGGTAACACCTTCCTTTACCTTTTCTCTCAGTATGTAACCTAAAGCTAAACTACTCTTTGGACTTACAGAGGTTATAAGGCCAACTCTCTGACCTTCTTGGTCTACTATCTCCTGCCCTTCTTGAACACCCTTATCCACCTCAAGCTGAGCCAAAGCTCGTGGAAGCCTTCCCTTGTAGTAGACTCTAGCTATAGCCTCCTGACCCACATAGCAGCCTTTAGTAAAGCTTATGGCAATACCACCAAGGCATGCCTCAAGGGGAGAAAATCCTTCCTTAAGCTCTTTACCTATAGCCGGTATACCTTTGGCTATCCTGAGGTCTTCCAAATCTTCCTCATCTATGTACTGAGCTGGTACCTCTGGAAGGTTCTGACCCATGATTTCATAAGCCTCTTCCTTTATCCTAAGGTCATTCCTGGCCACTATAAGATTGTCTAAAGACTTTAGACTCTGAGGTTCAAGCTCCAGGCCAAAGGTTTCCTTTATGTACTCCCTAGCCCCATTGCCGAAGATAAGCAGATGCTCGTATGGGAGTTTCTCAAAGTATACACGCAGAGAGAGCTTTAGCTTTTCCAACTCTGGGATAAGACTGTTAGGATGTTCATCGGTGTCAAGTATGTAGTAATTTCCGAGCTTGTAGACGAAGAAGTCTCTTATGGGTGAGCCATTCTGCCTTAGCATGAGGTTGTAGGTAAGGGTGCCATCCTTCATAGACTTTATGTCGTTGGTAAGAAGGTTGTGTAAAAAGGCAGTATGTTCCTCAGAAAGGCCCTTACCCAAAACCTTACCCTGGCTTCCAAAGACCTTTATCTTAAACCTCTTTAGCTTTATACCCTTCACGGCTAACCTCCTTTTTTCATCGGGGCGAGGGGACTCGAACCCCCGACCTTCGGCTCCCGAAGCCGACGCTCTACCACCTGAGCCACGCCCCGTCAAAGTCTTTTAAGATCTCTGTAAGCGTTCCTTATACCGGATACTATACCTATGATAAAGAAAAAGATAAGCCCAAAGGGAAAAGTTTTAACCTTGAACAGGCCTTCCATGAGCCATTTGTCAAAGGCATAACCCACCATGAGGCCCGCTATCACTCCCCCCGCTAGGTTAAAACCCACCGTCAAGGCCAAAAAGTCTTTACCTTTCATGGAGTATCTCCAGAGCTCTGTCTATCCTTCTTAGGTTCTCCAGGAGAGACCTACCCATCACTACCATGTCCACCACACCTTTAGGCAGGTCCTCCAAGAACAAGACCCTCTTCTGGTCCTGCACCTCATCACCCCTGAACCTTACTCCAGGGACTACCACAAAGGCATGCGGGAAGAGATCCTTTATCTTAGGAGCTTCAAGACCAGAGCATACCACACCGTCAATACCCTCAGACATACCTAAAGATACAAGTCTAACCACTTCCTCTTCTAAGCTGCTGCAAAAGCCAAGATCCTCGAGGTCTTCCTCTGTGAGGCTAGTGAGCACGCTGACACCCAGGAGCTTTGTGTTTCCCTTTACCTTTACAGCTTCCCTCAAGGCCTGTTTTCCAGAGAGTATATGCAGTGTAAGGTAGTCAGCTCCAAGGTCCCTGGCAGACAGTACACCTTCTTTGACCGTGTTGGGAATGTCATGAAGCTTTAAGTCAAGAAAGAGTTCAAAGCCTAGCTCTTTGACAAGATCCGTTATGGCCCTATGATGGGAGATGAAGAGTTTGTAACCTACCTTGATCACTAGAGGGTAGCCCTTCAGACTAAAGAGGACTTCCTTGGCCTTTTCAGAAGGAAGGTCCAAAGCTAAGCAAAGCTTAGCCATTTAGAACTACCCTTTTGAAGTTCTCCAAGAGTTTTAGACCTGCCTTTTGGCTTTTTTCCGGATGGAACTGCACCGAGAATATGTTTTCATACTCTATAGCAGACACGAAATCTATACCGTAGTCTGTGGTACCCACGACTATGCTCATGTCTTTTGGGAGAACGTGGTAAGAGTGGACAAAGTAAAAGTACTCTCCATCCTTGATGTCTTCCAAGAGCTTAGACTCCCTCTTCTTCCAGACCTGGTTCCAACCTATGTGAGGTACCTTTACCTTCGTGGGCAGGAGCACCACCTCACCCTCAAACACACCAAGACCCCTTTCCTCTCCAAACTCGTAGCTCCTCTCAAACAGAAGCTGATGCCCCAGACACACGCCTAAAAAGGGCCTTCCAGATTCTATGAACCTGAGTATCTCATCCCAGAGGGACAGAGCCTTTAGGTTCCTTACTGCATCCCTAAAGGCACCAACCCCGGGCAGTACCAAAGCTCTCGCCTTCCTGATGACATCGCTGTCCTGGGTAATGACTACGTTAAGACCTACGTGCTCAAGTGCCTTGGATACGCTCCTTAGGTTGCCCATGAAGTAGTCTACTATCGCCACGAACATCATGCACCCAGGAGAGTAGAGATTTCGGCGAGTTTACCGCTTGCAAGCAGGTAGCCCAAAAGGACCAGGAGCAGACCGCCTATCACCTCAACGGCATGGAAGAACCTGCTGAACTTCTTTATGAACTCCAGGAAGATGGACAAGAAAGCTCCTCCTACCACAAAAGGTATACCTAGGCCCAGGGAATAAAAGAAGAGGAGGCTTGCACCTTTCAAAGCCGTTTCCTGCTGGCTTGCGTACAAGAGTATGGTGCCAAGCACGGGGCCTATACACGGGCTCCAACCGAAGGCAAACAGAAGGCCCATCAGAAAAGCCCCCACAAAGGAAGTGCTGCCCTTCACTTCAACCCTCATCTGCCTGTAGAGAACCTCATGAAGGGAAAAGCTGTAAAGAAAAAAGACCACGCCCACTATACCCAACAGGGTAAAAAGAGTCTCTTGGCTTATCACCTTCAAGAAGTACAAGGACAAGAAGAGAGCAGCTACTCCAAAAAGCTCCATCAGAAAGTTCTTCCGCAGAAAGACTCCGGCAAAGTGAAGACCAAAGAAAACCACAACACCACCGCCCACCTTTACCACTAAGTCTTGGTAGTCCCTGAAGGACTGTCCCAGAAGGGTAGCACCTGCACCCATGAGGGTAAAGGCTATAGAAAAGCCCATCACGAACAGGAGCGCCGACAGGAATACAGGAAAGTTAAAGCCCTTTGTCTCCTTTTGAGAGGCTCCTACCCCTGAAAGGTAAGAAAGGTAGCCCGGTACTATGGGAAGCACACACGGAGAAAGGAAGGACAGAAGACCACCCAAGAAGGCACCTATAAGGGAAATATCACTCATGTATAATCCTCCCCAGCACTTCCATTGCTTCGTCCACGTGTTCCTCCCTTATTATCAAGGGAGGTAAGAGCCTTATAACACTGCCTGCCGTGCAGTTAACAACCAGACCCATCTTTAGCGCCTTTTCTACAATATGTGTACAATCTCTTCCCAGTTCAAGACCCCACATGAGACCCTTCCCCCTAAGCTCTTTGACCTCCAGCTCCCTTAACCTCATCTCCAGGTAGCTACCTACCCTTTGTATCTGAGGCAGTAGGTCTATCACCTTCCTGACCACCACCGAAGCAGCCTTGCATGCCAACGGATTGCCGCCGAAGGTAGAGCCATGGGAACCAGGTACGAAGGCCTTGGCCACTTCACCCGAGGCTATAAGGGCACCTATGGGCACTCCACCACCCAAGCCCTTTGCAAGAGTTACTATGTCTGGCTTTATGGGATAATGTTCGTAGGCGTAAAACCTTCCAGTCCTTCCTACACCCGTCTGTACTTCATCCACTATAAGTAGAAGACCTTCCTTTTTGCAGAGTTCTCCAACCTTACCCAAAAACTCCTCCGTGGCTGGGTTTACACCGCCTTCACCCTGGATAACCTCAAGCATGATGCCAGCCGTATCCTTCTTTAGAGCTTTGAGCACTGAGTCAAAGTTGTTGAGTTCTGCATAGTCAAAACCCTCTAAGAGAGGCTCAAAACCCTTATGTATCTTCTCTTGCGCTGTGGCAGACATACTTCCGTAAGTCCTTCCATGAAAACCTTTGTAGAAGGTAATGATCCTGTACCTCTTTCCGTCGAAGTACTTCCTTGCGAGCTTTATGGCTCCTTCGTTAGCTTCTGTACCGCTGTTGGCAAAGAAGACCTTACCTCCCTTATCCCAGAACCTGTCTATCAGGAGCCCTGCCAGCTCTTCTTGCCAGGGATTTTCAAAGAGGTTAGACACGTGAAGGAGTTCCTTTGCCTGCTGGCATATAGCATGCACAAGGTCCGGATCCGAATACCCTAGAGAGTTTACAGCTATGCCAGAGAGGAAATCCAAGTACCTCCTACCCTGCTCATCGTAGAGGTATACTCCCTCACCCCTTACAAACTTAACAGGCAGCCTTTTATAGGTGTTCATAAGGTAACTCATAGCTTAAAGAGCCTTAGCTTATGCAGCACTTCCAGGAAGAACTTGGCATAGTAAACGTTGGATATGAAGGAGGCTATAGTTCCAAGGGTGAGGGTCGTGGCAAAACCTTTTACAGGACCACTTCCAAACTGGAAGAGTATTAGAGCTGCCACCAACAGTGTTATGTGCGTATCCCATACAGCTCCAAGTGTCCGCCTGTAGCCTAGTTCTATAGCCTTCCGTGGGCTGTTTCCTAGCCTTAGCTCTTCCCTTATCCTCTCGTATATGAGTACGTTAGAGTCTACGGCTATGCCCATGTTTAGGATTATGCCTGCTATGCCAGGAAGGGTTAGAGTTGCACCCAGCAGGACAAGAGAACTAAGGAGAAGAAGCACGTTGAAAATTATGCTCACTACAGCACTCACTCCCGTAGTTTTGTACCTAGCTATAAGCAAAGCAAAGAGAAGCATAGAACCTAAAAAGCCTGCCTTCTTGGCTTGCTCTATAGCATCCCTACCCAAAGAAGGTCCTACGACACTCTCTTGGAGGAATTTAACCTCTGTAGGAAGGCTTCCAGACCTTAGCACCAAAGCCAGATCCCTAGCTTCCTCGGGCGTGAACCTCCCCGTTATCTGACCTTTGTCTGAGATCTTGCTCCTTATAACAGGAGCAGACATGACCACACCATCCAAAACTATGGCAAGCCTTTTTCCTATGTTCTTCTCTGTAGCTTCTGCAAAGGCCTTGGCACCTTCAGAGGTAAGCTCAAAGCTCACAGCAGGAGCTCCAAACTCATCTTGGCTCGTGTAGGCAGTCCTTATATCCTTTCCTGTTATGACAGGTGTCTTCTCCACAAGGAACCAAACACCTTCTTTGGAGGGTAAAAGCTCAAGATCCTTAGTAAGTCTCTTCTGTAACTCCTCCTTGGGACCAGAATCTACCACTAGCTTGAGTTCAAGGACCGCCGTCCTACCTATTATGGACTTTGCCCTTTGTATGTCAAGAACTCCTGGTAGTTCTACAAGTATCCTATCCCTACCAAGCTTTGTTATTACAGGCTGGACCACACCAAGCTCGTCTATCCTCCTGCGTAGCACCTCCACCGTCTGAGACACTATGCCGTTTACCAAGTCTTCTTCCTTAGCGTCCTTCAGCCTTAGGAGTATGTTACCATCGCTTACCGTAAGCTCATAATCCCTTAGGTTTTCTTCTAGTACCTTAACCGCCTGTTTTAGCTGATCCTTGTCCAAAAGCTCCACCTTTATACTTTCCTTAGAGGCTGACACATCAAGCACCTTTATACCCTTATCGCTTAGGAGCTTTTCCACATAGCTGGACTGTCTTTCATATAGGTCCTTTATGGCCTTTTGTATGTCTGGTTCCAAGACTATTGAACTTCCACCCTTCAGATCAAGTCCGAGGTTTATGGGTTTTAGGGCGAGCACAATCAGGCAAGCAAACACTAGGGCAAAGAATATACCCAAGTTAAGCCACAGGTTTTTCATCTATCTTATATATTCTACTATGCGTGTTTTTGATGAGTACTCTCAGAAGTACGACGAGTGGTACGAAAAGCCCTTCGGAAGGTCAGCCTTTGAGCTTGAGCTTACCTGCCTAAAAGGACTCTTTGAAGGTGGTTTGTCCCTAGAGGTTGGAGTAGGAAGCGGAAGGTTCGCCCAAGCCCTTGGAATAAGGTACGGAGTGGACACATCCATGGAGCTTCTCAAGATTGCCAGGAGGAGGGGAACGTTTGGCATCTTGGCAAAGGCCGAAGAACTTCCCTTTAAAGAAGGAACCTTTAAGACCGTCCTTATGGTGGTGTCCATCTGCTTTTTTGAAGATCCTATTCAAGCCTTTAAGGAAGCCAGAAGGGTCTTAAAAAGAGAAGGTTCCCTACTTCTAGGCCTTGTCCTCTCAGAAAGTCCTTGGGCAGAGTTTTACAGGAGAAAGTCTCAAGAAGGCCACCCTATATACCAACATGCAAGGTTTTACTCCTACAATGAGCTAAGGTACATGCTGGAAAAAGCCGGTTTTAGGATAGACACGGTAAGGACCACACTCTTTGACGAGCCACAGGATGTTAAACCTGTCAAAGACAGGAGGATAGAGGATGGATATTACCCCGATGGTGGGTTCTTCTGCGTGAGGGCTATCTAATCGTATTTTTCCTTCTTTATCTGGCTTTTGTCCACGGAAAGCTCCAACAGTATTCTTTCCATGTCGTCCACGAATTGAGGAGGTCCACACAGGTAGTATAGGTTTGCAGGAATGTCCTCTACTTCATTCAGTATCATCTGAGTGTTTATCCTTCCCGTGTAACCCTTCCAGTCTTCCGGCCAGGACCTTGTCAACGTATGCACCACCTTTATGTTAGGAAGTTTGTCTAGATCTTCTAACTCCTGTCTATAAATGATCTCTTCGAAGTGAGTGTTTGAATACAAAAGGGTAGCCTTCACATGATGAAGACCCGCAAGAGCTATATGTCTTAGTATGCTCATAAGAGGCACTATACCACTTCCTGCACCGATGAGCACAAGGCTTGTACCCATCTGAGGAACCCAGTAGAACTTTCCATAAGGCCCCTTTATGGTAAACTCATCCCCCACCTTGGTGTGTTCTGTAAGTATCACAGACGCTTTACCGTTAGGTGTCCTCTTTACAGTGAGCTCCAGAACACCCTTCTTTAAGGGTGAGTTAGCTATTGAATAAGCCCTGCGCAAAATCTCTCCAGTGGGTGGATACGGAACCTGGAGCATGACATACTGTCCAGGATAAAAGTCAAAGTCTATCCCCTGAAGGTCAAAAACCAACGTCTTTGTGGTAGGTGTCTCGGTTATTATCTGTTTGATTTTTGCCCTAAACTCTACTACAGGCTTTTTTTCTTCCATCCTTTAAAAAGTATAACTGTTAAAGTAATAAAGGAACCTATCAAGCAACATGTTTACGTCCAAGCATTCCCTTGCTTCACATACGTTAGGAAAGCATGGAGAACACTCAAGGTTTAGACTTATCTGAAAGACCCTTTTACCTATTGGCCTCCATACTATAGGATCTGTAGGCCCATAGAAGATAAAGGTTGGTACACCCAAGTAGGCCGAAAGGTGAGAAATACCGCTGTCTAACCCTACAAAAAGCTTGGCAGCTTTTAGAGCTTTAGCTATCTCCACCAAGTTTAGACTCTCCCAGAAGTTGCTAACGTAGCCCTTTAGCCACTGGTCCGCTTCTCCTACAAAGTAGACAACCTTGTAGCCTTTTCTCTTGAGAACTTCCTCTACACTCAAAAAGAGTTCAAGCTTTGGGTTTTTCTTCCATGAACCACTTGAAGGATGAAGAACCGCCACACCTTCTAACGGACCACCCTTTGAAGCCTGTATGGGTAACTCTTGAGAGAAATCCTCCTTTAGTCCTAAGCTTTCCAGGTAGTGCTGAACTATCCAAATCCTCTTTTCGGGAAAAGGCTTTACGTTACCCTCGTAGGAAATTATTACCCTTTCTCCGTCCCACGGTGGGAGCTCAGACAGAACTAAATCAGCCCAACCTACTTCTTCAGCAAGCCTGTAATAGTCCGTGTTTCCAACTGCCACCACTCTATAACCCTTCTTATTGAAGATCTCAAGCAGAGGGAATACAAGGAGTGTATCTCCAAGACCCCCGCGCCTGTAGATGAGTACAGATCTCATGAGTATTTATTTTTTTTCTTCCAAATTTTGATGCATGATCCTACAAACTGCTTTTATTCCTTTTAACTCCACCAGGAAGATTAGAAACTATTCAATTATGTGACTAAGTATGTTGAGAAAAATGACTTTCAACTCCACCAGGAAGATTAGAAACCTAACATCAAACTACCAAAGTAAATACTGAAAGCTTGCTTTCAACTCCACCAGGAAGATTAGAAACGATCCTGGTTTCCTTGTCTTTAAGCATATCAGCCACCTTTCAACTCCACCAGGAAGATTAGAAACATGGCCTAGTTGGTGCGGTGTCTACACACACCTTTACACTTTCAACTCCACCAGGAAGATTAGAAACGTTCTATATAGGAATTAACGATACTGACGTAATTGAATCTTTCAACTCCACCAGGAAGATTAGAAACAATTTTTAAGTTACATTTAGAATTATGAAAAACTTCACTTTCAACTCCACCAGGAAGATTAGAAACCTCAACCTTACCTATCTATCTATTATACACACTTCAAAGATTCTGTCAAGGGGGTACCCCCCTCAAATGAAGGTGCATTTCCGGAAACCGCCAGTGGGCCAGAAGGACCCTCAAAAACAGCACTTTCACCCTTCTAAAGTCATTGAGTATCAAGTCTCAGAAATGCATAAACATGAGAAATCCAGATATCTAAAAATTTAAAAATAAAGACTCTCCATACCCTTCACAAGTCCTTGATTTTCAAGCTTTTTAAAAGATACACGTCAGTTTTAGACACCCATAAAGTCAAAAAGTGTAAAAATTGCGTTTTTCCAAAAGTATTCCCAAAAGTACCCCTACAAAACCCCTGTACTACAAACACCAGAAAGGCAAGAAATCAAAGAGCAGTTTTTACTTGGTATAAAGGTGAACTTTTTCGTTTTCTGCTCCAAAGACCCCACTGATCCTGGTGATTTCCAAAGACTTGAGAAGGGTAAAGTTTAAAGAACCACTCTAAAAAATCCCCTAAGCTAGTGTTGTATACTTTTACACTATGGAAATCATAGAAGTTCCAATAGAAGAAGAAGTAAAACAGGCATACATAGATTACGCTATGTCCGTAATAGTGGGCAGGGCCATCCCAGATGTGAGGGATGGTCTTAAGCCCGTTCAGAGAAGAATACTCTACTCCATGTGGCAAATGGGACTCTTACCCAATAAAAACTTTGTCAAGAGTGCTAGGATAGTAGGTACTGTTCTTGGTTACTACCACCCTCACGGAGACCAAGCAGTTTATGAAGCCCTTGTGAGAATGGCACAAGACTTTAACATGCGCTATCCGTTGATAATAGGACAAGGAAACTTTGGTTCCATAGATGGTGATCCACCGGCAGCCATGAGGTACACAGAAGCAAAGCTTTCACAGGCTGCCCTCTACATGTTAGAGGAATTAGAAGAGGATACAGTAGACTTTGTTCTTAACTTTGACGGAACCACCACCGAGCCAGAGGTATTACCTTCTAAGTTTCCGAACCTTCTCTGCAATGGAACCATAGGTATAGCTGTAGGGTTGGCTACATCCATACCACCCCACAATTTAAGAGAGGTAGCCCAAGCACTCATAGAACTGGCAAAAGACCCACAGATAACTACTCAAAAGATAATGGAGTACATAAAGGCTCCCGACTTTCCCACAGGTGGTATAGTGGAAAACAGAGATGAGCTTTTAGAGTATTACGAGAAGGGTAAGGGATACGTCCGTGTAAGGGCAAAGATGCACGTGGAGAAGGTTCATGGAGGAAGGGAAAGGATAGTGATAACTGAAATACCATACCAAGTGAACAAGGCAGAACTCATAAAAAGAATAGCCGAGTTGGTTAGAGAAGGCAAGATAAAGGAAATATCGGACATAAGGGATGAGTCCGATAAGGAAGGTATCAGCATAGTGATAGAGTTAAAAAAGGATGCAGATTCTCAAAAGGTTATAGAAAAACTTCTAAAGAACACAGCCCTAAGGAAGAACTTTCCGCTGAACTTTGTAGTGCTTGTTGACGGAGAACCGAAGCAAGTAGGCATAAAGGAACTCCTTCAGGAGTTTTTGCGCCACAGACTTGATGTCATCCTTCGCAGGTCCAAGTATCACCTCAAACATACGAGAGAAAGGCTTCACGTGGTGGAAGGCTTGCTTGTAGCCCTCCAGAACATAGACAACGTAATACAGGACATAAGGTCTTCCAAAGACACACAGGAAGCAAGAGAAAAACTCACAAAGAAGTACAACCTAACGGCTACGCAGGCAAACGCAGTACTAGACATGAGGCTGCAAAGGCTTACCTCTTTAGAAAGGGATAAGCTAGAAAAAGAAAGAGAAGAGCTAAAGAGCAAAGAAGAGTATTACCAAAAACTGGTAACATCTGAAGAAGAAAGGATAAAAGTCTTCATAGAGGAGATGGAAGCCCTCATAAAGGAGTTTCCTTCACCTAGAAAAACATTTGTGGAAGGTTTGGAGGGTAAGCATAAGAGTGAAAGCCTTGTGGTGGTCATCTACGCAGACGGTCAGATTCTACCTTTAGAGAACATACAAGAAGAAAAAGAAGTGGTAAACATCCTCTCTGTTCCCGTAGATGATGTTCTTTTCTTAGTTTCCAACATGGGTAGGGTATACTGGGTGGCTGGAACTCAAGCATTACAAGGCAGTAGAGTAAGCTTAAAGGATCCTGATGAGGTCATAGTGGGTGGATTCTTAAGGTCTTCGGCTCAAGACAGGCTCATAATAGCTACTGCCAATGGTTACATAAAGAAGATACCCTTGGCAGACTTTGAGTTTAAAGCTCAGGGAGTTTCTATAATAAAGCTCTCTGACGAGAAAGACAGAGTAGTGAAGATACTCCAATCACCAGAAGAAGGACACCTGCTCATATACACACATAGGGGCAAAGTCCTCAGGATAAACATATCGGACATACCACCAGCCGGAGTGGGTTCTAGAGGTGTCATAGGCATAAAGCTGGAAGACAAAGATGCTGTCAAGGGCATAAGAGCATTAAAAGATGAAGAGTACCTGCTTATAGTAACTGCAAAGGGAGGAGTTAAGAAGATAAGCCAAAGGGAAATACCCTTACGGACAAGGGGAACGAAAGGAGTATCTGTTATCTCAAGGCTTGACTCCCTCGTAGATATCATACCCGTAAGGGACGCTGTAGAGCTTATGGTGATAACCCAATCTGGAAAGGTCTTCTACGATAGAATATTCCAAAAAGACATGCTTTTGAGCAAGGTAGATGATCCAGCCAAGAAAAGGTGGCAGATGGAGCAAGGAGATAGCATAGTAAGAGTCGTGGTCAAATGATAGACATAGAGCTAATAAGAAAAAGGCCAGAATTTGTCAAAGAAAGGCTTTCGCTCAGGGACAAGGAGTATACAAAGCTAGTAGACGAAGTCTTAGAGAAAGACAAAGAACGCAGGTCCCTGATACAAAAGATAGAAAACCTAAGAGCAGAGAGGAATACTAAAAGCAAACAGATAGGGCAACTAAAGAAGGAAGGCAAGGACACTACCCAGCTAGAAGCAGAGGTAAAAGCCATAAAGGAGACTCTAGACAGCCTTGAAGCAGAGCTTAGCCAGGTTGAAGAACATTTAAAAGACATCCTTCTGAGAATTCCCAACCTTCCCCATGAAAGCGTGCCCTTTGGAGAGGACGAAAGCCAAAACGTGGAGGTAAGAAGGTGGGGAGAACCCAGAGAGTTTGACTTTGAACCAAAGCCTCACTGGGAAATAGGTGTCAACCTTGGGCTATTGGACTTTGAAAGGGGAGCCAAACTCTCAGGTAGTAGGTTTACAGTCTTTACAGGCCTTGGGGCAAAACTAGAGAGAGCTTTGATAAACTTCATGCTTGACCTTCATACTTCTAAAGGCTACAAAGAGGTCATTCCACCACATTTAGTAAAACCGGAGATACTAATAGGAACAGGCCAGCTTCCCAAGTTTGAAGAAGACCTGTACAAGTGTGAAAGAGACAACCTTTACCTTATACCAACTGCAGAAGTACCCCTTACTAACCTTTACGCTGGTGAGATCCTAAAAGAAGAAGACCTTCCCATATACCTTACTGCGTACACACCTTGCTACCGGAGAGAGGCTGGAGCTTACGGCAAGGACATAAGGGGCATCATACGCCAACACCAGTTTGACAAAGTAGAACTAGTCAAGATAGTAAAGCCAGAAGACTCTTACGAAGAGCTAGAAAAGCTTGTGTCCGATGCGGAAGAAGTACTAAAGCTCCTAGGCTTACCCTACAGAGTTGTACTTCTCTGTACAGGGGACCTAGGCTTTTCCTCTGCAAAGACCTACGACATAGAAGTCTGGTTCCCATCCCAAGGCAAATACAGGGAGATATCCTCTTGCTCCAACTGCGAAGACTTCCAAGCCCGTAGGATGAACACCAGGTACATGGACAAAAACAAAAAGCTAAGGTACGTACACACGCTAAACGGCTCTGGACTAGCTGTGGGTAGAACTCTAGCCGCCATACTGGAAAACTATCAGCAAGAAGATGGCTCCGTAGTAGTTCCAGAGGTTCTAAGGGACTACCTTAAGACAGATGTCATAAAGCCCTAAACCATGGGTTTTGACTACCTCGTATGGTTGGAAGAGGTAGACTCCACCCAAGATGTACTCAAGAGTTTTGAGTTTCCCTTTGGTACAGTAGTGGTGGCCAAACGTCAAAGAAAAGGTAGGGGAAGGCAGGGTAGAGAATGGCACTCCCAAGAGGGTGGCCTATACTTTTCCTTCCTTCTAAACTCGGAAGAGTTTAAGGAAGTCCCTCCCCTCCCCTTAGTGATAGGCTTGGCCGTATGCAACTACCTTATAGAGTTAGGTTTCTATCCCTCCATAAAGTGGGTGAACGATGTGTACCTAAAAGGTAAGAAGGTATGCGGCGTGCTTGTAGAAAAACAGAAGGAAAAACTTATCTGCGGTGTTGGCTTTAACGTAAATCAGGAAACGCTTCCACCCGAAGCCATATCCCTTTACATGGTAGATGGTGTAAAGAGGGACTTAAGGAAAACACTAAGCAGCCTGCTCGATCACATAGACAAAAGCCTTGAAGAGTTCAAAAGCTCCGGCTTTTCTCCTTTCAAGGATAGGATAGAAGAAAGGCTCATGTTCTTAGGTCAAGAGGTGATCCTTATGACAGAACCACCCACCGTGGGTATACTCAAGGGTCTTTCGGAAGATGGAAGCCTTATCCTTCAAACCTCAAAGGGAGATGTAAAGGTAATCTCGGGAGATATAACCCTGAGGCCCTACGTTTAAAATAATCCAATGGCAAGGGTACTTATAGGAGTGTCCTCAAGCATAGCCATATACAAGATCTGCGACCTTGTAAGAGAACTCAAAAAACTCGGACACGACGTTAAAGTTATCATGACACCCTTCTCCGAGAATTTTGTAAGCAGGCTTACCTTTAAGACGCTCACCAACAACAAAGTTTACATAGATTGGTCCGAGGATTCTCTGGCGCACATAAACCTAGCCAGATGGGCAGATGTGTTCCTAATAGCACCATGCAGTGTCAACACTCTATCTAAGATAGCTACAGGTATAGGGGATAACCTGCTTACCACCACAGTTTTAGCTTACGAAAGGCCTTTGCTAATAGCACCTGCCGCCAACGTAGTCATGTACAAAAACCCTATAGTACAAGAACACCTAAAAAGACTCAAAGAGCTAGGACACATAATCATAGAGCCAGAAGAGGGCTTGTTAGCATGCCAAGAGGAAGGGCAGGGAAAGCTTGCCAGCAACCAAAGACTAATAGACTGGATAGAGTACTCCATAAGACCTAAACCTTTGCAGGGTAAGAGGATCCTGATAACGTGTGGTGCCACAAGAGAACACATAGATAGAGTGAGGTTTATCTCCAACGAATCCTCTGGTAAGATGGGATTTTCACTGGCCAGGGTCCTAAGGTGGTATGGGGCCAGCGTCAAAGTGGTAGCTGGCTTTACTACAGCCCAAGAACCACCAGAGGTAGAGATACATAGGGTTTCTTCCTCCGATGAGATGTACAAAAAGGTCCTTGAGCTTTTCCCATGGTCCCATGTGGTTATCATGAACGCAGCCGTGTCAGACTTTAAAGTGCTGGAGTCTTTCCAAGGAAAGATAAAGAAAGGAGAGAAGTTAACCCTAGAGCTTGTCAAAACGGTAGACATCCTTGAAGAGCTAGGAAGGATAAAAGGAGACAGACTCCTCGTAGGGTTTGCCTTAGAGGAAGAAGAAAAACTGCTGGAATACGGGTGGGAGAAGCTAAAGAAGAAAAACCTGGACGTGCTTGTCGCCAATCCCCTCAAGGTTATGGGAAGTGAAGATTTCGTAGGATACGTGCTTTTCAAGGATGGAAGCTACGTATCCATAAAGAGTACAAACAAACTACACGCAGCAGAGGAGCTTGTAAAGATTATACTTAACATAAAGGAGTAAAGATGCAACTCGAGGTTTCAGCAGGTGGTGTTTTGTTTAAGGACGATGAGGTGCTGCTCGTAAAGAATCCTTCCGAAGTTTGGACCTTTCCCAAAGGCCTCATAGAAGAAGGAGAAAGTCCAGAGGAGGCAGCTGTAAGGGAGGTCAAGGAAGAGACAGGAGTCCTTGGCAAGATAGTAACACCCTTGGGTAGTGTAGAGTACTACTACACGAGGGAAGGCCAGAGGATAAAGAAAAAGGTCTACTACTACCTTATGAAGTACGTAGAAGGTGAACCAAAGCCTTCATGGGAGGTCTTGGATGCTCGTTTCTTCCCAAAGCACCAGGTGCTAAATCTACTAAAGTACAAGGGCGATATCTATATATTTAAAAAGGCTCTATTTTCCCCAGACTTTACCAAAGACCTCTAAGGGTATGTTGGGCTCTGGATTTATGTCCTCCGGGGCCACTACACCCTTCTTAAACCTTTCCATACCCGCATAGGCTATCATAAGAGCGTTATCGGTGGACAGCCTTGGGCGTGGTATGTAAACCTCAAGAAGACCCTTATCCTGTAGCAGTCCAAACCTCCTTCTTAGCTCGCTGTTTGCAGAAACTCCACCTACTATAACAACCCTCCTTATACCTGTGAACCTTGAGGCCAAAAGGGTTTTCTCTTCTAGCACGTCCATGATGGCGTCCTGGAAGGATCTGGCCACATCCTCCTTTCTGTAAGAGCCCTTTTCTATAACCTGCCTTACGGCTGTCTTGAGACCACTAAAGGACATGTTCAGAGTATTCTCCTTAAGCATAGGTCTTGGGAAGTTGTAAACGGGCTGCCCTTCCTTGGCAAGCCTGTCTATAACAGGACCACCAGGATATCCAAGTCCCATCATCGTGGCCACTTTATCATAGCTCTCGCCCACAGCGTCATCTAGAGTACCACCCAGGAAGGTATACCTGCTAAAACCTTCAACCAGGTAAAGGTCTGTGTGTCCTCCTGACACTATAAGAGCTAGGAAGGGGTAGTCCACAGGTTTTTCCAGGAACACGGAGTATATGTGTCCTTCTAGGTGATGTACTGGCACTAAGGGCTTACCCAGAGCGTAAGAGATAGCCTTAGCAAAAGCAACACCCACCACCAAGGAAAGTATTAGCCCAGGCGTCAGGGTAAAGGAAACAAAGTCCACTTTCTTCAGGTCTACAGGTGAAGTTCTTAAGAGTTCGTCCAGGAGAGGTAGTATGTTTCTAGTGTGTTCTCTGGCGGAAAGTTCAGGAACCACTCCCCCAAAGGAATGATGAACAAGAGCCTGGGAAAGGGTAATCTCCTTACACACCTCACCCGAGTCCGAGTATAAAGCTAAAGACGTCTCGTCGCAGGAGGTTTCCACAGCCAGGGTGATCATAGTTCAAAAGTTGGCTACCTTCTTTTGAACGGCCTTCTGCTTTATGTACTCTATAGCCTTTTTGAGCTGCACGTCCTTTTCTGGTAGGAGGATAATACCCTCAGTAGCGCCTTTCATCCTCTTTTCTCTTATGGCTTCCTGAAGCTTTTCCTCTTCCTCCTGGCTCATGGGCACCACTATGTTTGGTTCTATACCCTTCTTGTGTATGAGCCTACCTGACGGTGTGTAGTAGTAAGCAACAGTAAGCTTTATCGCAGAGCCATCCTCTAAAGGTATTATGTTCTGCACAGATGCCTTCCCAAAGCTCTTCTCACCCATGACTGTGGCAAGCTTGTAATCTTGCAGGGCACCCGTGACTATTTCAGCAGCGCTTGCCGTACCTCTGTTTATGAGAACCACTAGAGGTAAATCCTTAGGATACACGGGATCCTTCGTAGAGAAGTACTTCACATTCTCCTGGTTCCTTCCTTTAGTGTAGACTATGAGCTTACCCCTAGGTACGAATACCTCTGCAACGTTTACAGCCTCAGAAAGAAGCCCACCCGGATCGTTTCTCAGATCAAGTATGATACCACTCACATTCTTCTTTGAAAGTTCCCTGACAGCCTTGCTCACTTCTTTACCGACTCCGTCACTGAACCTAGACAGCCTTATGTAACCCACACCATCTATGGTGGTCCATTGGACGCTCTTGATCTTTATGAGAGTCCTCTCTAAGGTAACCTTTACGGGTTTATCTTGGCCCTTCCTTAGTATGGTAAGCTCTACCTTCGTCCCAGGCTTGCCCCTTATGTTCTTCACAACCTCCATAAGGCTCATGTTGGAGGTGTCTTTGCCGTCAACTTCCAAGATTATGTCCCCTGGCTTTATACCTGCGTTGTAAGCAGGTGTACCCTCTATGGGTGATATGACTATAGGTCTTCCCTTTTCAATGCTTATCTCTATCCCCACACCACCAAACTCTCCTTCTGTCTCCTCCATGAATTCCTTGTACTCATCAGGTGTAAAGAAACTGGAAAAAGGATCCAAAGCCCTCATCATACCGTTGAGAGCACCGTATATTAGATCCTTTATGTTAGGATCCTCTACATAGTTCTGCTTTACTATCTGGAGCACATCAGTAAACAGCTTTATGTACCTGTAAGAATCTTCCTGATTCTTAGAACCTTGTGAAGCACCAGCAGTACCAAGCACAAAGCCCAAACCAAAGGATGTAAGTAAAAGGAGTATTACCCTTAGCTTTTTCATGAAGATTAATAATAAACTAAGGGAAATTACAAGGCAAGGGTGGTATACTTTTAGCGCATGTTTGTAGAGGACCATCCCTTTGCTCTAGCATACAAACTTGTAAGGGAAGGCAAGCTAGACCCCTGGAAGGTGGACATAGTAGAGTTAGCAAACGCTTACTTAGATTACATAAGACAGGCAGAACTTTTGGAGCTTAGCATACCCGCAAGGGCCATACTGGCCGCTTCTTTCCTTCTAAGGAAGAAGATGGAAGTACTCTTCCCACCATCCCCCAGAAAAGTAGAGAGAAAAAGACATTACACGCTCCAAGAACTTGTGGAACTCTTTCAGGAGGAGTATCCAGAAGTTATTGAAGAGTCTAAGGAAGACATGCAAAAAAAACTCAAAAATATCAGAAACTCTACGCATACTCTGGCAGTCAAGGTTCAAAGAAGTCAGAGAAAAGAGAAGCAGGAAAGAGTGGTACCCTTACACGTATCTAGCTTTGAAGACGCCCTAAAGGAATTACTTGAAGTCCTAAAAGAAAAGAAGAATGTCTATCTTTCTAACCTTGTAAACGGTAAGAGTATCGCTCCTTACCTTCTTGCTGCTATGACTCTTTACTATGATGGAAAGATTAACCTCTACCAAGAAAAGCCTTACTCTGACATACTCTTGGAGGTTACCGATGGTCAGTAAAAGAGTCATATCCGATGTGTTTAACAAGGTAAGCGAAAAGTACGACATTTTTCTAGATCTAGTAACCCTTGGACTTATAAACAGATGGCAGAAGACACTGATCTCCATGCTGAGCGAAGAAGGCAACAGATTGGACATAGGAACAGGAACAGGAGAGGTCCTTGTAAAGTCTAACAACAGGGGTCTAAAGGTAGGCATAGACTTGGCCAAGGGCATGCTAATCAAAGCAAAGAAAAAATGCAAAGAATGCTACTTTGTCCTCGCAGATGCCGAAAACCTGCCCTTCAAAGAAGGCTCTTTTAACACTATAACCTTGTCTCTTGTTTATCGCCATCTTTTGAACAAAGAGGCTTTCCTTTCAGAAGCTAACAGGGTACTAAAACCAGGGGGACAGATAGGAATCCTGGACTTGAGTAAGAGCAAGATGACCTATCCCCTTTTTATTCTCTTTAAGTACATACTAAAACCTTTGGGTGTACTGCTTTTTGGACCTGACAAGTGGGAGTTTTTCGTGCATTCTATAGAAAACAGCTTATCAAAGGAAGAGCTCGCAAGGGAAACGAAAAAGTTTGGTTTTGAGCTTGTAGATTACAAGGAAAGCTTTTTTGGACTGGTAATGTTTGCAGTTTTCAAAAAGCCTTCTTAACACCACCAGAAAGATTAGAAATCCAGCTTCATGACCAAAACCACTTCCATATGTCTAGCAGGATGCGAATAATGCGCTTAAGGATACCAAATATGACTTCTAGCACTTTTACTAGGAATTCTGCTATGGTGTCGATAACGGTGTTAAACAGGAAACCGAGCAAAATGTAAATAGCGAAACTTGCAAACACAACGAGAAAAACGAGGAAGGGAAGGAGTAGGATCTCAAAAGGGGAAGGCCAATCTACGGAGTGCTTCTTTAGCTTCACCAGTAAGTAGAGAACCATGAAAGCTAGAAGGTAATACTTCCAAGACCCATCTCTATCCATTGCTCTGCCCCCTTCTTTCAACTCTTTCAACTCCACCAGGAAGATTAGAAACATGCTTGTGTAGTCTCCTGCAAAGATGCGCAGCTTGTCCTTTCAACTCCACCAGGAAGATTAGAAACGCATATTGCGACTGTGTTTGATGATTTCGATGAAGCAGCTTTCAACTCCACCAGGAAGATTAGAAACATTTTCCACTCAAAGAACTCAAGATAGAAGCATCAGGCTTTCAACTCCACCAGGAAGATTAGAAACCACACCACGCTTAGACCTTCTTCCTGAACTTTTTCCCTTTCAACTCCACCAGGAAGATTAGAAACGAAATGCCGCAACTGGGGCATCGCGGATATGATGTGCTTTCAACTCCACCAGGAAGATTAGAAACCAGTCCTACGATTGGATCAAGGCCAAGCCAGATGCTCCGCTTTCAACTCCACCAGGAAGATTAGAAACACCCTAACAAGAAATACATAAACGCGGAGACAGGTACCTTTCAACTCCACCAGGAAGATTAGAAACCTCAACTTTACCTATCTATCTATTATACACACTTCAAAGATTTTGTCAAGGGGGTACCCCCTTCAAGTGAAGGTGCATTTCCGGAAACCGCCAGTGGGCCAGAGGGACCCTCAAAAATAACACTTTCACCCTCCTAAAGTCATTGAGTATCAAGCCTCAGAAATGCATAAACGTGAGAAATCCAGATATCTAAAAATTTAAAAATAAAGACTCTCCATACCCTTCACAAGTCCTTGATTTTCAAGCTTTTTAAAAGATACACGTCAGTTTTAGACACCCATAAGGTCAAAAAGTGCAAAAATTGCGTTTTTCCAAAAGTATTCCCAAAAGTACCCCTACAAAACCCTTGTACTACAAATACCAGAAAGGCAAGAAATCAAAGAGCAGTTTTATTGAGCCTAAAAAATATACATTTACAATTTTTGCTCAAGGCACCTCATTTATCTTATTGATTCTAAAGGGTTCTAGATGTCAAGGTTAAAAAAGTTATCCTTTACAATTGTGTGGAAGGAAAGCTTTGGCAAGCGCCCGTTCTACTGTAATCCTTTTCACGATCCCAGTGCTGGCCTATTATACTTATTTCTCATGGGAGAAAATTCAAGGGTACAAAAGAAGCCAGAAGTTTACCCCTACAAGTACGATGTTACAGGAGACATAGGAGCTATCAAGAGCCAGTACGAGGTAGACCCTAAAGGTCAGGAAGTAACAGTAAGAGGAGAAGTGAAGAGAGTGTCCAAACTTGAAGATGGATACTTTGTAAGGCTCTCTGACGAACAAGGTCTTGAGCTGGTAGTTCTCACAAGAGAGGAACTCCTACAGGGTAAAGAGTACAACCTAAGAGGAAGGCTTATAAGGTACGAAGGAAAGCTTGCCCTGGAAGATGCTATACCCGTTGACGAAGAGGGGAAGAGTATAGGTGAAGTAAAAGAGTTTTACGATAAGGATCCTCAGTTTAGAGAGGTAAAGCTAGCTGGTAGGCTTGTATCTCTCAGAAGTATGGGTAAAGCCATCTTTGGACATATACAAGATTATTCTGGCAAGATCCAGGTGTACATAAAGAAGGACGTGCTGGGTGATGAAAAGTTCTCCATATTTGAAGAGACTGTAGACGTAGGAGACATACTGGGAGTAGAGGGGAAGCTTTTTAGAACCAAGACGGGAGAGCTAACTATAGAGGTCCAAGACTTTATGCTATTGGCCAAATGCTTACATCCTCTACCAGAAAAATGGCATGGTCTTAAGGATGTAGAGGTAAGGTACAGGCAGAGGTACCTGGACCTTATATCAAACCCAGAGGCTAGAAGTATATTTATCCTCAGGAGCAAAATTGTATCCTTACTCAGGCGCTTCTTAGACGAGAGAGGCTTTATAGAGGTAGAAACTCCCATACTACAACCCATAGCCTCTGGAGCCAATGCCAAGCCCTTTATCACCTATCATAACTACTTAGAACAGAACCTATACCTCAGAATAGCTCCAGAGCTTTACCTCAAGAGGCTCATAGTAGGAGGCTTTAACAGAGTCTACGAGCTTGGAAAGAACTTCAGGAACGAGGGTGTGGATACTACCCATAACCCAGAGTTTACCATGGTAGAGTTTTACTGCGCTTACTGGGACTACAAAGACCTCATGAAGTTCACAGAGGAGCTTTTTACTTACATCCTTGACAATATAGTAGGCAGCAGGGCAATCACCTACAGAGGTAGAGAGCTTGACTTTAACCCACCCTTCAAGGTTTACAGGTACTTTGACCTTCTGAAGGAAAAGACAGGAAAGGACAAAGACTTTTTCTTAAGGGATGTGGAAGGCTTGAGAAAGCTTGCCATAGATCTTGGAATACCCAAGGCAGAAAAGCTTACCCACGCCAAGCTTATAGATAAGGTCTTTGACGTGCTGGTAGAGGACGAGCTCTGGGGCCCTGTGTTTGTGGTGGACTTTCCTAAGATTCTCTCACCGTTGGCCAAAACCCACCGGGAAGATCCAGACCTGGTGGAAAGGTTTGAGCTCTTCATAGCAGGTAAGGAGATAGCAAACGCTTACACGGAGCTCAACGATCCTTTTGAACAGAGGGAAAGATTTTTAGAACAGCTGAAGGAAAAGGAAATGGGAGACGAAGAGGCCATGCAGATGGACGAAGATTTCGTAACTGCCCTCGAGTACGGAATGCCACCCACAGCTGGTGAAGGTATTGGCATAGACAGATTAGTGATGATACTGGCTGATGTAGATTCCATAAGAGAAGTCATACTTTTCCCAGCTCTTAGAAGTAAATGATGGAACTTCCAAGGCTTTATGCCATAACAGATCCAAAAGCTTACGGTGAAGACTTTTTTGGAACCTTAAAAAAGGTCCTGGAACGTGGTGTGCGCATGATCCAACTAAGGGAAAAGGAAATAAGCGCAAGGGAATACTACCAAAAAGCCCTAAAAGCAAGACAGATAACGAGGGAGTATTCAGCACTGCTTTTGATAAACGAGCGTGTGGACATAGCCATAGCAGTAGAGGCCGATGGTGTACACTTACCTGAGAACTCTTTACCCCCTTCTGTTGTGAAGAAGCTAAAAAAAGACCTAATAGTGGGTTACTCGGCGCATAACCTAGAGAGTGCCATATACGCCCAACAGGAAGGAGCTGACTTTGTAACCCTTAGCCCTATCTTCAGAACCGAGTCCCACCCAGAGGTAGAACCTCTGGGACCTGGTGCCCTTAAGGAAGTTAGTCAAAGACTCTCCATACCAGTCTTTGCATTGGGTGGTGTAACCTGGGACAGGATAAAGCTCTGCTACAAGAACGGAGCCTACGGAGTTGCCAGCATAAGAATGTTCCTTTCATGATAGTCATAGGTGGGCCAACGGCCGTAGGTAAGTCTGAGGTAGCCTGTCTTCTTGCCAAAGAGATAGACGGACAGATAATAAGCGCGGACTCCATGAGCGTGTACAAAAAGATGGACATAGGAACGGCAAAACCCTTAGAGTGTATGAAAGAGGTAAAGCATTACCTCATAGACGTGGTAATGCCAGGAGAGTACTTTGATGCCAAACTCTTTGAGAAGCTGGCCACACAAGCCATAGAGAACATAAAGTCAGAAGGAAAAGTACCCATAGTCTGCGGTGGTACTTACCTCTACATCCAAGCCCTTCTGTACGGCATAGACGATACACCAGAACCAGACTTTAAGCTCAGGGAGAGGCTTTACTCCATAGCTCAAAAGAAAGGAAAGCATCACCTCTACAAGAAGCTCTGCATAGTTGACCCAGTCTACTGTAAGAAGATACACCCCAACGACCTAAGAAGGGTAGTGAGAGCCCTCGAAGTATTCCTACAGACAGGAAAGCCCTTCTCTTCCTTCCATAGGTGGTCAAAACCTAGGTACGATTTTGTAGGCTTTTACCTAAAAAGGTCCTGGAATAGCCTCTCAAAGAGGATAGAAGAAAGAGTCTACCGTATGATAGAAAGCGGTCTACTGCAAGAAGTAGAAGCTTTACTGAAGGAAGGTTTTGAGAACTTTTTGACCTCTTCCCAGGCCATAGGCTACAAGGAGCTCATACCCTACCTCAAAGGCAACATATCCTTAGAAGAGGCCATAAGGAGAATAATAGACAACACCAAGGAGCAAGCAAAGAGACAGATAAGGTGGTTTAGGTCTCAAGGATGGCACGAGATAGACTTAGATGCTTTGGATACAAAACAGGTGGTAACCAAAATCATACAGATATACACATCCAGAAGGCATAATTATTAGAATGGAGTTTTTAAAGAAGCTCTTTGGAAAGAAAAGAGAGCAATCACAGCAAGAGTACATAGTACAAACACCAGCAGGAACCTTAGAGCTTGCCATAGACAAAGATATAGAGAAGGATCCTGACGCGCGCATAGACGAGTTTTGGATAGAAACTATAGGTGTATCCGAGGACGGTTATTGGGTACTCGTAGGAAGGCGACACGGCATAATCCAACTTTACGACTGGTCTGGTAAGCTTCACAGGCTACCCTCAAGACCCGTGGCCCAGGTAATCTCGGATGTAGTCTTCAGTGGCAGTTATCTGGCCCTACTCACACCCCCCTACTTAGTCATCTACAAGATGGAAGACCCCAAAAGACCCTCCACATGGAAGGTCATGAAGATATCCCAAGAAGGCATAAGGCCTTCAGGAGGACTTGATCTCAAAGGAAACGTACTAGCCTTTGGCGTGGTGGGAGACAGAGTTTATACCATAGACGTCACATCTGATGCCCTCTTTCAAACGGTGGAGTTTAAAAGCGCTTTTAGCTACAGAGAAGCACAGATAGGTGAGTTAAGAAGTATAAGGATTTTGGACAACTCTAAGCTTGTTCTATCAGGTACCAACAGAGTTGCCATATACAGCATAGGCGGTAATCTCCTTACCACCCTTGATTATCCATCAGGAAAGGCCCTTGAGGTAACTTCCAAAGGTATTCTGGTTGCAAACTCAAACAGGCTAATCCTCTATGACGTAAACCTAGACAGAGAAGTAAGCGATGCAGAGCTGTCAGTAAACATATCCACCATAAGTATTGATCCTTCCGAGAACTTTGCGTTCTGTGCAGACAAAGAGTCAAACAGGCTGTCCATAGTCTACCTTCCCGAAATGGCGGAGATATCTCTGATGGAGGGCTTTGGCTATTCGGTGGTGAAGGTAAGCCCCGACGGAAGCCTATACACCTGCACTGTAGAAGATGTCCAAGACAAAAGGTACTACAACCTAGTAAAGCTAAACACAAATCTTGTAGACTTTTACTACCCTCCCCAAAGGCAAAAGCAGATAATCAGCAACCTTCAAGACACTTACAAGAAGTTTTTAAAAGCACTTTCACAGGTAAAGACGGAGGAGGAGATAGAAAACATAAAGGAGTACAAAGAGCTCCTCTCGTACGATTTTCCCCTCAGGGAAGTAAGGAAGCTCATAAAGGAAGCCCAAGAACAGGTAGATAAAAAAAGGTTAGAGCTCTTCATAGAAAAGATCCAGAAGGCTATAAATAATAAGGAGATTACAGGTAAGGACCTTTACACCCTTGAGGAGAGAATAAAACATTCCACATCGCCAGAGAGGGAAACCTTAGAGAAGCTAAAGCAGAAGGTACTAGACTACTTTGAGCAGGAACTTCAAGAGAGGCTCCTCAAAATAAAACATGCACTGTCTAACATCCAAGCTTACAGCCTACAGGACCTCGAGACCATAGAGGATATTAAGGAGTTTAGAGCCTTCATATCTACCCTACCCACATCTTTACAGTCAAAGGCCCAGGAGTCGCTTTTGAGAACCCTTCAAGAGAAGATAGTACAGGAAAGGTTAAAGAGGTACAGCATAAAGACGGCAGAAGATAGAGTACTCTTTGGAAACGAAGAGTTTCCTAAGTTCTCAGGTCAGAGGAGAAAGCTAAACTGGCATTTAAAAGTGGAAGAGAGATTTCTGTATGATGGAAGAGAATACGCACGTATAGCCTTTGAGAGGGACGATGGAGTCCTATTAGAGCCCAAGAGGTACCCTAACATCCTACCCACAGAGGAGCTAAAGCATCCACCTCTTTGGCTTAGGCGATATCTCAGACACCTTAAAGGCCTTTACTCCTACCAGGAGTACAGGATACCCCTCTTTGTTGCCTATGAAGAAACTCCGTGGTTCGTACAAAACTTAGAGAAGTTCGTCTCTCACATAAAGGAACAGCTAGAGTACCAAGAGGGCATACTCATACTGGAGGGTGATGCAGGAACTGGTAAGAACTTCCTAGTAGAGGTCTTCTCGGCTCTTACCAACAGACCGCTCTACATAGTCCCTTGTAACTCCAAGATGGAAAAGGAGGACATCACCTTTACCTACGAGTTTGATGCAAAAAGGGGCACAAGGAGGGTTTACTCGGACCTAGTTAGAGCTTTGCAAACGCCTGGAGCCGTCATTTACTTTGACGAGATAAACACACTACCTGCCTCCCTGGTAAAGATATTCAACTCCCTGTTTGATTACAGAAGGTACTTAGTTCTGTCTTCAGGAGAGGTCATAAAGGCAAGGCCTGACGTAATATTGGTGGGTGGGATGAACCCACAGAATTACTTGGGTGTTTCGGAGCTTCCACAGGACGTAAAGTCTCGTGCCGATGTGCTTTTTGTAGACTACCCACCCTTTGAAGATCCATCTGGCTTCTACTATCCAGACGAGGCGCTCATACTAAGGAGCTTTGTACCAGAGGTGTCCTCTCTAACAAAGGAAGACTTTGTTTACCTTTGGTATCACGTGATAAACGGTGTGCCTACAGAGAGGTCCACACAGGTATACACCCCAGAGAGAGAAAAGTATGCACGGCGCATTTATGAGATCCTAAAGATAGCAAACGCCATAAGGAAGGCCTATAGAGAATATCAAACCCAACAATCAGAAGAACCGGTAGAGCTTGTCTTCTCCATAAGGGACACCATAAGGTGTGCAAGAAGGATAGTAAAGTACGAAGACACAAAAAAGCTCGTACTTGAGAGCATGCTTCCAAAGGTGAGCTCTCCCCTTGAAAGAGAGGTGATAAAGAGTTTAGTAGAGAACGTAGACCTTTAAGCCCATGGAAAATCCCATCATTATAAGCGGCGAGGCAAGGACCTTTGATGTACTAAAGACCGTACTAAAGCTTGCCTACCCGGTGATCCTCTCCAACCTACTCTACACCATTGAAAGTGCCTTTTCCATAATACTGGTCTCCGGCATATCCTCAACGGCCGTGGCAGCAGTCGGCTATTCCGCCAGTATGCTGTGGTTCATATACTCCTTCATGGCTCTATCCTACACGGGTACGTCCGTGCTCGTGGCTCAAAGAAAGGGAGCCCGAAAGGATCCGTCCCCAGCTTTCGTATGGGGTCTTCTTATCTCCTTTCTCATAGCCCTGCCTCTAACCTTCTGGGGAACTGATCTGGTAGCCATGCTCATGCTTAGCTTTGGAGCCTCAGATCAAGTAGTTTCCTTGGCTAAGAAGTACCTGGATCCCATATTCATGTTCATAACCGTTGGGTTTATCACAAACACCGTGTACGCAGCCTACAATGGCTACGGAGATACCAAAACTCCCTTCAAGGTGGCCCTCCTTATGAACATCACCAACATACTCACCGCTTACCTTCTCATATACGGCAGGTTTGGAATGCCAGCCCTTGGAGTGTATGGAGCCGGCCTTGGAGTCGCTATATCCGAAGTGGTAGGCCTTTTGGTTTACGTTATCCTTTACCTTTTTTATAGAAAACCCTTCGAGGTAAGTTTTCGCTTTGACCTTTCTGAACTTAAGGAGTTTTTAAGGATAGGGACTCCTACAGCCTTTGAAAGAGGTATAACAAGTTTGTCCTTTAACATCTTCGTGGGCTTCCTGGCTAGTTTTGGAGATAAGGTACTTGCAGCCCATCAGGTAGGCCTGAGGGTAGAAAGTGTCTCCTTCATGATAGGCTTCGGCTTTATGGTTGCATCTACGGTCATATCTGGTCAGAACTGGGGTGCTGGAAACTACCAGGGTTTGGATAAAGCCGTCAGCGTGATAGCCCATACTACCGCCTTTACGATGGGGCTATTGGCTCTACCTATGCTTATGTTTCCTTCGTACCTATCCATGATTTTTACCAAAGACCCAGAGGTGATAAAGTATGCTTCCTACTACCTTATGCTGGTGGCACTTTCCCAACCCCAGATGGCATACGCCAGCATATACTCGGGTGCACTAAAAGGTATGGGAAAGACAGCCCTCACCATGTGGATAAACATCCTATCCTTTTGGCTCTTTAGGATAGTGCCCTCTTACCTATTACTTCCAGTCTTTAAAAGCCCTCTTGTACCCTGGATCTTTATGAGCGTGGAGATGACCCTAAGAAGCTTGCTCTTCCATTCGGTATACAAAAGGGTGATGAAGGCTTATCTCTAACCTCATACAAAGAACCCACTCAGGGAATAATATTATCACCTATGAAAAGCTTGCTTTCTTTCACCCTCGAGGAGCTAAAGGATGAGGTAAAGGCCTTAGGATGGGAAGAGTACAGGGCTTCACAGATACTAAACTGGCTCTACAAAAAGTTTGAGACAGACTTTGACAGAATGACCAACCTATCAAAGGAACACAGGCAGAAGCTAAAGGAGCTCTACACAGTTCACACACTTACCATGGTAGGAAAAGTTCCAGCCTCGGACTCTACCAAGTATCTTTTTAAGACCCACGACGGTCACATAATAGAGACAGTACTCATAAGAGAAAGGGACCACCTTACCCTGTGTGTTTCTTCCCAAGTAGGTTGCGCCGTTGGTTGTACCTTTTGCGCCACAGCCTTGGATGGTCTAAAGAGGAACCTTACCACCGAAGAAATAGTAGATCAGTTCTTACAAGTCCAGAGGGACATTCCCGAGAGGATAAGAAACGTAGTCTTCATGGGTATGGGTGAGCCCCTTGCCAACTACGAAAATGTGAGGAAAGCTGTTAGCATACTCGTAAGTCCGTGGGGTGTAGATCTTTCTAAGAGAAGGGTAAGCATATCCACAAGCGGACTCATAGCACAGCTAAGGAGAATGGCACAAGACCCTCTGATGAGAGAGCTAAATCTTGCAGTTTCCATAAACGCCACTACCCAAAGCCAGAGAGAAATACTCATGCCCATCACCAAGACCAACACCCTTGAAGAGCTCTTTAACACCCTAAAGGAGTTTCCATATCCACCAGACAGGAGGATAATGCTTGAGTACGTTCTGATAGAAGGCGTCAATGACACAAAAGAAGATGCCATAAGGCTTGCAAACCTTATAGGCAGGCATAAGAAGAAGTTCAAGGTCAACCTGATACCTTACAACCCAGATCCCATCCTTCCCTACAGAAGGCCTACTATGGACAGGGTGTACACCTTCCAGAAGGTACTATGGGACAAGGGAATCTCTGCCTTCATAAGGATAAGTAAGGGTATAGAGGTCTTTGGTGCATGCGGTCAGCTTAGGATAAGGAGACATCATGAAGATAGGAGGCTTCTTGATTATCTGAGCTTCCACGTTAAATAGCTTGAAAAGTCCTCTGATAGATCTTTACCTAAAAGCAACGCTGTAAGGAACTTTATCCAGTTTCTTACCTCAAGACTTGAAATATTATCCACCGTGGATGCATAAATTACATTACTATGCTAGTTGAAGAGTTTGACGTAGTGGTAATCGGTGGAGGGCATGCGGGTATAGAAGCAGCCCTAGCCGCCGCCCGTATGGGCGCAAAGACAGTCATGTTCGTCCTAAACGCCGACAACATAGGCCAGATGTCCTGCAACCCTGCCATAGGAGGTATAGCAAAGGGTATAGTGGTAAGAGAAATAGACGCTTTGGGTGGCGAGATGGGTAAGGCCATAGATCAAACGGGCATACAGTTTAAGATGCTAAACACCCGTAAAGGTAAGGCTGTATGGTCTCCGAGGGCTCAGGCAGATAAAAAGCGCTACAGGGAGTACATGAAAAAAGTCTGTGAAAACCAAGAAAACCTTTACATAAAGCAAGATGAGGTCGTGGACATAATAGTAGAAGATGGAAGGGTTGTCGCTGTAAGAACAAAACTTGGACTCGAGTACAAAACTAAAGCGGTAGTAGTAGCAACTGGTACCTTTCTCAACGGTCTTATATACATAGGTGACAAGACCTTCCCGGCAGGTAGAGCATGGGAGCCAAGGTCAGAGGGCCTTTCTGAATTCTACAAGAGATACGGCTTTACCATGATGAGGTTTAAAACTGGCACACCAGCAAGGTTAGACAAGAGAACCATAGATTTTTCTTCCCTTGAGGTAGCACCAGGAGATGACCCGCCGCCTAAATTCTCCTTCTGGACGGATCCAGTAGGCACCTACTACTTTGAAAAGGGGAAACCACAAGTAAACTGCTGGATAACCTACACCACACCAAAAACGCACGAGATAATAAGGAAAAACCTTCATAGGACTGCACTCTACGGTGGCCTCATAAAGGGTATAGGACCCAGGTACTGTCCTTCCATAGAAGACAAGGTGGTCAAGTTTCCAGACAAGGAGAGGCACCAGATATTCTTGGAACCGGAAGGTCTGGACACCATAGAGATATACCCCAATGGCCTTTCCACCTCTCTACCTGAGGAGATCCAGTGGGAACTATACAGATCCATACCAGGACTTGAAAAGGTGGAGCTTATAAGACCGGCCTACGCCATAGAGTACGACGTAGTTTCTCCCACAGAGCTATACCCAACCCTTGAAACCAAAAAGATAAAAGGGCTTTTCCACGCTGGAAACTTGAACGGTACCACAGGGTACGAAGAGGCTGCAGGTCAGGGCATACTAGCAGGCATAAACGCTGCCCTCAGAGCTTTTGGCAAAGAACCCATCTACCTAAGGAGAGACGAGAGTTACATAGGCGTGATGATAGACGACCTTACTACCAAAGGTGTATTTGAACCCTACAGACTCTTCACCTCTCGCTCCGAGTGGAGACTATACCTTAGACAAGACAATGCCATCCTAAGACTTGCTAAGTTGGGTAGGGAGCTAGGTCTTCTGACGGAAGAACAGTACAAGCTAGTCCAGGACAAGGAAAAGCAAATAAGGGAATGGATAGAATTCTACAAAACACAGAAGGTAGTAGTAGCAGTAGGCCAAGATTCAAGGCCGTACACACCTTCACAGCTTCTGACGGCCGAATTCACCCTCTCTGATCTTACTTCCTTTGGTTTTGATGTGCCTAAAGATCCATATGTGGCAGAAGAGGTAGAGATAGAACTAAAGTACGAGCCTTACATAGAAAGAGAAAGGAAGTTAAACGAAAGACTTAAGAAGCTGGAGGATACACTTCTGCCACCCGATATAGACTACGACAAAGTACCTGGTCTTACGACGGAAGCCAGAGAGAAGCTAAAGAAGTTCAGACCCCTAACAGTAGGACAAGCTTCACGCATAGACGGCATAACACCGGCCACAATTACGGCCCTTCTTGCCTACCTTGGCAAACTTGATTGAAAAGCTTTTCAAAGTTGTCCAAAGAGTTAAGATGTGCATATATGTACCTGAGGTAACCTTTCCTCTGTAATTCCACGAGGATTTTCTTAGGAAGGGCCATGAGCTTCTCCTCGTCCACAAAGTTAAAGCTTATCTCCTTCCCTTCCATTACATACTTTCCACCCACTATTATTCCCAATGAGAAGAGCTCTTTCACAAACCTCTTGGTTTCTTCCATCTGCTGGTTTATCCTCAAGGAGTACTGGATAAACTCCTCCAGGAAATAAGGGTTTAGATCTTTATCAAGAAAGATAGGCTCACCTTGGTCCTCTGAAAAACCAGGACACGTAAAGTCTACAAACAAGCTGTCACCTCTTATAAGAAAAGGGTACTGTCTGCAGGCGTAAGGCTTATCTTTTCCGAGGAGGCAACCCAAACCATCCTTCAAGTACACACACCTGTCTGCTTCATCAAGCCTAAAGTAAACACACAGCAGCTTTTCTTCCTCTCCTTCTTTATCCACTTCAACGGTAAAGACCACAGGAAAGTACCTTGAAAGTGGTATAAGCTCCTCCAGCACTATAGAGCTTCTGGTAGGTTGTCTACAACACTGAACGCTACACGAACTCTTTAGACATTCCCATCTTAGGTTTTTGTGCTTTTCTGGATCTAAAGGTTCTACATGCGAAAAAAGCTCTACTCTATCCCGAGTCTTTTCCATATTTGATCTATCCTCTTCTTTACTTCTTCAGACATACTTATGACCTTTGGCCACTGTCTTGTGTAACCTTCTTCTTTCCACTTGGTTGTGGCATCCACTATCATCTTGCCACCAAAGCCTACTTCGTTAGTAGAGTGGTCGAGCACATCTATGGGTCCTTTCAGGATAAGGACATCCCTCGATGGGTCCACGTTGTTACCCCAAGCCCAAAGCACTTGGCCAAAGTCATGCACATCTATATCTTCATCAAAGACTACTATATGTTTGGTAAGGGACATAAGACCTAGTCCCAAGAGGGCGTAAGCTACCTTAAAGGCATGTCCTGGATAGCGCTTCTTTATGGATACAAAACAGAAGTTGTGGAAGACTCCCTCTGCCGGTAAGTGGTAGTCTACTACCTCAGGAAGGTTGAACTTTATAAGGGGTAGAAAGATCCTCTCCGTTGCCCAGCCTATGTACTTGTCCTCCTGCGGTGGTATGCCCACTATAGTAGCCAGGTATATGGGATCCTTCCTGTGAAGGATGGCCGTTATGTGCATCTTTGGATACTTGTCCACGGGAGTATAAAAGCCCGTATGATCTCCAAAAGGTCCTTCGTCCACTAGTGGTTCCTCAGGGTCCACGTACCCTTCTATGACTATCTCCGAATAGGCTGGGTATTCAAGGTCTACCGTGATACCCTTTATGAGTTCCACACCCTCTTCTCTTATAAGCCCCGCAAAGAGATATTCATCTACCTCTGGTGGAAGGGGAGCGGAGGCCACGTAGGACAGTACAGGATCACCACCTATAGCTATGGCAACCTCCAGCTTTTTTCCAAGCCTTTTTGCCTTCCAGTAGTGATGATTTCCATCTTTGTGGATCTGCCAGTGCAGAGCCAGCTCTGTGGAAGATAAAACTTGAACCCTGTAGAGGCCCACGTTCCTTATGCCGCTTTCGGGATCTTTCGTGATAACCTGACCAAAGGTAATATACCTTCCACCGTCCTCGGGCCAGCATTTGAGTATAGGAAACTCAAGCACGTCTATCCTATCCTTTTTTACGTTCTCCCTTACAGGTCCATCCTTTACCACTTTTGGAAGGGAGTCGTTCAACTTTTTAAGCTCTGGAAGCTTCTTTAGCTTGTCAAGGAAGGTATGGGGTATTTCAGGCCTTAACAGTTTATAGAGCTTCCAGCCTATGTCTTCTAAGTTTTCATAGCCAAGGGCTAGCTTTATCCTCCTTTCGGATCCTAGCATGTTGGTAAGGATCCTATGTCCTGGATAATCCTTCACCTTTTCAAAGAGAAGGGCCTTTCCACCACCTTTAAGCTTACATGTTCTGTCTGTTATCTCCGTTATCTCCAGTATGGGAGAAACTTCCTCCCTTATCCTGATGAGCTCCTTCTCCTTTTCAAGGACTTTTAGAAAATCCCTCAGGTCTTTGAAAGGCAAGACTCATCCTCCAAAGGTATAGGATACACATTACTAAAGCAAGCATCGCAAAACTCTTGGTAGTTTTTTACACACGACCTTAAACCTTCAAGAGAAAGGTACCTTAAACTATCAGCACCTATAAACTTCCTTATGTCCTCCTGGTTCAATTTACAGGCTATGAGCTCTTCCCTAGTGGGTGTGTCTATGCCATAGTAACATGGTCCTATAACTGGAGGAGAAGCTATCCTCATGTGTACCTCCTTGGCCCCTGCCTTTCTCAGCATACTCACTATCTTCTTAGAGGTTGTACCTCTCACCAAAGAGTCATCTATTACCACCACTCTTTTACCTTCAAGTACTGGCCTGTTGGCGTTGAACTTCATCAGGACTTTAACATCCCTGAGTTCTTGCGTAGGTTCTATAAAGCTCCTTCCCACATAGTGGTTTCTTATAAGGCCAAGCTCTAAGGGTATGGACTTTTCCTGTGAATAACCTATAGCGGGTACTATGCCCGAGTCTGGTACTGGAACCACTACGTCAGCATCCACATCATCCTCTATAGCCAGCTGTCTTCCCATACTCTTTCTTACGTTATAGACCCAGTCTCCGAATATGTAACTCTCTGGCTTAGAAAAGTAGACGAACTCAAATATACACATAGCTTTTCTTGGACTCTTAAAGGGAAAGTAGCTCCTTATACCATGGAAGTCTACCACTACTACCTCACCAGGTTTTACTTCTCTGAAGAACTGAGCTCCGAGTATATCAAAAGCACAGCTCTCAGAGGCAAAGAGAACAGCGTCCTTTAGCCTTCCCATGAGAAGCGGTCTAAAGCCGTAAGGATCCCTGGCTGCTATAAGCTTGTCTTTGAAGAGATAGATAAGGCTGTAGGCTCCTTTTACCCTGCTAAGTGCATAAAAGATATGAGGTAAAAGCTCTTCATCTAACGGGTTCATGGATATAGACTCTGGTACATACGTTCCCCTACCAAGTAAAGCCAGAAAGAGCTCACTGTCAGAGGTATGTTCAAAGCTAACTCCTTCTTTTTCTAACTCAGCCTTTAGGCTTGTGTAGTTTACAAGGTTGCCATTGTGGACTAAGGCTACCTTTCCAAAGGGTGTTTCCTTCAAAAAAGGTTGAGCATTGGTAAGCCCAAGGTCTCCAGCCGTAGAGTACCTCACATGAGCTATTGCTATACTACCCTCTAAGCTTTCTATATCTTCCTTACTTATGGCCTCCAATACTAGCCCCGATCTTTTTATGAGCTTGATGTCTGCAAGGTCCGAGACAGCTATTCCCACACTTTCCTGCCCCCTGTGCTGCAAGGCATATATGCCGTAGAAGGCGTACTTCTGCGCATGCTCAACGTTGAAGATTCCAAATATACCGCACATGCCTATTAATTTAACTCCACAGGACGATGATCGAACACCTTTGTAGTTTGATGATGTTAGTCATAACATCTTGATACGTAAGCCTCTTCTGGATAGAATATTAAAGGCCATGGCTATAAAGAAGGTAAACAGAAAGGACTTTCTAAGCTTGTTGGAGACGGTCTTTTTCGTGGATTTTATAAAGGGCCTTTCGGTAACCCTTAGGAATCTCCTGAGAAGTCCTATAACCACCAACTACCCTGTAGAGAAGCTCACACCTCCAAAGCGTTACAGAGGGGCACATGGACATTTTGTATGGGATGGTACAGAACCTCCCTCCCTACAGGCCATAGAAAAGTTCATGTCCTATGAGAAAGGGAAGAGTAGATGCGTGGCCTGCTATATGTGTCAGACGGCCTGTCCCATGCCTTCTCTGTTCAGGATAGAGGCTGTACAGATGCCAGACGGCAGGAAGAAGGTGGTGAGGTTTGACATGAACCTTTTGAACTGTCTTTTCTGTGGTCTGTGCGTTGACGCTTGTCCTGTTGGATGTCTTACCATGACAGACCTCTATGAACTTGCCTGCTACTCGAGAAGAGATGCCGTACTTCATAAGGATGACCTTGACAGGAATGCCATAGACTGGAAAAAGAGAAGAGGAGATGAACCTGACAGGATATGGATAGACGACAAGCACAGGGAAAAGCTTTGGGGTAAGATAGAATGGAGTGGTTGATCTTTGGGTTTCTGAGTCTGTGGGCTGTTCTGTCAGGTCTTGGTGTAGTATTCCTTAGAAATCCAGTACATGCCATACTATCCTTCCTTTCTTTAGTTCTTGCACTTTCAGGAATGTTCTTGCATCTTAAGGCAGAACTTTTGGCAGGTCTACAGCTCATCATATACGCCGTGGCCATAGTGGTGTTCTACGTGCTTATAATCACTGCGGTACCTTGGGAGAAGGTAAAGAAGTTTGAGGGTATATACAAGAAGGAACTCCTGGCATCCTTACCCTTCATAACTGTGGCCTTTTTGGCCATAAGTTACTTGGTTCTCAAAGGTTTTACAGTTCAGAAAATTCAAGAACCACAGAGCGATATAAAAGCCATAGGAAAGCTCTTATTTACTCAATATCTTTTCCCTCTTGAGATAAGTGCTGTTATACTATTAGTGGCTATGATAGGAGCAATCCTAATCGGGAGGAAGGAGTGACTATAGAGAAAGCTTATATACTTATAAGCATTTTTTTATTCCTGTTGGGCTTCCTCGGTGTTATCATAAGGAAGAACCTTATAACCATACTACTCAGTACTGAACTTATGCTAAATGGGACTAACTTGGCTTTGGTTGTCATGGATAGGATGGTAGGTGCTACAGAAGGGCAGGTTTTTGCTCTGTTTGTGCTAACAGTTGCGGCCGCTGAGGTAGCTGTAGGCTTGGGACTAGTGGTAGCTATCTTTAGGTTGAAAGGTTATGAAGGTTCTTCCGAGATAACGTACCTGAGGGAGTAGGATGGAGCATGCTCTCATTCTTTTTTCACCTTTAGTTAGCTTTGTATTGGTAGGTTTATTAGGGAGGAGGATAGGAGACCTTGCCTCTGCTATCCTGACTATACTGGGTGGTGCCTTCGCCTTCATCTTCTCACTGCAAGCTCTCCCTAAAGCCCTCCAAAACCCTATACACATAAAACTCTACGAATTTTTACCCCTAGGAAACTACACCCTCTCACTAGGCATATACCTGGATGCCCTCTCCTCCATAACCACTTCCGTGGTCACCTTCGTGGCTACCCTGATATTCATCTACTCCATAGGCTACATGGAAAACCTCTTCGGCCAATGGACCTACAAGTTCTACGCTTACCTGTCTCTGTTCCTATTTGCTATGCTACTTATAGTCCTCTCTGACAACCTCCTTGGTATCTTCGTAGGTTGGGAAGGTGTTGGCCTTGCTTCCTACCTACTCATAGGCTACTTCCACACTCAAAAGAAGGCTACAAACGCCTCCTTGGAGGCCTTCGTCCTAAACAGAATAGGCGACTGGTTCTTTATCTTCGGTGTTATATTTGCCTTCTACCTGTTTGGAAGCCTTGAGCTTCCTGAAATATTCCAAAAGACTCAGTCTGTGGACAAGAACCTACTTGGTCTGTGTGCCTTGCTTCTGTTTGGTGGATCTGTGGGTAAGTCTGGTCAGTTGCCTCTTCATACATGGCTCCCTAATGCTATGGCTGGCCCCACACCTGTCTCTGCCCTGCTCCACGCTGCTACTATGGTCGCCGCCGGTGTGTACCTGGTGGCTAGGGTCTACCCTGTCTTCGAGAGTGCTCCCGAAAGCCTCAAAGTGGTACTCGTGGTGGGTAGTCTAACCGCCCTCTTCGCAGCCCTTGCAGCTACCTCACACACAGACATAAAGAAGATAATAGCCTTCTCTACTATGAGTCAGCTTGGTCTTATGTACGTTGCTCTTGGTGTGGGTAATAAAGTTGCAGCTATGTTCCACCTTACTACCCACGCCTTCTTCAAAGCTCTACTCTTCTTGGCTGCTGGCTCTGTTATACATTCCTTCCACCACAAGGTTCACGACATATACGAGGTGGGTGCGTTAAAAAGGTACATGCCTGTGACGTATGGTATGTTCTTGGTTGGTGCATTGGCCCTTGCTGGAGTATTCCCTCTGTCTGGTTTTTGGAGCAAGGATATGATACTGGCAAGCGCATACGGTATGTCCTTTGCCCTTGGTGTACTCGTGAGTTTTGTAAGCCTCCTTACGGCTTACTACATATTCAGGGAGTTTTTTGTGATGTTTTATGGAGAAGAAAGGAGTGAGGAGGAACCTCATGAGAGTCCTCCTGTGATGTTGGTTCCTATGCTTGTGCTTGCTGTGTTTGCTGTGTTTGCAGGTTTTGCTCATGGTGTGTATTCTGAGTTGTTTGGTCATAAAGAGGAGCTTCACCTAAACATAGCCCTTATCTCCACCTTTGTAGCTTTAACTGGTATAGCGTTGGCCTACATGGTTTTTGTCAGGAGAAGCCCAGACCCTGAAAAACTCTACCAAGCCCTTAAACCCTTACACACTACATTAAAAGAACAGTTCTTCACCGAAAAACTCTACCACAAAGTGCTGGCCGCAGGTTATATGAACCTTTCTAAAGGCCTCTTCCTAGTTGTTGATAGAGTAATGATAGATGGGTTTATAAACCTGCTGAAACACGTGTTCTTAAAAGGTACCAGGTTCCTATGGATGAAACTTGACATAAAGGTTGTAGACCTTTTAGTCAACGGACTTGCAAAGCTTGCTTTTAAAACAGGTAACAAAACCCGAAACATACAAACAGGCTTGCTAAACAACTACGTTACCTTTCTACTCGTAGGTATAATTATCATACTTGCTGTAATAATACTGTCTCTGAGGTAACCCATGGAAAAGGTGTATGCAACGTTTCCATACCTGTCTATCAGTATGCTGATACCATTGATTGGAGCACTTGTATTACTTAAGCTGAAAGAAACTTATTCTAAATGGATAGCGCTTACCTTTTCTGCTTTGACTTTTGGTCTTTCTCTTATAGTTCTCCTTAACTTTGACTTCTCCGATACGTCTAGGGTACAGTTCTACGAAGAGTACAACATACTACCCGAGCTAAACATAAAGTTTTCTCTAGGCCTTGATGGCCTTTCGCTGTTAATGTACATGCTCACTACCCTAGTTTCTTTGACAGCTATCATGTGGTCCATAAGAGATGTTCAAGTTCAGAGAAGACTAAAGGAATATTACCTGTGGTTTTTACTTACAGAGTCCTTTCTTGTGGCTGTGTTCTCGAGCTGGGACCTTATCGTCTTTTACGTTTTCTACGAGCTTGTACTCGTTCCCATGTTCTTTGTGATAGGAATATGGGGCTACAAGCTAAGACTTTATTCAGCTTATAAATTCTTTATATACATTTTTGTTTCATCCCTGTTTTTGCTCTTAGGAATAGTAAGCCTTGCGGTAGAGCATAAAAAACAGTTTGGTACTTATTCGTTTAGCTACTTTGATTTGATGAAAAATCACTATGATCTTTACTTTGGTATATTCCTGTTTCTTCTATTCTTTATAGCCTTTGCAGTCAAAACACCTATAGTGCCTTTCCATACATGGCTTCCTGATGCTCATGGTGAAGCACCAACGGCTGGTTCCGTAGTTCTTGCTGCCATACTTCTAAAGATGGGTACATACGCACTCCTGAGGTTTAACGTAGGATTGTTCCCGGAAGTAACTAAACTACTTTCTCCGTACCTAGTGCTTTGGGGTATAGCTACCACAGTCTTCGCTTCCTGGTTTACCATAAGTCAGAACAACATAAAGAGATTTGTGGCTTACTCTTCTGTAAGCCATATGGGTTTTGTTGTGACTGGTATGTTCCTACTTAACCTTTCTGGAATGAAAGCAAGCGTTACAGAGATGTTCGCCCATGGTCTTACATCCTCTGCTCTGTTTATGATGGCAGGCTTTATATACAACAGACTCCACACTTTCAACATGGAGTACCTGAAGGGCAGCGTGAAGTTTATGCCACTGTTTGCTGTCCTCGTAGTCATAACAGGCTTTTCTTCCATGGGTTTACCTGGTGGTTCTTCCTTCTGGGGTAAGTTCTTAACCATCGTAGGTGCCAGGGAGTGGTCCACTGTATGGGCCCTGTTGGTTGTGACTGGCGCCTTCTTTAGCGCCATTTACATACTTTATATGTTAAAAACCCTCTACCTGGACACAAAAGAAGAAAGTAGGCTTATACACTTTACTGACATAAGAGGGTTTAAGTTAGCAGCCTTCCTATCTGTTGTACTTCTTATGCCTGTAGTGGGTCTTTTCCCAAGCTTGATTTTTGGGTTCTTTGATCATGTGGTTAAAAAGATTCTTCTACTCGTAGGAGGTTCGCCTTGAGAGAGCAAGTGCAGATAGAGTTCCCCAACCTATCCTTGGTAGTACCAGAGCTGATAGTTCTAGTGACGGCTTTTACCCTTTTTACCCTCCACCTTATACATAAAAGAGTAAACCATGCTCTGTTCACCACGGTAAGCATTACCGGCTACCTAATTTCCCTACTGTACATACTCCTAAACCCAGGACTTTCTGGATCTACCTTCTACGGCCTTTATATTAGAGATCCGGTTTCTTCTCTTCTGCAAGCTGTAGCTCTTGTACTAACGATGCTTCTTCTTGCATTTACTTACAACTACTACAAAGCAAAGAGGTCCCTTTATGGTGAGTTCTACTACATATTGGCCTTCTGCCTTTTAGGTGGTATGTTCTTGACAAGTTCCTACAACTTGATAATACTCTACGTAGCCCTTGAAGTGGTTTCCATATCCTTCTACATAATGATATCCCTGCTCAGGGGAGACTTCCTTTCAAAGGAGGGTGCCTTTAAGTACCTGATACTCGGAGGCCTTAGCATAGCCATAGCTTCGTACGGAGCCGGTTTTATGTACCTATACTCGGGATCCTTAGACTTAAGGTACATACTGTCACACATAGGGGAAGACAAACGCTTGCTTATTCTGGGCCTTGTGTTCTTCCTCTTTGGGTTTGCTATAAAGATAGGTGCTGTGCCTTTCCACTTCTGGCTTCCTGATGCCTATCAAGGAGCACCTACTCCTATAACTGGTTACATGGCATCCTTTGGCAAGATAGCCTTCTTTGCACCACTCCTTAGGATAATGCCCCTAGTGCAATCACACTTTGAAAACGCCTGGGTCTACACCATCTCCATAATCGCAGCCCTTACCATGCTCTACGGAAACCTAGTAGCTTTAGTGCAGAAGGATGTAAAGAGGATGCTTGCCTACTCATCAATAGCTCACTCAGGCTACATAATGTCCGCCATAGCTGTGGCAAAGGTTATAGGTCTAAAAGCTGCCCTTTACTTCTTAGTAGCTTATGCCTTTATGGGTATAGGGAGTTTTCTAGTCTTGACAGTCCTAGAAAGGTTGCCCGATTGGCAGAATAGGTTAGAAGATTTTTCAGGTATGCGCTTTTGGAACCCCTCTGTAGCTTCTTACTTTGCCGTGTTTATGTTCGCCCTTCTGGGTGTTCCACCTACGGTGGGTTTTGTAGGAAAGGCGTTGGTCTTCATGAGCCTTTCTGAAAAACAGCTATGGTGGTTGGCTTTTGTGATGATACTGTCAACAGCTATATCCACGGGCTACTATCTGAGACTTGTGGTCCTTACCTTTATGAAAGAAGGGACACAAGAAAGTATCCTTAGGCCTAGTTTAAGTGAAAGGTTTTTACTAGGACTTTTATCTGTTTTGGTGGTACTTTTAGGAGCATTACCTTTGCTTATATGGCCTTACATAAGCGTAGCAGCTGAAGTTCTCTTTAAGGGGTGGTAGGCATGGAGTACCTTGGTTTACTTGTCTTCTTTTTCATAATGCTAGGTTTGGCCCTTGTGCTTATCTCCTTGAACTACCTTCTAGGTCCTAAAACTCCCGATCCTATGGAAGACTACCCTTATGAGTGTGGCGTTCCCCTCTACGACAAGAGTGCTCAAAATACCTTCCATCAAGGCTATTACCTTCTGGGCCTTATGCTCCTTCTCTTTGATATAGAAGCAGCCTTTCTCTTCCCTTGGGCTGTAGTTTACAAGAATCTAGGCTTCTTAGGCTTTACTGAGATGGTAATATTTATACTCATACTGACCTACGGTCTTCTCTACGCCTGGAGAACCGGTGCCCTAGATTGGCAGTTTGAGGAGGAAAGAATTGACTAAATTTATACTTCCCTGGAGGTTTTTTGATGCCTTGGGCTAGAGCTTCCGACTTTGAGGATCTAAAGGCACGTTTTGAGGGTTTAAAGGTAGTAGAAGAAAGGACTATAACTTACCTTGAAATCTCAAAGGATAAGCTTATAGACCTTCTCAAAACTCTAAAGGAGGAGAAGGGCTACAAGCTTTTCTTAGATCACTCGGTCGTAGACTTTCCAGACAGAAAGCCAAGGTTTCAGGCCTTTTACATCCTCTACAACGTACCTGAAAGAAAAAGGGTAGTGGTAAAGACTTGGACAGATGGTACCCTTCCCACAATAGAGAAACTATGGTTTGCTGGTAAGTGGGCAGAAAGGGAATGCTACGATATGTTTGGCATCTACTACGAAGGTCACGAAAACCTAGTCAGGGCCTTCATGTGGGAGACATATCCCTACCATCCACTCAGGAAAGACTTTCCCCTTGAGGGTTATCCCAACGAGTATCTACCGTCGCTCAACGAAGTAATGAGAGGAGACAACCTCCAGGGTCTTATGAACTATGAACGTATGCATACAGCTGTACCTACACTAGAAGACTTAGAGATAACTCAAAAGAAAAGGCTTCAGAAGAAGGCCCAGATAGTCCTCAACTGGGGTCCTTTACACCCAGGGACTCACGGAACTATGTGGTTTTTGTTTGACTTGGAAGGTGAGAGGGTAGTTCAGTGTGATGTAATCCTTGGCCAGCTTCACAGAGGTGTGGAAAAGTTGGCCGAAAATCAAATGTATAACCAGTTCTTGGTCTACACAGATCGTATGGATTATATATCTGCCCTGTGCTCCAACCAAGCTTGGGTAGTAGCTGTCGAAAGGCTTCTCGGCATAGAAGACCTCGTTCCAGAAAAGGCAAAGTACATAAGGACTATGATGTCAGAACTTCAAAGGATAAACTCTCACCTGCTATGGCTCGGTACGTACGCTCTTGATCTAGGAGCTCTGACTATATTCCTGTATGCTTTTAAAGAAAGAGAAAAGCTTATGGACATAATAGAAGGTATAACGGGTGCAAGGTTTACCATATCTTACCCGAGGGTGGGTGGTGTTAGAATGGATCTACCAGAAGGTGCCCTCGAGGTGATAAAGGCCTTCATAAAGAGGTTTCCAAAAGAGCTTAAGGATTGGGAAACCATACTTAGCAGAAACAGAGTATGGCTAAGGAGGAACATAGACGTAGGGATAATAACGGAAGAAGATGTGTACTTCTATGGACTTACTGGTCCAGTAGCCAGGGGATCAGGAGTACCCTATGACATAAGAAAGCTGGAACCTTACGATGCTTATGAATGGGTAGAGTTTGACGTGCCTGTAGGAGAAAAAGGAGATGCCTATGACAGGTACTTGGTAAGGTTAGAGGAAATGAGACAAAGCCTAAGGATAGTAGAACAGTGTGTTGCCAAGCTTGAGTCCATGCCAAAGGATGCGCCCTTCTTTGCAGAATCCCCAGATCCCAAAAAGATAAAACTCAGCCTGGATGGCATAGGTCTAAAGGTGCCAGAAGGTGAGATATATTCTTCAGGAGAAAACCCGCGTGGAGAGCTAGGCTTTTACATATACTCCACAGGTGGTGTAAAACCTTACAGAGTGAAGATAAGGCCTGGCTCCATGTACAACCTCTGCATATACCCTAAGCTTATGACGGATAGGTTTGTGGCTGACGCTGTGACCATACTGGCGAGCTTAGATCCCGTGGTGGGAGAGATAGACAGATAGGAGGTGAACATGGATAGCCTTCTGATAAACCTAGCGGTAATACTGATAAAGATAGTCGTGATACTAGCCATAGTCTTAGGCGTGGGTGCTTACCTCACACTTGTGGAGAGAAAGGTAGCCGCTCACATACAGAGAAGACCAGGTCCCATGGTGGTGGGTTGGCATGGTCTTCTACAACCGCTAGCAGATGGTCTAAAACTCATAACCAAGGAAGATCTATTTCCAAGATACGGGAACAAGTTTCTATACAACCTTGCCCTAATTATGGCGTTGGTACCTGCTACCCTTGTCTTTGCTGTTGTTCCCTTCGGTCCTGAGTTTGAAGTATTTGGAATAAAGATAAAGCCTATACTTACGGACGTAAACGTAGGGCTTCTTTTGGTGTTTGCCTTAGGCTCTATGGCAGTGTACGGCATAGCCTTAGCAGGATGGGCTTCCAACTCCAAGTACGCTCTAATAGGCTCTATGAGAAAGGCGGGTATAGTGGTCTCCTATGAGGTGGTTATAACCTTCGCAGTACTAGGTCCTATAATACTCGCAGGTAGCCTATCCACTTACGAAATAGTCCAAAAGCAGATAGAACAAAAGCTCTGGTATGTGTGGCTTCAACCCCTGGCCTTTGTCCTATACATGTTCTCCATGCTCGCAGAGACGGGAAGAGTTCCCTTTGATGTACAGGAGGCGGAGGCAGAGCTAGTCACAGGTTTTACCGTCGAGTACGGTGGCATGAAGTTCGGTCTCTTTCCACTTGTGGAATGGTATGTGGAGGTACTTTCCCTCTCAGCCATAGCTGTAGTCCTTTTCTTTGGCGGATGGTCTCCCATAAACATACCTTTCGTAGGTTTTGTGGATCCTCTCTTTTTCCTAGGACCTCTTTCACCTTACGTGTGGTTCTTGCTTAAGGTTACCCTCCTCTTCTTGTTTGTCCTTTGGCTTCACTGGACCTTGCCTAGGTATAGGATAGACCAGATAGCGGAGACTGCCTGGAAGATTATGTTACCTTTAACCTTTGTAAACCTTGCAGCAACGGCAGTTTTTGCACCAATAGTATGGAGGTAATAACATGATAAAGAAAGTGTTCAACAAACCTCTAAGTTGGCTGGAGAGGATCTTTTTCATTGACTTTATAAAAGGTCTTTCCGTAACCATAAGGCATGCTTTCAGCAGGACCATAACCACACATTACCCATACGAAAAAATAACTCCTCCCAAGCGTTTCAGAGGTTTTCATGGACATAAGGTAGTAGACGGTACAGAACCACAGCCAGCCTTTGACGAATGGGTAGAGAGATTCAAGATAGAAGTTATACCAGGTAGAAGTAGGTGCGTAGTGTGCCAGCTTTGTAAGAGAGCATGCCCTGTACCCGAACTCTTCCAGATAGAAGGTCAAAAGCTTCCCAACGGCAAGAGAGTTGTAGGCGTTTTCAACATGAACCTTATGCTGTGTACCTTCTGCGGATTTTGCGTGGACGCATGCCCGGTGGATTGCCTGTTTATGAGTGACATACACGAGACAGCTTCTTACACAAGGAAAGATGCTGTACTTACCCTTGAAATACTTGAAAAGATAGGAAGAGATTGGCAAAGAAGAAGGGAAATGGAACCAGACAGAATATGGATAGACGACGAACATAGACAAAGACTTTGGTATGAGAATGACCTCAAACTTCCGGAGGTAAAGGGCTAATGCTCTATGCGGCCTTTATTCTATTTTCCGTATGGGCCATAGTTTCGGGAATAGGTGTTGTAATCCTTCCTAACCCCATCCACGTTATCCTTGCCTTACTTTCAGCTCTAATAGCCATAGCAGGCCTTTTCTTCACGGCAGGTGCAGAGCTAGTAGGTGCCTTGCAGCTTCTTATATACGCGGTGGCTGTTACAGTCTTCTATGTCTTTGTGCTTACAGCTGTTCCATGGGAGAAGGTTCTCAAGAAAGACAGCCACTATCGAGTAGAAGCCCTTCTTTCTTTTCCCTTCCTTCTTGTTTTCTACCTTGAAATAATCCTGGTGTTTCTAGTAGGTGTCGGTGTATCACCAAAAGGTGAGATAAAAGGACTGTTGGAAGAGCTTGGCAACTTAAGGGCCGTGGGAGTTATTCTGTTTAGTAAATACTTCTTAGCCTTTGAACTAGTATCTTTGATCCTTTTGGTTGCCATAATAGGTGCTGTAGCTATAGGTAGGAAGGAGGCAAGGACCTATGAAGATGATACCCCTTGAGGCATACCTTGTGGTAAGCGTTCTGTTGATGGGGCTTGGACTTCTGGGTATGATAGCACGTAGAAACTTGGTCACAGTATTAATGAGTACGGAGCTGGCCCTCAACGCTGTAAACATTCTCTTCGTTGGAGCAGATGCGCACCTAAAGCTCGTAGATGGTCAGATTTTCGCCTTGTTCGTTATAGCTTTAGCAGCTGCAGAAGCTGCCGTAGGCCTTGGTATAATAATAGCTATCTTTAGGTTGAGAAAGGTGGATTCTACGGATGAAATAACAGATATGAGAGGTTAATATGGAAAGTCTCATTCTTTTTTCACCTTTAGTTAGCTTTGTACTGGTAGGTTTATTTGGGAGGAGGATAGGAGACCTTGCCTCTGCTATCCTGACTATACTGGGTGGTGCCTTCGCCTTCATCTTCTCACTGCAAGCTCTCCCTAAAGCCCT